>NZ_JAZHRU010000001.1:1744332-2047443 GCF_036924525.1 Bradyrhizobium sp. AZCC 1719 | reverse complement strand
CGTCGAGCGTCATGGCGTGACGCAGCCGGCGCCCGCGCCACGCTTCTCGCGCACGCCGTCGGCGATCCGGGATGCGGAGAAGGCGGAACTGTCGGAGCTGACGCGCGCGTGGAAGCGGTAGCCTGTCATTCCGGGGCGCTCGCGGAGCGAGCGAACCCGGAATCCAGAGGTTACGACGTCGAGATTCCGGGTTCGATGCTGCGCATCGCCCCGGAATGACGGCGTGAGGAACTACGCCGCGTCATTCACTTTCAACACACCTCGCCGAATCTGATCTTCCTCGATCGATTCGAACAGCGCCTTGAAGTTACCCTCGCCAAAGCCGTCATCGCCCTTGCGCTGGATGAACTCGAAGAAGATCGGCCCGATCGCGTTAGCGGAAAATATCTGCAGCAGCACCTTGGTGTGGCCACCATCGACCACGCCCTCGCCGTCAATGAGAATGCCGTCGCGCTGCAGCCGCGCGACGTCCTCACCGTGCCGCGGCAGGCGCGCGTCGATCTTCTCGAAATAGGTATCCGGCGGCGACGGCATGAATGGTAGTCCCGCCTCACGCAGCGTCTCGACGGTACGGTAGATATCCCGCGCGCCACAGGCGATGTGCTGGATGCCCTCGCCGCGATAGATGTTGAGATATTCCTCGATCTGTCCGGAGTCACCGGCATCCTCGTTGATCGGGATCCGGATCTTGCCGTCCGGGCTGGTCAGCGCACGCGAGAACAGGCCTGACGCCCGGCCCTCGATGTCGAAGAAACGGATCTGGCGGAAGTTGAACAGTTTTTCGTAGAAGCCGGTCCAGACATCCATGCGGCCGCGATGGACGTTGTGGGTGAGGTGATCGATGTAATAGAGCCCGGCGCCGGCGGGCCGAGGATCGCGGGTATCAAGCCATTCGAACTCCAGATCAAAGGCCGATCCCTTGGCGCCGTAACGATCGACGAAATAGAGCAGGCTGCCACCGATGCCCTTGATGGCGGGAACGTCGAGCGTCTTCTGAGCGGACGAAACATCGGCCGGCTCCGCGCCGAGCGAGAGCGCGCGCTCGTAGGCCTGCTTGGCGTCGACCACGCGAAACGCCATCGACGGCGCGCAAGGCCCATGCGCGGCGACGAAGCCATGGCCATGAGTGCCTGGCTCCTCGTTGACGAGATAATTGATGTCACCCTGGCGATAGACCGTGATCTTCTTGGTCTTGTGGCGAGCGACAGGCGCATAGCCCATCAGCTTGAACAGCGCGTGCAGCTCTTCCGGGTTCGGATGCGCATACTCGACGAACTCGAAGCCGTCGGTGCCCATCGGGTTGTCGGCGCTGATGGTGGCGGCCGGCGCGTCATGCGGAAACGGACCCATGGCTAAACTCCCGTAAATTGATCTGGATCAATATCGGGCGAAACGGACGCAAAGTGCATGCAAATAGTCCCGCGTTGGGCTACCGTGACGCATGAACCGTGCATAGAATCGGTGATCTGCGCATGATATCGACAGATGCCTTCGACCTCAAAATGCTGGCCGCGCTACAGGATGACGGCCGGCTGACCAACCAGCAACTCGCCGACCTGGTCGGCCTGTCCGCCTCGCAATGCTCGCGGCGGCGGATGCGGCTCGAGGAGGAAAAGGTGATCGCCGGCTACCACGCCGACCTCGCCGGCGAGGCGCTCGGCTTCAACCTGATCGCCTTCGTCCACATCACGCTGGCGACGCATTCGCCCGACAACGCCAAGAAATTCCGCGCCCTGGTCAATCGCGTCGACGACATCCAGGAGGCCTATTCGCTCACGGGCGACGCCGACTACGTGCTGAAAGTGGTGCTGCGCGACCTCAAGGACCTCTCCGATCTCGTCAACAACGTGCTGATGCCGCATCAGAGCGTCGCGCATGTGCGCTCGTCGGTCGTGCTGGACCGGCTGAAGGAGAGCGCGAGGTTGCCGTTGAAGTGAAGCGGTTCGATGAGGCACCGGGGCCGCATGGCCCAAATCGAGGGAAATTAGTCATTCGCGTTCCCGATCCCATTTGCGATGATCTTAAGAATCACCCCACGAGACCACGCATGGCGCTGCAACTCCGACCGAACTGCGAATACTGCGACAAGGACCTGCCGCCGAATGCGATCGACGCGCGGATCTGTTCCTACGAATGCACGTTCTGCGCGGATTGCGTCGAGACCAAGCTGCATAATGTCTGCCCGAACTGCGGCGGCGGTTTTGAGCGGCGGCCGATCCGGCCCGCGACCGAGCGACGGCCGGGCGTATGCGTCGTGAAGCAGCCGCCGTCGGACAAGCGGGTGCATTTGAAGTACAGCGTCGAGGACGTTGCCGCGCATTCGGCGAAGCTTCGGGATATTCCGCCGCAGGAGCGGTGAAGTTCTCCACCGTCATTCCGGGGCGATGCGAAGCATCGAACCCGGAATCTCGAGATTCCGGGTCTGGTCCTGCGGACCATCCCGGAATGACGGAACCCCTACCCCGCCGCCAAAATCGTCCCCTCGACCTCGCCGAACCCAACGCGGTAGCCATTGCCCTGGCACCAGCCGCGCAGCACGAGCGAGTCGCCATCCTCCAGGAACGAACGCTTCACGCCCTCGGCCAGTTCGACCGGCTCGGTGCCGTTCCAGCTTATCTCTAGCAGACTGCCGCGCTGATCCTTTTCCGGGCCGGAGATAGTGCCGGACCCTAAGAGATCGCCGACATTCATGGCGCAGCCGCAAGACGCATGGTGCACGAGCTGCTGCACCGACGACCAGTACATGTACTTGAAATTGGTGCGGCTGATATTTTTCGGCGTGTTCATCGGCGCGGCGCGCAAGTCCACCTCCAGCGCCATGTCGTAATTGTTCGGCTGCGTCTGCTGCAAGTATGGCAGCGGCTTCGGATCCTGCACGGGGCCGTTGAGGCGGAACGGCTCCAGCGCCTCGCGCGTCACCACCCACGGGCTGATCGAGGTCGCGAACACCTTGGCCTGGAACGGGCCGAGCGGGACATATTCCCACTGCTGAATATCGCGCGCGCTCCAGTCGTTCAGGATCACAAAGCCGAAGATCATCTCTTCGGCCTGCTTCTCGTTAATCATCTCGCCCATCAGCGACGGCTGGCCGACCACGACGCCCATCTCCAACTCGAAATCGAGCCGCTTGCATGGCCCAAAGCTCGGCATGTCGGCCGTCGGCGGCTTCAACTGGCCGCGCGGCCGGCGCACCGGCGTGCCGCTGACGACAACCGTGGACGCGCGGCCGTTGTAGCCGATCGGCATGTGCAGCCAGTTCGGCTGCAGCGCATTGTCCTTGCCGCGGAACATCACGCCGACATTGGTGGCGTGCTCCTTGGACGAATAGAAATCGGTGTAGCCGGAGACGGCGAACGGCATGTGCAACTTCACGTCCGCCATCGGCACCAGCGCACGCTTGCGCAAGGCTTCGTTGTCGCGCAGCTCGGGATAGTCGTGCCGTAAGAGTTCGCTGATGCGCGCCCGCGTGCTCGACCAGACCTTTGGCCCCAGCGCCATGAACCCATTGAGCTGCGGCGCGGCGAACACCGCCGGCTCGACGAGATCGAAGCGGCAGTCCTGCGCGAGTTGCCAGAGATCGAGCACGTAGTCGCCGATCGCGACGCCGACCCGCGGGGCGAGCCCGTCCTTGGCGGAGAACACGCCGTAAGGGAGATTCTGGATCGGGAAATGGGAAGTGGGCGCGACGTCGATGAAGGAGCGGAGTTTGGGATCGTTGGGGTGGGGCATGGCTTTCCCGAATATCGCTAAGGCTGGTTCTTTCACCCTCCCCTGGAGGGGGAGGGTCGACGCTCATGAAATGAGCGGCGGGGTGGGGTGACGGTCTCTCCACGTCCGACGGTGCCCGAGTGGAGAGATCACCCCACCCCGTCTCGCATTTCGCTGCGCTCATGCGAGCCGACCCTCCCCCTCCAGGGGAGGGTAAAGGTCACGGCTTGTTCGGATCGAACCGCTTCTCAAGGCCCTTCCAGCAATCGGCGTAGTCGTCCTGCAAGGTCGCCGACGTCGCCGCGTGCTGCGTCACCCGCTGCGGGAAGCGCGTTTCGAACATGAAGGCCATGGTGCCCGTCAGCTTTACCGGCTTCAACTCGCCATTGCTGGCGTGGTCGAAGGCCTCGCGGTCGGGGCCGTGCGGCAGCATGCAGTTGTGCAAGCTGATGCCGCCCGGAACAAAGCCCTGCGGCTTGGCGTCGTAGACGCCATAGATCAGCCCCATGAACTCACTCATGATGTTCATGTGATACCAGGGCGGGCGGAAGGTGTTTTCAGCGACCGCCCAGCGCTCCGGGAAAATCACGAAATCGATGTTCGCGGTGCCGGCCGTTTCCGACGGCGAGGTCAGCACCGTGAAGATCGAGGGGTCGGGATGGTCGAAGCCGATGGCGCCGACCGGCGAGAAGGTGCGCAGGTCGTACTTGTACGGCGCGTAGTTGCCGTGCCACGCCACCACGTCGATCGGCGAATGCGGCAGCGTCGTCTTGAACAGCGAGCCGCCCCATTTCACATACAGTTCGGTCGGCGTGTCCTTGTCCTCATAGCTTGCGACCGGCGTCAGGAAGTCGCGCGAATTGGCAAGGCAATTGGCGCCGATCGGCCCGCGTTCCGGCAGCGTGAACGCGCCGCCGTAATTCTCGCAGAGATAGCCGCGCGCAGGTCCATTCGGAATCTCCACCCGGAATTTCACGCCGCGCGGGATCACCGCAATCTCGCCCGGCTCGATATCGATACGGCCGAACTCGGTGACGAGGCGCAAATTGCCCTGCTGCGCCACGAACATCATCTCGCCATCGGCATTGTAGAAATGCTGATCGACCATTGACTTGGTGATGAGATAGACGTGCGCGGCCATGCCGGCCTGCGTATTGGCGTCGCCCGCCGTCGTCATGGTCTGCACGCCCTGCAGGAAAGTCTTGTCTTCCTTTGGGATCGGGGCCGGATCCCAGCGCAGTTGCGCGATCGGCAAGTCATATTCGTGGCACGGCGCGGTGCGCCACAGTCCGGCATCAACTTTCGCAAAGCGGCCCGAATGCTTCACCGACGGGCGGATGCGATAGAGCCAGGAGCGCTCATTGCTGCCGCGCGGCGCGGTGAAGGGCGAGCCGGAGAGCTGTTCGGCGTAGAGCCCGTAAGCGCAGCGCTGCGGCGAATTGCGCCCCATCGGCAGCGCACCGGGCAGCGCCTCGGTCTCAAAGCTGTTGCCGAAACCGGACATATAGCCCGGCGTCAGTTGTGCGCTGCTGCGAACGATCTGATCAGGCGAGGTATTGATATTCATGGTCTATCCTCCTCCTTGCAGGGCGGCCCACATTTCCTGGTCGCGCTTGTCGGTCCAGATCACGGGATCATCTATTCCCGAAGCCTCGTCGAACGCGCGCGAGACGTTGAACGGCAGGCAGTGCTCGTAAATGGCGAAGCTGGAAAATTTTGGATCCATCACCTCGCGCGTCGCGGCAAAGGTCTCTTTCAGCGTTCGGCCCCTGGCCACCGAGCTTTCCGCGGCGCCATAGAGCGTCGTGACGAAGTCGCGCGTCATCGCGATCGCGTCGCGCCCGGTTGAAAGTCCCTTCAGCGCGTCGCCACGGCCCGGCGCGATCGCCTTCGGATTGAAGGCGCGAATTTCATTCAGCGTCATCGGCCATTCACGCAAATGCGCATCGCCGCAATAGCAGGCCGAGTGATATTCGATGAGGTCGCCGGAGAACATCACCTCGGCATCCGGCACCCAGGCCACGATATCGCCCGACGTATGCCCGGCGCCGAGCTGCATCAAGCGCACCTCGCGTTTTCCCAAGTAAATCGACATCTCGCCTTCAAAGGTCAGCGTCGGCCAGGTCAGCCCGGGAATGCTCTGCGCATCCTGAAACAGGCGGGGAAAACGGCCGTATTCGGAATCCCAATCCTGCTGGCCGCGCTCCTCGATCAGCCGGTAGGTTTCGGCCGACGCCACGATGCCCTGCGCCTTGTAGGCGGAGGCGCCGAGCACGCGGACGGCGTGATAATGCGACAGCACGACATACTTGATCGGCTTGTCGGTGACGGTGCGTACCCGCTCGATCACCTTGTTGGCCATCGCCGGCGTCGCCTGGGCATCGAACACCAGGCAGCCGTCGTCGCCAACGATGATCGCGGAATTCGGGTCTCCCTCGGCGGTGAACGCGTAAAGATCGGTGCCGATTTCGGAAAAGGTGATCTTCTTCTCCGCCAGATCGGTGGTGGACGCAAAACCTTTAGCCATCAATTCGATTCCTGACTTCGTTTGAGACGCGAATTACTATTGCTGTTGCTGCTGCTGTTGCTGCTGGCTCGCATCGAGCATCCGCCGAGCGGCGAGCGCAATCGCCTCCTTCAGCACATCGAGGTCGCCGATGTGATTGGCGAGGATGAGAACCAGTGCCGCATCGAGATCGGCGCTTTGCTCGTCGTTCAGTCCACGATGCGCCTCGACGATGGCGCGGAACGCGTCATCAGGCTTGGCAAAGTTCGAGCTGGTCGATAGCGCCATGACGAAACCTCAGGTGTGGCCGGCGGCACGCGCGAGCGCGGCGTCGAGTGTCGCCCGGGTCGGATGCCGAAAGCGCGCCGCGACGTAGCCATCGGGACGCAACAGATAGGTCGTGCCGGGCTCGGCGTCGTAGCGACTGGCGGCAAGACCAGCAGAATCGGCAAGGCCACCCCGGCCGCCGACCTGGATAGTGCCCAATCCTTCCGGCAGCTCCGGCGCAGCACCATTGCTAAACTCCAGCAGCGTGAACCCCGTTCCCGCCCCGATGAAAGCATCGGTGAGATACATCGGTTCGCCGCTCCGGCCTGCAACGGGCGCATCCGGCATCGACGCGCCGGGACGCGGGCCGCCGCGCCAGGAATCGCTATCGGCGGTCGAAAGCGGCGTTTCGTAGATCGAGGGCGTCGAGAGACGCCCCGCATTCACCATGCGCTTGCCGAACTCGGTTTCCCTGGCGAGCGATAGCACCGCCTTGCGCAGCCGCGCCTCCTGGTGGGAGTTGGGCGCCATGAAATCGGTCGAACGGGTGGATTCGCGGATATTCTCGTCGGCCGCGGCGCTGCGCTCGATATGATAGCTCTCGAGCAGCGCCTCGGGTGAGATGCCCTTCAGCACGCGATCGAGCTTCCACGCCAGGTTCTCGGCATCCTCGAGCCCGGAATTGGCGCCGCGCGCGCCGAACGGCGAGACCTGATGCGCGGCGTCGCCGGCAAAGATCACCCGGCCATGGACGAACTTGTTCATCCGCCGGCACTGGAATTTGTAGAGCGAGATCCATTCGAAATCGAACTTGTCGTGACCGAGCATGCGGGCGATGCGTGGCCGCACGTTCTCCGGCAGCTTTTCTACCGCTGGATCGGCAAAACGATTGAGCTGCAGGTCGATCCGCCAGATATCATCGGGCTGCTTGTGCAGGAGCGCGGAGCGCCCGGCGTGGAACGGCGGATCGAACCAGAACCAGCGTTCGGTCGGAAATGCCGCGGTCATCTTGACGTCGGCGATCAGGAACTGGTCTTCGAACACCTGACCCGCAAACTCCGCTCCCACCATTTGCCGTAGCGAGGATCGGGCGCCGTCGCAGCCGACGACATATTGCGCCGCCAGCCGATAGGGGCCGTCCGGCGTCTGGATCGTCAACACCACATGGTCGTTGCGCGGCTCGAGCCCGGTCACCTTGTTGCGCCAGCGCAGATCGATCTCGGGGAGTTCCTCGACACGATCGACCAGATAGGCCTCGGCGTAGAATTGCTGCAGGTTGATGAAGGCGGGCCGCTTGTGGCCCTCCTCGGGCAGCAGGTTGAACTGATAGAGCTGGGAGTCGCCGTGAAAGATCTTGCCGACGCTCCACACCACGCCCTTGTCGACCATGCGCTGGCCGATGCCGAGCCGGTCCCAGAATTCGAGCGAGCGCTTGGAGAAGCAGATCGCCCGCGAGCCCTCGCCGATCCGGTCAGCGTCGTCGAGCAGCACGACCGCTTGCCCGCGCTGCGCCAGATCGATCGCCAGCGACAACCCTACCGGACCTGCGCCGACCACGACGATCGCGTGCTCGGCCACGTTCGCACCCGCACGATCCTGGTCGGAGTGGCGACGATAGCCGAATTGGGTCTTAGTCAGCGCCATGCGGGTCAACCCCGTGACCAGAGATCTTGTGTCGACGCGTTTTCTTCACGCGAACCGGTATCCACCCCCGGATCACGTCCGAGGGCATGCTTCGCTCGAAAACGCTATAGCTAGCGACCTGCAACCCTGCTAAATTAGTCGCATCTGCAACTATCTTAAACCCCCGGCCGGGGCCGGCGTCAACTCAAATCGAGGCGATTCTTGCCAAAAGCGATGTCAGGCGAAATGGCGGCCGGTCCGCGGGAAGAGAGCGCGCCGAAAAGGGCCGCACGGCTGGACCTGTTCAAGTTCGTGCCGTTCCGGCTCAACCGGCTGGCGGCGGAAGTCAGCTCCGCACTCTCGGCCGAATATGCGGAGCGCTATGGGCTCGATATTCCGGAATGGCGCGTGCTGGCGACGCTCGGCTTCCGCCACGATGCCTGCAGCGCGCAATACATCGCCCACTGCACCCGCACCCACAAATCCACCATCAGTCGCGCGGTCACCTCGCTGATGAAGCGGCAGATCGTCGAGCGCGTCGAGAACGAGGACGACCGCCGCGAATTCCGCCTGCGTCTGACGCACAAGGGCGAAGCACTCTACGAAGAATTGATCCCGCGGCTGCTGCGCAGGGAACAGGAGATTCTCTCCTGCCTGTCCGCGCAGGAGCGCAAGGATTTCGCGCGACTGCTGGGGAAGGTCGAGGCAAGCCTCGACCTGGTGCAGACCAGCGAAGAGGCTGACGCGAAGGAGGCGTATTGAAACCGCCCTCTCCACGTCATTGCGAGCGAAGCGAAGCAATCCATCGCGCCGCAAGTGGAGAAATGGATTGCTTCGTCGCTGCGCTCCTCGCAATGACGGGGAGATAGCTGCGGCTCACTTCACGGCTGTCACCACGATCTCCACGATATGCGGCGGCTCGAGATCGACGCCGATGCAGGCGCGCATTGGCGGATTTTTGGTATCGACCCATTCATCCCAGGCACGGTTCATCTCGCCCTTCCGCTTGATGTCGGCGATGTAGACGATGGCCGAGAGAATCTTGCTCTTGTCCGTCCCGCACAATGCGAGGCTTTCGTCGATCCGGGCGAGCGCCTTTACGCTCTGCTCGTACATCGACGGGGTGACCGGATCGGGCGCGACAGCCACCGTGAACACCAGATCATCGTGCGCGACGGCGCGGCTGCGGGTTGGTGTAAGCCCGGCAAAGCGTTGAATCATGATCGTCTCCGATTAGCGGCCGCCAATATGTTTCGCGATCACCGGAAAGTAATTGTCCCCCGAGCCGGCATCAATCGCTTCCTGCAACACCGTGCCGACCAGCTCCGCACCGCGGATTTTCAATCCCACATCGGCCGCGAGCTCCAGCGCATAGGAAAGATCCTTCAGTGCATATTCGGTCGAGAACGCGCGCTCCGGAAAATTGCCCGGCACGATCGCCTTCATGCCGTGATTGCGCAGCGCAAAACTGTCGGCCGAGCCCTTGGATAGCGTATCGAGCAACAGCTTTGGCTCGACACCATTATGCTTCGCGACAGCGACCGCTTCGGCGAGCGCGTTGACGGTTTCGAACAGCACCATGTTGTTGAGAATCTTCGTCACCTGCCCCGCGCCAACGTCGCCGCAATGGGTGACATCAGTGGCAAAGCAACGGATCAGTGGCTCGATATCCGCATAAAGCGCGGGCGTCGCGCCAACCATCACGCTGAGCGTGCCGTCCTGCGCCGCCTGGCGCGTGCGCGCGATCGGCGCGTCGGCCCAGGATGCACCCTTGGCCTGCAGCAGCTTGGCAAACTCACGGGTTTGGCCGACTGACGACGTACCGAGATCGATGACGACCTGGCGGCTGCGGATATTCTTCAAGATGCCGTCGCCCTCGAACACCGCGCGCACATGCTTGGCACTGGGCAGGCAGAGGAACAGCAAGTCGCCTTGCCTGACGACGTCGGCGACGGAGCCTGCGGCCTCCGCGCCCTCGGCATGCAGCCGCGCCAGCGGCTCGGCCGCAAGATCGAACGCGATCACGCGCTTGCCGGTCTTCTTCACGAGATTGCGGCAGATCGGCTCGCCCATCACGCCGAGGCCGATGAAGCCGATCGTGTTGCATTCCAACATTGTTTTTCTTGAGCCTATTTTGCAAAGGAACGCGATGGCGCCAGGTGCAGCGCGAACGCATCGACCTTGTCGCTGGCGCGCGGATAGATCTCGCTCACGATCGGATCGTGGCCGGGAATGAAACGGTCGGGATGGCCGGCCAGCCGCTCGACGATTTCCCAGCCCTGCGCCATGTCGCCGACATTGTAGACGATCGGAAACGGGCTGCGCTTGTGCAAATTGGCGTAGTAATGCGAGGCGTCCGACGCCAGCACCACCGGTCCGCGCGCGGTTTCCACGCGCACCACCTGCAACCCATCGGAATGGCCGCCGACGCGATGCACCGTCACGCCGGGAGCGATCTCGCCGTCGCCGGAATGAAAGGTGACGCGCTCGCCATAGACGTGGCGCACCATCGTGGTGACGTGCTCGACCGAAAACGGATGCCGTAGCATGCCGTTGCACATGCAGCGCCCGGTCGCGTAGCTCATCTCGCGGTCCTGCAGATGAAACCGAGCATTGGGGAATCGGTCGAGATTGCCGGCGTGGTCGTAATGCAGATGGGTGACGATCACGTCACGAATCGTATCGGCGGCGACACCAAAATCGGCCAGCGCGTCAACCGGATTGAGCGTGAGTTTGCGCGAACGCGCCTTCGCCTCCTCGGCGTTGAAGCCGGTGTCGACCAGGATGTCGCGGCCGGCCCCCTCTAATCAGCCAGACGAAGTAATCCAGATCCTGCGCCGTGGTTTCGTGCGGATCGGGGATCAGAAAATTCAAATGGGGGGTGCGGGGCGACATCGTCGCATAGCGCAGGGCGTAGATCTCGTAGGCGTTTCCCATCGGTGTCACTTTTCTTTTGTGCTGAACTTGGCCGATGCTGGCAGCAAGCCATTGTCACCTACAAAGGTCAAACGCGGTGCGCGAATGACGACCGCGTGGCATTGCAGAGCATTATGTGAGAGGGGTCACATTTCCATGGTGGTCGTCACCCGCGGTTCGACGCAGCCGGGTACGGACGAAAGGGTCGTCCAGCAGATCGGGAACCGATTGCACGGACCAAGTCCGCGCGCCGAAGTGTTGCCGCCCGTCAACATCGTTTATTCCCCTTCATCCATGCGGTGCGGTCGCGGTTAATTGTCGCAATTAGTGACGAGATCGCAAGCAGTTGACGGGATGTGCGCGCGGTTTGATAATGCAGAGTGCGTAGAGTAAGGTCGCCGCGGCGCAAGCTGGTATCGGCGCCATTTTGGCTGGATTGCCGTCAATATGAAAACCCGCCTTGTATTGCTCCTTTCCCTGATTTTTGCGGTCGCGTCGGTAGCCCCGTCGCTCGCAGCCGGCGAACGGTATGCGCTGGTGATCGGCAACGCGAAATATCCGGACGCCGAGGCGCCCCTGAAGGAGCCGATCAACGACGCGCGCGACATCGCCGAAGAGCTCAAGCGCGACGGCTTCAATGTCGATATCGGCGAGAACCTGACCGGGGAGCAGATGCGCCGCGCCTTCGAGCGGCTGTACGGCAAGGTCAAGCCCGGCTCGGTCGCGCTGATCTTCTTTTCGGGCTTTGGCGTGCAGTCGAGCCGCCAGAGCTACATGATCCCCGTCGATGCGCAGATCTGGACCGAGGCCGACGTTCGCCGCGACGGTTTCAGCCTCGAAACCGTGCTGGGGGAGATCAACAGCCGCGGCGCGGGCGTCAAGATCGCGCTGATCGACGCCAGCAGGCGCAATCCGTTCGAGCGCCGGTTCCGCAGCTTTTCCGCCGGCCTTGCGCCGGTTATCGCGCCGAACGGCACGCTGGTGATGTATTCGGCCGCGCTCTCGTCGGTGGTTTCCGACAATGGCAGCGACCGCAGCCTGTTTGTGAAGGAGCTGCTCAAGGAAATCCGCACCCCCGATTTGATGGCGGAGGAAACGCTGAACCGCACCCGCGTCGGCGTCACCCGCGCCTCGCGCCAGGAGCAGGTGCCGTGGATCTCGTCGTCGCTGGCCGAGGATTTCTCCTTTATTCCCAGCGGCGGTCCGCGGCCGGCGAGCCCGCCGCCGGCTCCGGTGGCCGCAGCGCCAACGACTCCCGCACCTGCCCCCGCTCCTCCCCCTGCCCCCGCACCTGCCGCGCCCCAGGTGGCCGCGCCTGCTCCGCCACCGCCTCCTCCGGCGCCGTCGAAGCCGGTTGAAGCCGCGATTCCTCCGCCTCCGCCGGCGGCCAAGCCGGCCGAGAGCCCCAGCCCGACTGCGGTTGCGCTGGCCGACGACCCGACCATCAAGAACCTGACCACCAGGCTCAACGACAATCCGGACGATGCCGCCGCGCTGTACCGGCGCGGACAGGTCTATGCGAGCAAGGGCGCCTACGAGCTCGCCATCAAGGACTTCAACAATTCGCTGCGGCTGAATCCGAAGGATGTGGAAGCTTACAACAACCGCTGCTGGGCCCGCACGGTGATCGGGGACCTGCAGGCAGCGCTGAAGGATTGCAACGAGGCGTTGCGGCTGCGGCCGAATTTCGTCGACGCGCTCGACAGCCGCGGCCTCGTCAATCTGAAAAGCGGCCAGAACAAAAATGCAATTGCTGATTTCGACGCGGCCCTCAAGATCAACCCGAGATTGACGTCATCGCTGTACGGCCGCGGCCTTGCCAAGAAGCGCAACGGCTCGATTTCGGAAGGTGATCTCGATATTAACAATGCGAAGGCGATGGACCCCAATATCGTCAAGGAATTCGCCGATTACGGGGTGCAGTGACGATTTTTTAGGTAGAAGGCTGGCGACGCCTCGAACCCTGCGGCGGGCGCCCAGACTAAAGAAAACCAGCCGGCCCAACCAAAGGGGTCCGGCAGCTCATTTGGATGACCTTAGAACCGCGTGGGAAGCCCGCAGGAGGGGGACTGGCAATGGCAACTTTCTCAGCAACGAAAACCCTAACCGCAATCGTCTCGGTTGCAGCGCTCGGCGCCGTTTCCTTGGGTGCGGGGAGTGCGCTCGCCCAGGACAGGAACGTCACAGAGGACCAGATCATTCGCGCGCTGGTACCCGAAAAGAAGCCGCTGACCCGTGGCCTTTCGGTCGGTCCGCAGCAGACCGTCGACCCGACTGCAGCCGCCGCCGAGGGCAAATTGGTTCAGAAATTCCGCGGTCGCTCCACGCGTTCGCTTTCCATCGCCGAGCGCGAGGAAATCGCCACCATCGTCAAGGACAAGCCGAAGATCGATCTGGAAATCAACTTCGACTACAACTCAGCCGATATCAGCGCGAAGTCGCTGCCATCGGTTCAGGCGCTCGGCCGCGCGCTTACCAACAACGACCTCAAGGGCTCGACCTTTGTGGTCGCAGGCCACACCGATGCGGCCGGCGGCGAAGCCTATAATCAGGATCTCTCCGAGCGCCGCGCCGACTCCATCAAGCGCTATCTCGTCGACAAATACGGCATCAACGGCACCGATCTCGTCACCGTCGGATATGGCAAGAGCAAGCTCAAGGATCCGAGCCAGCCGCTGGCGGAAGTGAACCGCCGCGTTCAGGTCGTGAACATGGAAAACAAGGCCACGGCGTCGAACGCCAAGTAAGGGCGTGGCGCCGAGCAATAGTTTCCGGCTACAATACGTCCCGCAGCACAAATGCGGGACGTATTCGTTTTGGGCGAGATCGCAGGCCTTCGGCCAGCCAATGCGCCCTGTTTGATTTGACTTCCAGTCTGGATTGATCCGGCAATGAAATTCTCCGAATACTTCAAACCCGCGCTCGGGGTGGCCTTCGTTGCCGTTGTGGCCGTCGGCTATTACTGGTTCGAGCACCGTCCGCGCGCGGAAGAAAAGGAAACGCCGGGCCAGGCGCTGGTGATCGTGACCAAATCCACCAATGCCTGTTTCTCCGACATGGTGCGCGTCACCGGCTTTATCGTGCCGCGCCGCGAGGCCCAGATCGGCGTCGATCAGGAGGGCTCCAGGGTCACTGATCTGTTCGTCAAGGAAGGCGATACGGTTACCGAAAATCAGGAGATGGCGCGCCTCACCCCGCCGCCGCAACAGCCGGGAGCCCCGGGAGGCCGGTCTGGACCGATATCGCTTCGCGCCCCCGCTGCCGGTCTCGTCACCGAAGTCAGGACTGCCGTCGGCGCGCCGGCTTCGCCGCAGGCCGGGCCGATGTTCCGTGTCTCTGTGAACAATGAAATCGAGCTCGAAGCCGAAGTGCCGAGCGTTCATCTGCTCAAGCTCAATCCGGGTGCGACAGTACGCATCAGCCGTGACGATGCGCCCGATGTCGTCGGCAAGGTCCGGCAGATCTCGCCGCAGATCGACCGCACCACCCAACTCGGCAAGGTCCGGATTTCGCTGAACAACAATCCCTCACTCAAGGTCGGCATGTTTGCCCGCGCCAATATCGATGCCAAGCGCTCCTGCGGCGTCGCCGTCCCGCGCACTGCCATCGACCGCCTGACCCTGCAGGTGGTCAAAGGCAACACCATCGAAACACGAAAAGTGCGGGTCGGCCTGACCTCCGAAACCTCAACCGAAATTCTTGAAGGCCTCGACGTCGGCGAAATCGTCGTGGCCGATGCTGGCACCTCGCTACATGACGGCGACCAGGTCAAGACCATGTTCGCCGACGAACTCGAGCGCACGCGGGCACGCTAATGGCTTTGAACATCTCGGCTTGGTCGATCCGGAACCCGCTTCCTTCGATCGTCTTTTCGATCATTCTCCTGGTCTTGGGCTGGGTCAGCTTCACCAAGCTCGCGGTGACGCGGTTGCCGAGCGCCGACATCCCCGTGATTTCGGTCGCGGTCGCGCAATTCGGCGCCGCTCCCGCTGAACTGGAAGCGCAGGTCACCAAGACCATCGAGGACGGCGTATCCGGCGTCGAAGGCGTGCGGCACATTTCATCCTCGATCACCGACGGCCTGTCGGTGACGACGATCCAGTTCGCGCTCGAAACCAACACCGATCGCGCGCTCAACGACGTCAAGGACGCGGTCACGCGCGTTCGGGCCAACCTGCCGCAGAACGTCAACGAGCCGCTGATCCAGCGCGTCGACGTGATCGGCCTGCCGATCGTCACCTATGCCGCGATCTCGCCGGGCAAGACGCCGGAGCAGCTTTCCTATTTCGTCGACGACGTCGTCAAGCGCGCGCTGCAGGGCGTGCGCGGCGTCGCGCAGGTCGAGCGCATCGGCGGTGTCGAGCGCGAAATTCTCGTTTCGCTCGATCCCGACCGGCTGCAGGCAGCGGGGCTCACCGCCGTTAATGTCAGCCAGATCCTTCGCGGCACCAATGTCGACCTCGCTGGCGGCCGTGCTGAAATCGGCAAGAATGACCAGGCGATCCGCACACTGGCGGGCGCCAAGACGCTGAACGAACTCGCCGGCACGATGATCCCGCTGTTCGGCGGCGGCGAGGTCCGGCTCGACGACCTCGGCACCGTCACCGATACAATTGCCGATCGCCGGACCTTTGCCCGCTTCAACGGCGAACCCGTGGTGGCGCTCGGCATCAAGCGCTCCAAGGGCGCCAGCGACGTGGTGGTGGCGGAGGCCGTGCAGAAGCGCATCGATGCGCTAAAGGTCGCCTATCCCGACGTCGACCTGAAGCTGATCGACACCTCGGTCAACTTCACCAAGGGCAATTACGATGCGGCGATCTCGACCTTGTTCGAGGGCGCGATCCTCGCGGTGATCGTCGTGCTGCTGTTCCTGCGCGATATCAGAGCCACCATCATCGCCGCGATCTCACTGCCGCTGTCGATCTTCCCGGCGTTCTGGGCGATGGACCTGCTCGGCTTCTCGCTGAACCTCGTCTCCTTCCTCGCCATCACGCTGTCGACGGGCATTCTGGTCGACGACGCCATCGTCGAGATCGAGAACATCGTGCGCCACATGCGCATGGGCAAATCGCCCTATCGCGCCGCGTTGGAGGCCGCCGACGAAATCGGTCTCGCGGTGATCGCGATTTCGCTGACGATTATTGCGATTTTTGCTCCCGCCAGCTTCATGTCCGGTATCGCGGGACAGTTCTTCAAGCAGTTCGGCATCACCGTGTCGGTGCAGGTGTTCTTCTCGCTCCTGGCGGCGCGCTTCGTCACGCCGGTGCTCGCCGCTTACTTCCTGAAGGATCACCCGCACGAAGACCCGCCGCCCGGGCGCATCCTGCAGACCTACGCCAAACTCGTGACCTGGTCAGTGAAGCACTACTTCATCACGGTGCTGATCGGCTTCGGCGTCTTCGCCGCCTCGATCTGGAGCATTACGCTGCTGCCGCAAGGCTTCCTGCCGGCGCAGGACACCGCGCGCTCGCTGCTGGCAATGGAATTGCCGCCGGGCTCGCAGCTCGCCTACACCGAAAAGGTCACTGAAGAAATCGTCGCCCGTCTGCGCAAGCGTCCCGAGGTGAAGAGCATCTTCGTCGATGGCGGCCGGGTGCCGCCGGGAACGCAGGAAGTCCGCCGCGCCGCGCTGATTATCAACTACACGCCGAAGGCCGATCGCAAGATTACGCAGCGGCAGCTCGAACTCGAGATCGGCCAGGAGCTGGAAAACGTTCCCGATATCCGCTTCTGGTTCCTAGACGAAAACGGCCTGCGAGCGATTTCGCTGGTCGTGACCGGTACCGACAGCAACATCGTCAACAACGTCGCCAGCGAGCTGGCGACGCAGATGAAGCGGATCCCGATCATCGCCAACGTGATCTCGGAAACCGCGCTCGACCGCCCCGAGCTTCGGATCCGACCGCGCGCCGAACTGGCGGCACGGCTGGGCGTCTCGACCGAGAGCCTGTCGCAAACGATCCGGGTGGCCACCATCGGTGACGTCGGCCCGGCACTTGCAAAATTCGATGCCGGCGACCGTCAGGTGCCGATCCGTGTCCAGCTCGAAGACAGTGCGCGCAGCGACCTGCAGATGCTGCAGCAGTTGCGGGTGCCGCTCGGCCAGCGCGGCGAACGCGGCGGCGTGCCACTGTCTGTCGTCGCCGACATCCAGCTCGATCAGGGCCCGACCAGCATCAACCGTTACGACCGCGAACGGCAGGCAACAGTTGCCGCCGACCTCGTCGGCACCGCAGCCCTCGGCGACGCCACCAAGTTGATCTACGAACTTCCGGTCATGAAGAGCCTGCCGAAGGGCGTGAGGGTCAGCCCGTCGGGCGACGCCGAAAGCCTCAACGAACTGTCGGAGGGGTTTGCGACTGCGATCACCGCCGGCCTGATGATGGTCTATGCGGTGCTGGTGCTGTTGTTCGGCACCTTCCTGCAACCGATCACCATCCTGTTCTCGCTGCCGCTCTCGATCGGCGGCGCGATCGCGGCATTGCTGCTGACCGGCAAGCAGCTCACCACGCCGGTGTGGATCGGCATCCTGATGCTGATGGGCATCGTCACCAAGAACGCCATCATGCTGGTCGAATTCGCGAGTGCGGCGATCCGCGAGGGCAGGAAGCGCGAAGACGCGATGATCGACGCCGGCATGAAACGCGCCCGCCCGATCGTGATGACGACGATCGCAATGGCGGCGGGCATGATGCCGTCAGCGCTGGCGTTCGGCGCCGGCGGTGAATTCCGTTCGCCGATGGCGCTCGCGGTGATCGGCGGCCTGATCTTCTCCACCATCCTGTCGCTGGTATTCGTGCCCGCGATGTTCATGGTGATGGACGATTTCGGCGCCCTGTGCTGGCGCCTCGGCAAGAAGCTGATCGTCTCCAGCGCGGAGACGGAGTCTGGTGACCACGGATCGGATCATCACGGCAAGCCGCCGGCCAAGGGCCCGCCCGCGATATCGCCTGCGGCGGAGTGAGGAGCAGTCTTGGCCGATCCGAGCGATTCCCGCTACGTATTGTTCTTCCAGGGTCTGCGAGATGTGTGCCGGATGTGTAAGATTTCTACGGCGTCTCGAATTCGATAGAATATCTTGTACGGATATCGAGCGACAAATATCACCCGCACATCGGGATCATCCGTCCGATAGCCGCTGTGCGGATGGTCTTTGAGCTGCGCTACCGTCTCGCGAATGCTGGCCGCTACGTTCTTCGCACCGCCAGCAGACCGCTCTCTCAGATACTGTAGTATTTTCTCTCGATCAGAGAACGCCGCGGGCGTGTAGCGTATCCTCATCCGTCATGACGCTTGTCGGCTTCGGCAATCTGCTCATCCGACACGAATTCCGCGCGGTCGGCCTCTGCCAGTCCCTTCCCCACCGCCGCCCGCTCGTCGTCTGACATCGTATAGACGCCGGTCCGGCGCGCCTCGATCTCGCGGGCGTATTCGGCAAGCTCCTCCTGGTCCTCGAGGGGCCAGCTCTCGGCGTGCTCGAGCACTTCTTTGAGTATTCTGTTCATGCGGTCATCATATCACAGCAGGCAATGCGTGACGATGGATGGGAACCTACTCGTTCCTCGCCACCGCTGTCAGCTTGGTCATGTTCTGCAGCAAAATCCGCCCGCGCTGCAGGTCCAGGATGCCGTCCTTGCGCCAGAGCTGCAGTTGCCGGTTGACACTTTCGCGGGCGGCACCGACGAAGACGCCGAGTTGCTCCTGCGAAATGTGCACCTCCGAGCCGAAGTCGTCCGAGAGCGCGCAGAGCCGGCGCGCCAGCCGGACCGGCAGCGGCTGCAGCACGGATTCTTCCATCCGTTCGCTCTGCCAGCGGATGCGTTGGCACAAGAGCGTGATGATCTTGATCGCGACCTTGGGCTCGCGCTCCAGGAAGGCGAGGAAATCCTCGCGCCGCAGCACGAACAGTTCCGACGGCTCGCCGGCGGTGGCGTCCGCGGTGCGGCTCTGGCCGTCGAGCACGGCGACTTCGCCGAAGAGATCGCCGGAGCCCATGAAATTCAACGTCAGGCGGCTGCCGTCGGAGGCGCCGGTTTCGATCCGGATCTGGCCGCGGCGGACGCCGTACAGGGCGTCGCCGGGATCGCCCTTCTGGAACAACATTTCGCCGACGCCGAGCTGCTGGGTATGGCAAAGGCCGGAGATGCGCTGCAATTCGTCGGCGCCCAAATCCGCAAACATCGGGTTCATTTTCAAAATGACCGCAAATTCGGCCTGTTTAGTCATTTGTATTGCCTTCCAGATCGGCTCCACCGCCCCCGAACGCCGTTAGCAGGATTCCCCTGCCCGCAAGTGTGTCATAAGTCACATAACTTTGCAGTACGCCCGGATTATTTTTGGCTGCTTTGGGCGCTATCCCTTTCCGGGATAAGCTCGCCCGACCGGTTGCGACGGCGTGTCGAGCCACCGAAATAAGAGCCGTTTGCGCGGTCTGGAATGTCGATATGAGAGCACTGAAAATTGCCGGCGCCATCATTGCCGCCGTGATCGTCGTCATCGCGCTGCTGCTGGTGATCGGCATCCCCTCGGGCTACCTGAAGGCCGAGATCCAGGAGCGGATCGAGCGCGAGACCGGCTACAAGCTCGCCATCAATGGCGGCGCCAAGATCGGCCTGTGGCCACAGCTCAACATCCGGCTGAACGATGTCACGCTGCAGGATCCCAGGGATCGCGACATCAACCATCGTTTCACGGCCTCGAGCATCGAGGCGGACGTGACGCTGGCAAGCCTGTGGGCCGGCCGGCCGCAGATCACCGAACTCGTCATCATTCGCCCGGTGGTGAATTTGCCCCTGAAGCGCGAGCGCGTGAGGGAGGCCAATCCTCCCTCGAAGCCCGCCGGCGGCAAGACGGCGGACGCCTTTTCGATCGAGCATGTCAGCGTCACCGGCGGCACCATCGTGTTCTCCAATTTGCGCGACCGCGTCGAGAACAGGATCGAGACCGTCAACGCCGACATTACGATTGATGCCGACCGCAAGGTTACGCTGACCGGCAGTGCGCGCAGCGGCGGCCATCCGCTGAAATTCGAGGGCAAGGCGGCGCTGCCCGCGGCCCCGATCGAACGGCAGAATATTCCGGCCGAGATCAAGATCGACGCGCCGGGCCTGTTGCATGCCCAGCTCACGGCCAAGGCCGAAGCCCGGCTCAACGGCTCGGTCGTGATGATCAACGGCGTCACCGGCGCGCTCGGCGATGGCGCGTTCAACGGCTGGGCCTCGGTCGATCTGTCGAGCAAGCCGCTGGTCAAGCTCGACCTCGATTTCCAGAAGCTCACGGTCCCGATGTCGCGCAGCACCGATTCTTCCTCAGGCCAGCCCTGGAGCAACGCGACGATCGACGTCAACGGGCTCAACTACGTCGACGTGCAGG
The DNA here is from genome assembly GCF_036924525.1 of Bradyrhizobium sp. AZCC 1719. Lineage (NCBI taxonomy): Bacteria > Pseudomonadati > Pseudomonadota > Alphaproteobacteria > Hyphomicrobiales > Nitrobacteraceae > Bradyrhizobium > Bradyrhizobium sp. AZCC 1719. The sequence continues at coordinate 2,027,051 of NZ_JAZHRU010000001.1, read as the reverse complement.
CGCGCATTTCCGCGGCCGAACTCAAGATCGGCGACGCGCGCTTCACCCCTGCCGCGATCGACGCCACGCTCGCAAGCGGCGTCTTGGAGGCGCAGGTTTCCAATGTCGGCGCCTATGACGGCAACGCCAATGGCGACCTGACTGTCGACGTCTCCACCGCCAATCCCACTTATGCGATGCGGGCCGACCTCACCGGCGTGCGTGCGCTGCCGCTGCTGGATGGCCTTGCCGACTTCGACAGGCTCGACGGCAGGATGCAGGCGAAGATCAGCGTGCGCTCCAACGGCACCAGCCAGCGCGCGATCATGTCGAACATGGCGGGCACCGCCTTCGTCGTGTTCCAGGATGGCGCCATCAAGGGGCTCAACGTCGCGCAGATGATCCGCTCGCTCACGGCGAGCACCTTGTCCGGCTGGCAGGCGAGCGATGAGAAGGCGACGGATCTGTCGCAGTTGTCGGCGTCGTTCAAAATCGACAAGGGGCAGGCGCAGACTACCGATCTCAATCTGGTCGGCCCGCTGGTGAAGATGACCGGCGTCGGCACCATCGATCTCGGCACCAAGCAGATCGGCTTCCGTGTCGAGCCGAAACTGGTGATGACCACCGAAGGCCAGGGCCGCGCCAGCGATCCGGTCGGGCTCGGCATTCCCGTGATGATCGAGGGACCGTGGGGGAGCCCACGGATCTATCCGGAGATGCAGGGCATTCTCGACAATCCGGAGGGGGCCTATGCCAAGCTGCGGGAAATGGGCAAGGGCCTGTTCGGCCAGAACGGCGCCGGGCTTGGCGCTGCCATCGGCAACCTGCTCGGCGGCGGACAACAGGGTGCGGCCGGCGGCCAGGGCACTACGCCGGGCACCGGCCAGCCTGGCGGCAAGCCGAATGATCCGCTCGGCGGCCAGCTTGGTGAGACCATCGGCAATCTCATTCAGGGATTGGGTGGATTGGGCCAGAATCAGCCGCAAGGCGGCACACGCCCGGGCGGTCAACGTAGCCTGACGCCGACCTCGCCCGCCGAGGCGCCAACCCAAGCCGCGCCGGCCGAGCCGGCAACTCCCGCACCGCCGAGCGATACGACGGCGCAGCAGGACAGCCAGCCGATGAACGAGGTGTTGCGGCAGTTGTTCAATCGGTGAGGCCCACGGCCCCGTTTCCTGCCTAAATCGGGGCTAACCATGCTGGCGGAGGGCCCGCCGGCTCCCTCAATTCGTGCTAAACAGGCCCTCATCCGGGGCCCCCGATAGAGGCCGGCCCCGCAGCAAGCGACGAACGGATGCGCATGCTCTAAGGCGTGGCGCACGAGGGTCCGGATGAGCGAGGGCAACGACAGAGCAAGATTTCTGCGCGAGGGGCTGTTTGCCAAATACGTCGTCGCGCTGGTCGGGCTTGTCGTGTTCGTGCTGGCCATCAACGGCGCGATGGAAATCTGGATCACCTATCGCGGCATCAAGAGCTCGCTCCACGACGGCATGTCCGACAAGGCGGAGGCGACCGCGAAGCGGATCGCGCAATCGATCTCCGAGCTGGAGCGGCAGATCTCCTGGGTGACGCGCGCCTCCTCCAACACGCTCGACCTGCGGCGCGCCGACTACACCCAATTGCTGCGGCAGGTGCCGCAGGTCAGCCAGCTCTCGCTGCTTGGCAGCAACGGCCGCGAGCAGCTCCGCCTGACGCGGCAGACTGTCACGCTCGGCAGCAACGCCGATTTTTCCCGCGATGTCCGCTTCACCGAAACCGTTTCGCGCGGCACCAGCTTTGCGCCAGCCTATCTGCGCGACCAGCAACCGTTCATGTCGATCGCGCTGTCGCATGCCGACGGCAGCATCACGGTCGCCGAAATCGACCTCGATTTCCTCTCCGAATTTTTGATCGACGCCCAGGTCGGCAAGGTGGCGTATGCCTATGTCACTGACGCCAAGGGCGAGGTGCTGGCCAGGTCCTCGAACGGGCCCGAGGTCGGCAAGAATCTGTCGGCGCTGCCGCAGGTCGCTGCCGTCAGCAAGCCCGGCGGCGTGGCGCCGGCGTCGGGTACCGATGCCAATGGCGACGCCGTGCTGACGACCTCGAGCCTGGTGCCGAAACTGGGCTGGCGCGTGTTCTTCGAACAGCCGACGGCGCAGGCGCTTACGCCGATCCGCGACCAGTTGGTGCGGATCGCGCTTTTGATCGCGCTCGGCCTGGTGGTCGCGATCATCGCCGGCACCATCATGGCGCGACGCCTGCTGGTGCCGATCACGGCGCTGCAGGCCGGCGCGCGGCGGCTCGGCGCCGGCGATTTCGGCCACCGCATCGAGGTGAAGACCTCCGACGAATTGGAGGAGCTCGCCAACCAGTTCAACGGCATGGCCGGGCAGCTCGCCGAGACCTATTCGAACCTCGAAGCCAAGGTGAACGAGCGCACGCGGGATCTCGCGCAATCGATCAACGAGCTCAAGGTGCTCGAGGAGGTCGGCCGCGCGGTCGCCTCCTCGCTCGATCTCAACGCCGTACTGCCGACGGTCGCCGCGCGCGCGCTGGAGATCACCCATGCCGACGCCGTGCTGATCTACGGCTATGACGCCGGCAATCACCAATTCAGCCTGACCGAGGCCATCGGCATCGACAAGGCGGCCGAAGGCCGCCATCGCGCCATCGACGCCGACCATTCGCCGCTCGGCGAGGCCGCAACCAGCGGCGAGCCGATCGCGATCCCACAGCTTGGCGCGACGGCCGAGCATCCGCTGCGCGATGTCGCGATGGAAGCAGGCTTCCATTCGGTGCTGGTAGTGCCGCTGGTCGACCAGACCGGCATTTTGGGATCGCTGGTGGTGCTGCGGCGGAACGAGGGCGAATTCTCCGCCAACCTGATCGGCCTGATGAAGACGTTTGCGCACCAGGCGGTGCTGGCGATGCGCAATGCGCGGCTGTTTACCGAAGTGGACCACAAGAGCCGCGAGCTGCTCGACGCCAACGACATCGTGCGCGAGCAGGCGAGCAAGCTGCAGGAGCAGACCGACCAGCTCCGCGACTGGAATCGCTCGCTGGAGGAGCGGGTGGAGACGCAGCTCGGCGAGATCGAGCGCATCCGGCGGTTGGAGCGTTTCCTGGCGCCGCAGGTGGCGCAGCTTATCGCCTCCTCCGACGGTCATGAGGGCCTGCTCGACAGCCACCGCCGTGAGGTGACGGTGGTGTTCTGCGATTTGCGCGGCTTTACGGCGTTCACCGAGACCACCGAGCCGGAAGAGGCGATGAACGTGCTGCGCGAATATCACGCCGCGCTCGGCGAACTGATCTTCAAGTACGAGGGCACGCTCGACCGCTATGCCGGCGACGGCGTGATGATCCTGTTCAACGCGCCGATCCAGTTCGAGGACCACACCGCGCGCGCGGTGCGGATGGCGGTGGAGATGCGCGACACCATTGGCAGCTTGACCGAGAAGTGGCGCAACCGCGGCCACAATCTCGGCTTCGGCATCGGCATCGCGCTCGGCTACGCCACCCTCGGCCAGATCGGTTTTGAGCAGCGCCTGGAATACGCCGCGATCGGCAGCGTGACCAATCTTGCGTCGAGACTCTGCGACGAGGCCAAGGCCAACCAGATCGTGGTGAGCCGGCGCGTCTATGGCATGGTCGAGCCATGGGTCGAAGGCCAGCCGATCGATGATTTGAATTTGAAGGGATTCAATCATCCGATTTTGGCCGCGGAGATCACCGCCTGGCGCGAGTCGGTCGACAACGTCGTCGATGCCGCCGCAGCGGCGGCGCGGATGAAGAAGAAATCGTAATGCGCGGGTTGCTTACCCTCCCCTGGAGGGGGAGGGTGAGCTAGCGCCTGATTCAATTTTCAAATAGCCACACACACCAAATCCTCCCGCAGCGCCGTTGCGCCCGAGGATTTGCTTCATTCACCGCCCCATGAAAACAAGAGGGCACAGGGAAGACTGGGTGCTCGACGCACCCGCCTGTCAGTGCCAGCCGGGCTGCTGCATTCGCGCGCGGGTCTGCGCCAATTCTTCGAGGCTGCTGTCGATCTGCGTGCGGTACATGCCGAGATCCTCGAGATGGCGATCGTCGAGCTTGCGCAGGGCCTCGCGCATGGCGTGCCGTTCGTGGCGCGCAATGACCGCTGCGAGGAAGCGGTTGACGAGACGGCGCAGGCGCGCGAGCCAAACCGCAGTTCGCCAGGCAAATGGCCTGGTGGCGGAGGTCGGAATGGTGGTCAGCATAGTCATGGCTATTTTCTTTCAAACAGTAGTCGGAACCCGGTGAGCTTGCCTGGCACGCTTTCTATCGAAGGCCTGCTGCCAGCATGGTGTCAGCAGGCTTCGGTACGTACGCCCGAAGGCGCGACGAGCACCGGCCTCGCAGCAGCGAGGGCAGCGTCAACATGCCCGTTACGACCGGCCAAGACTTTCAGACCGCTCTGATTTACCGTCCAGACTCTCTTGAGATATCGCCGCGAAGCTATTGCAGATCTCAATTATCGCAGGCCCGCGCGCCGAAACCCTTCCAGATAATGTGCCTTGTCAGCCTCGTGCTCGAACGGCAGTCCGCTGGCCAGCCAGGCGAGCGAGATGTTGGGCTGGACGCAGCGGAGGCCCTCGATGGCTGCTTTGGCGGCGTCAGTGTCGCCGGCCATGCCGAGGGAGGCCGTCAGCACGCGGTGGGCGCCGACGAAGTCGGTGCGCTGCCGCAGCGCTTCACGCGACAGGCGGATCGCCTCTGCGTAATTTTTGCCGACATACTGGCAATAGGCGGCGACGCCGCAATAGATCGCGGCAAAGGGATCGCGGGGTGAGAGTTTCAGCGCCTCGCGCGCCGCGCGATCACCGTCTTCCCAGCGCCCGCGATAGGACAGCGCAACACCATAGATGCCGCGCGCCGGCGAAAAATTCGGATTGAGCCGCAGCGCCAGCTCGAATTCGGCGATGCAATCATCGAAGCGCCGGTTGAACAGATAGACGCTGGCCAGGGCATAATGCGCCCACGCGTCCTCGCTGTCGGCCCGGATCGCCGCCAGCGCCGCGCGCTCCGCCGTTGGTACGGCCCTGGACATCTCCTGCCAGCCCATATGGGCGCCGAACGTGTGGCAGGCAGCCAGCAGGCTGAGCGCCTGGCCGTAAGCAGGATCGACACTGATCGCCTTTTCCAAGAGCGCCTGCGCGACCAGATTGTCCTGCCGCGTCACGCGCCAATAATGCGATAGCGCCCGCATCACCAGATCCCAGGCATCCATGTTGTCAGGCGTCTTGCGCCGGGCCCGGAAATCTTCGGCAGCGTAGAGTTGCGGCTCGATCGCCGCGACGACTGCCTGCGTGATTTCGTCCTGCACGGCGAACACGTCGGCGAGATTGCGGTCGTAGCGCTCCGCCCAGAGGTGACTGCCGCTCGCCACGTCGACGAGCTGGGCCGTGATGCGCACATGGTCGCCGTCCTTGCGCACGCTGCCTTCGACGACATAGCCGACGCCGAGCTCCTCGCCGATCTGCTGGTGGTGGACGGATTTCCCCCGGTAGATGAACGAGGAATTCCGCGCGATCACATAGAACCAGCGTAACTTCGACAGCGCGGTGATGATGTCCTCGCTGATGCCTTCGGAAAAATATTCCTGTCCCGGCTCGCCAGAGAGATTGGCAAACGGCAGCACTGCAATCGCGGTGCGATCGAGCGCCGGGAGGGGCGGGTGCAGCGGTTCGCCGGCGAGATCGAGCGGCTGGGGCGCACCGGCACGCGCTTCGCGGCCGTTCGCGGCTTTCGGCTGCACGTCGCCGACGAAACGAAAACCTTTTCGCGCGAGCGTGCGGATCATGGTTTGATCCTTGCCGCTGTCGCCGACCGCCTTGCGCGCGGCGTTGATCCGGCTCGTCAGCGTGGATTCGGAGACGATGCGGCCGTCCCACACCTTCTCGATCAGATCGTCCTTGGTGACGACGCGGTCGCGGTTTTCGATCAGATGAACCAATAGATCGAACACCTGCGGTTCGACCGCCACGCTCTCGCCGCCGCGAGTCAACTCGCGAAGGTCGACATCCAGCACATGGTTGGAAAAGCGAAATTGCACGGCTTCATCCCGGTTAAATCGTCATAAGTCATTTCGGATCGGCACGTAATTTCCGGTCACTTTGTCCCGCACTTCTTGTTTGAGCATGATTTCCGGGCAAACGCTCCGCGTTTGTCCCGAGGGGAAGCCGGTATCGACTTTTCCGGATCATGCTCCCGGAAGAGGTAGAGCGAATTTCCCGGCGGGACCCTGTGAAAAATCTCACAGAAACAGGCATCTCACTGAAAAATCAGGGTCCCCTCAAGGCAAAATCAGCCCCGCATCACAGTCTTTAGGTCCGCCCAAGGCCATGTTTGGTTCATTGCGGCCCTCTTCCGTGGCCGCAGCATCCCAAAAGGAGACGTCGATGGCCGCCCAGAGCGCGATCGCAGCGACCCACACCCAAGCCGATTCTGCGCAAGCCGATTCCGCCCAACCTACCCCCGACCTTGCAGCCCTCAAGACGCGTCAACAGGCCGTATGGTCGTCAGGCAATTACGCCATTGTCGGCTCGACGCTGCAGATCGTCGGCGAAGAACTCTGCGAGGCGCTCGATCTCAAGGCCGGCTCAAAGGTGCTCGATGTCGCCGCCGGCAACGGCATGGCGAGCCTCGCTGCGGCTCGGCGGTGGTGCGACGTCACCTCGACCGACTACGTGCCGGCGTTGCTGGAGCGCGGTCGGGCACGCGCCGCGGCGGAAGGCATGCAAATCGAATTCAAGGAAGCCGACGCGGAAAACCTGCCGTTCGATGATAACAGTTTTGATACGGTGCTCTCCACCTTCGGCGTCATGTTCACGCCGAACCAGGACCGCGCGGCCGCCGAGCTGATGCGGGTCTGCAAGCCCAAGGGCCAGATTGGCCTGGCGAACTGGACGCCGGACGGTTTTATCGGACAGGTCTTCAGGACGCTCGGCAAATACCTACCGCCCCCGGCCGGCACCAAATCGCCGGCGCTGTGGGGCACAAGCGCGCGGCTGACCGAAATGTTCGACGCTGACGCGCGCTCGATCAGAGCGGAATCGCGCATCTTCAGGTTCCGCTATCGCTCGCCGGCGCACTTCCTCGACGTGTTCAAGACGTATTACGGCCCGGTGCTGAAAGCGTTCGCAGGCCTCGACCCGGCGAAACAGGAAGAGCTGCATAACGACCTGCATGCCCTGGTCGTTCGCATGAACCGCTCCGGCGACGGCACGATGGTCGTGCCCAGCGAATATCTCGAGGTCGTCATCACCAAGCGGTGAAACCGAGCGGGATGACGCTTCTTCGAATCGTCATCCCGCTCTGCTCGGTGATTTGAGCATGATCTCCGCGCAAACGCGTTCCGCGTTTGTCGCGAGGGAAAACCGGTGTCCACTTTTCCGGACCATCAGGAGCATTTCGATGAGCAATGTGATTGGATTCTCGCGCGCATATCGCGAGAAGGCTTGCGTCGTGGCGCTGCATTGCTCGCTGGGCTCAGGCCGCCAATGGAAGATGCTCGCCGATGAACTCGGGCGCGAGCATCCATTCTTGGCCCCTGACATCGCGGGCTATGGCACCAATAGCGGCTGTGCGGCGGATCTGCCGCTGACGCTCGCGGAGGAAGTTCGATGCCTGAGCGGCCAGCTCCACGATGCGGACGGCCCCGTCCACCTCGTCGGCCATTCCTACGGCGGCGCGATTGCGTTCAAGATCGCGACCTGCTCCCGTTTCGCGCATCGCCTGCGCAGCCTGACGCTGATCGAGCCGGTGCTGCCGACACTGCTGTGCGAGAGTGACGCGGACCGGCGGCTACACGCGCGTTTCGCAGAGGTCGCCCGTGACGTTTCCGAGGACCTCTGGAATGGATCGACGTTGGAAGCTATCGACAAGTTCGTTGAGTTCTGGAACGGGTCCGGCCCGCATGATCCGCTACCGGCCAGCGCGCGCCTGCGCATGATCGAGCGCGCCGACAAGCTCGCGTTCGATTTCACGGCGGCGTTCGCCGAAGAGAATGTCGCCACCGCGGCGGCCTCGCTTCGCGTGCCGACGCTATTGTTTTCGGGAGGGCTGTCGCCCTATCTCACCCAACGCATCGTGCAGCGGCTCGGCGCGATCATGGACTGCGCCGAGATCCGGCATTTGCCGGCCGCCGGCCATATGCTCCCGCTCACCCATGCCTCGTCCGTCAATCCCGAAATCGCGAGGCATATCGCCCGCGCGGACGAACTGGCCGGCGTTCCGCTGGCGCTCGAAACGGCGCTGGCAGAGGCCGGCAGCCGGGCGGAGGGATGACGTTCTTGGCGCTTGGCTCTCCCGCCGGCCTTCTGGTATCGGTTAAGGCCGAAACCGGGAACGAAACGCAGATGACCATCTTCCGCACTTGCGGCCTTTCACTGACGCTGGCCCCCCTGATTGCCGCAGGCTTGCTCTGCCTTTCCTCCTCCCTCGCCGCCGCCGACGACCCCGACCCCGCCGCGCCCAAGGGCGCTGCGGTCACGGTGCTCAAGGCGGCGAAGTCCTGTTTTGCCAATATCGTCGAGGTGTCCGGCACCATCATTGCGCGCGAGGAGACGCAGGTGCGGCCCGAGCGGATGGGGCTGAAGGTGGCCGAAGTGATGGTGGATGCGGGTGACAGCGTCACCGCAGGCCAGGTGCTGGCGCGGCTGAACTTGCCAGAAGGCGGGCAGATCACGGTGCAGGCGCCGGTGGCGGGCGTGATCTCGGCCACGACGGCGTCGGTCGGCGCGATGGCGGGGGCCAAGGGCGAAGCGCTGTTCTCGATCATCGCGCGCGGCGAATTCGACCTGGTCGGCATGGTGCCGACGCGCGATATCGCCAAACTGCAGGTGAACCAGACCGCGCGGATCAAGGTGATCGGCGCCGGCGAGGTCGACGGGCGGGTGCGGCGTCTCTCGACCACGGTGGAGCCGAACAGCCAGCTCGCGCAGGTGTTCGTCGGCGTCACCACCCCCCGGCGGCTGCTCGTCAATTCAAGTGGCCGCGCGCAGATCAGGACCGGGCAGAGCTGCGGCGTCGCGGTGCCGCTGACCGCGATCCTCTATGGCACCGCCGGCACCGTGGTGCAGGTGGTGCGGCGCGCGCGTGTCGAAACGCGGCGGGTGGAAACCGGGCTGATGTCGGCCGGCCAGGTCGAGATCACCTCGGGCCTGCAGGAAGGCGACATCGTGGTGGCGCGCGCCGGCGCGCTGCTGCGCGAGGGCGATCCGGTGCGGGCGGTGACGGCGAGCGCGGACGGGAAGTAGGCGGACGGGCCGTCAGATGAGAGGCTGGCCGCGGCGGCAGTGCGCTCCCTCTCCCGCTTGCGGGGGAGGGTTGGGGTGGGGGTGCCTCCGCGAATTCGGATCGATGTGAGTGCGCGGAAAGTCCCCCTCACCCGGATCGCATCTGCGATGCAACTTAGCCAAAGCTTCGCTTTGGCGTGCCGAAGGCGGCCTATGCCTCTCCCCGCAAGCTGGGCGAGGTTGCAGCGAGCTAAGCGGCGACAACACGCCTGCTACTTATGTCGATGGCTGCAAGCCAACTGCCAGCACCGATGCGGAGGCACCCCCACCCCGGCCCTCCCCCGCAAGCGGGAGAGGGGGAGCAGCGCCGTTGCGGCGGCGCTTTTCTGCGTTCGCAGGGACGACGATGTGGAGAGGTCTTGGCCTTACCCGCCGAGGCGGACGTCTTCCAGCAAGGACGACGACACCTGCGGCACCTGCTCGCCATCGGAGGCGCGGGAGATGGAGATGCGCGTCTTGTTGAAGGCGCTGGCGACGCCGGACTGCGAATTCAGGTTGTTGAGCAACTCGGTGACCAGCACGCTGTACTGGCCCTTGCCGTCGTCGGCCACCTTGCCCGGCGTGGCCGAGGTCAGGATCAGCGCGTTCTCCGGCGTGGAGATCGGGGCGAGGCCATGGGAATAGGAGCGGAAGCGGCGCTCGTAAGGATTGCGGCGGGAGGCGTCGACGACGACGAGCTTGGCGCTGGCGCCCTTCTCGGTCATCGTATCAAGCACCTGCTCGATGCTCACGCCGTCGCGGCGCACATCGGCTTCCTTCCAGATTGCGGCGTCGACCGGGATCATAAAGCTCTCGCGGCCGACCTGGACGCCGTAGCCGCCGAAGAACAGCATCGCGACCGTGTCCGGCTTGATCTTGTCTTTCAGGCGGGCGACGGCGCGGGCCATGTCGTCCTTGGTGGCGTCTTCGACCACGTCGACGTCAAACCCCTTGGCGCGAAGCGCGGCGGTGAGGCCGCGGGCGTCGTTGATCGGCTGGGACAAAGGCGCTGCGGCATCCGGATAATGGCCGTTGCCGATCACCAGGGCGACGCGGGCGGAGGTGCCGATCGCACCGGTCTGCTCGGTGCCGATCGCCTTGGCGGCGTCGAGCGAACGCTTGTTCAGCGCGGCATGGGCGCCGATCGCCAGCGACACCAGGCCGACAAACGCCACCGCAATGGTAACGGTGCGGCGGGAAATGCAGAGCTGACCAAGGTTCATTCGCGTTTCCATTCCCAAGTTTGTCCAAAGCGCCAAACAAGACCGCGCCGGTTAGTCGCGTGAGGACCGTTCAGGTTTGATGGGGTTGCCGGGTGTGTGCCGTCTAATTGCGCTCAATTTGCGGCACCGCAACAACGGTCTTTTAGCCTGTCGGGCCCTTCCGGACAACCTCATTCGACGCATGGAACCGATTGCAGCCGATTATGGAGGAGGGTTAACGCCAGGTAAGTGACCCATATCACATTGTGTTCCTCGCTAGATTTGGTTAGTTCTCAAGGGCTTGCAGGCCCATCCGGCCGGCGGTGGCTGCGTAGACTCCCATCGAGCCCGTACAGAAGCCCCGGGACTACCGGGGTTTTACGGATCGTGCTCAACGTGGCCCTCCCTTCACCGTTCCGGCGGAAAGAAACTGCATGGGCTTTTCTACCATCGCCGGCGCCGCATTTCGGGCGCTGACCGCGCGGAAAGACGGCCCGTCGCTCTACGACATCTGCGACCCCGTGCTGCTGAAATACCGCGGCGGCGACCCCCATCTGGGAAAATTCTATCGCACCGCGCTGGGCAACCCGGCGCTGCGGCCGCTGCTGCGGCGGACCGGGCACCCGGCGTTGCGCGACCAGAAGCGGCTGGGCACGTTGCAGGAGGCGCTGCGACGGGCACGCGACGATGCCGAGCCGGACTGGGCCGCGGTGGGGCAGCCGATCGCCGAACTGATGGCCGATATCAATGTCCGCCACCCCGCCCCCGGACCGGTGGCGGCACTGGGCCGCCCGCCCGATCGAAGCGAGATCGACAAGGTTATCCGCCGCTGCGGCGCGCATCTGCTCGGCTCGTTCGCCAAGAACGGCTTCATCCCGACCTATGCCGCCTTCAACCTGATCGGCGACGCCGACATGGGCGGGCGCGAGATGCTGATGGCGCTGACCGGGCTGAACTCGCGCGGCTACAAGAACTCGACGCTGCTGTTCAGCCTGGCGCGGATCTTCATCGCGCATTCGCCGGCGCGGGCGCTGATCAACCCGCCCTGGCGAGGGATCGCCGAGCCGATGTGGGAGCCGATGCAGATCCGCCACCGCTCGGCCTATTACGACGCCTTCTTCACCGAGGCGCTCTTGAGTTACGTCGAGACCGGGCTGGCGTCTTCGGACGAGGCCACGGCCTCAAGGCGCGCGATTTCGGAAATGGTCGATTTTTGCCTCAAGACCTCAGCCGAGGAAGTGCCCGCGCATAATGGCACCACCGTGAACGTGATCACGGCCCTGGCGCCGCTGCCGCATCCGCGGTTCTCAAAATTCTTCTCGCAGATCAAGCAGGATCTAGGTTTTGGCATCTACGTGCCGGACTGCGACACCACGGCGTGCTCGTTCTCGGCCGCTACACAAGCCGGCTGCACCGATCCGATCCTCGATCAGCCGTTGCTGGATTTCTATCGCGGCTACCAGGTGCGCGAGGGCGCCAACGAGCCGCGCGTCACCGTGCCCTTGAACGACAATATCGATTACGAGGGCGGCGTCGTCACCTGGATCGACAATCTCGCCGGCGACCGCCCGTATGGCAACGATCTCGATCCGACGCTCAACCTCGATATTCTCGAGGTCTCTTTCCGCAATCTGACGCGCTGGAAGATCCTCGAGACGCCGCAGCGGCTGGAGACGGTGCATCGCATCCTGGGCTTCCAGCGGCGGCTCGCCGAAAGCGGCGCGTTCAAAAATCCGCGTTCGCACATCTATTACCTGCCGGAACTGTACTCCGCCTATTTCGGCCGCTGCCATGCCGCGTTCATGGCATTGCCCGAGCCCGCGCGGCAGGCGATCGATCCGGACGGCACGTTCGCGCTGATCCGCGAGAAGGTGCTGGCCTATGTCGAGGGTGAACTGATCGCGCGCGAGATGAACCCGTTCGACGCCGCGCTGGCGCTGATGGCGCTGGCGCATCTCGGCGCCGACGTCTCGACATTTGCGCCGGCGCTGCATGTCATCGTCGCAAGTCTCGGCGAGGGCGGCAGGCACGGGCCGTATCGGGCGTACGAGTGGAACAAGATGAAGACACCGACGCGGATTCTGGTCGGCGGGCCGGAAGTGACGTCGGCGTTTGTGCTGATGGGCCTGGCGCTGGCGCGGCGGGTGATGACGAAGGGCAATGCGTGACACGGTGCTTACCCTCCCCTGGAGGGGGAGGGTGAACATCTCGCGGGAAGTTGAAAGCCATGCGACACCGCCGCTCTGGCAAGGCGGCCGCATTGTCCGCACAATCCGCCGCATTATTTCGCATCGTTCCGCTATCAGGATTGCTGATGAAACCACGGACATTGCTGCCCGCCCTTCTGCTATTGCTACTGCCCGCCACCTCACACGCGGCCGACATCACCGGCGTTCCAAAAATCCGCGAGGGCGATCAGCTCCAGATCGGCCACACGCGCATTCGCCTCGGCGGCATCGACGCGCCTGCCGTCGATCAGCTCTGCCTCAACACGAGGGCTGAGCGCTGGACCTGCGGCGCCGCCGCGCGCGACGAGCTGATCAAGCGTTTCGGGGCCAAGAGCTGGACCTGTCATACACGGGCGGTGGCGGATCGCCGCGGCCGCACGGTGGCGCGCTGCGAGGCCGACGGTGAAGACATCCAGAAATGGCTGGTGTCGAACGGCTGGGCACTGGCGCTGACGCGCCTCTCGCGCGACTACGAGGCAGACGAGAAGGCCGCGCGCGAAGCCAAGGCCGGGATGTGGCAGGGCGCGTTCATCGCACCGTGGGACTGGCGCATCCGCAACAAGAAAACCGCCGTTCTCGGCGCAGTCACGCCGCCGGAGAATGCCCGGGCGGTCCTCCTGGCCTCGGCATCCGGACCGGTGGCGCCCTCGCCCGACTGCACCATCAAGGGCAACGTCAATCGCTCCGGCGAGTGCATCTATCACCAGCCGACAAGCCGCTGGTATGCGAAGATCGAGATGAAGATCTCAAAAGGCACGCGCTGGTTCTGCTCGGTCGAGGAGGCCGAAGCTGCGGGTTGTCGGGAGACGCGGCGGTAGCGGTGCTCTTCAACCGCGCCCCGCTTGCGGGCAGAGGGAGCGGCATCTACGGTGTCCGATCAACGCATCGAAAAACGAATGCGGCGACGACGCGGCTTGCGGCGGGCAATGTTGCTCACGCTCGTCATCCTCGGCGGTTACGGCCTGCTCGCCTATCTGGTGCTGCCGGGCTTCTGGACGCATTACGAGCATCAGCGCGGGCTGACCAGCATGCCGATGGTGACGCGGACCGCGCAGGGCATTCCCGGCGATCCCGTGAATGTCGGGCTGATCGGAGACCAGCGCGACGTGGTCTGCGCGATGCATGCTGCGGGCTGGTATCCGGCCGACCGGATTACGCTGAAATCCTCGATCGAGATCATCGGCAGCGTGCTGCTCGACCGCCCCTACAAGGAGGCGCCGGTGAGCAACCTCTATTACCTCGGCCGCCGTGAGGATCTCGCCTATGAAAAACCAATCGGGAGCAGCGCCGACCGCCGCAACCATGTGCGCTATTGGAAGGTGCTGGAGAGCGGCGAGGAGAAGCGACCGGTCTGGCTGGGAGCTGCAACGGAGGATCGTGGCGTCGGCGTCAGCCGATACACCGCCGCCGTCACGCACCACATCTCGCCCGATCTCGACGCCGAGCGCGCGCTGCTTGCAACTGACCTGGAAAACGCCGGCATGGTGGACGCGAAATACCAAGTCACCGGCATCGGCCCCACGATCGCAGGGCGGAACGGCGGCGGCGACGCCTACTACACCGACGGCGAAATCTGGGTGCTGCGGCTGGTCGAAGCCTGCAGGAAGCGCGAGGGGCCTGCAGTGACGATCCCGAGTCCGCCGGCGACTGAGCTCAAGGATCAGATCTGGCGTGCGATCGCGAATGCGGTGGGGAAATGACCCGCGATGATTGTGGGGAGCGGAGCAATGAGAGCAATCAACTCTTTTTGCGGCTCTGGATTGCTTCGCTGCGCTCGCAATGACGGTTCCGATCGAATATTATCCCAACCAAACCCACACGCTTCGATTTCGCGTATCTGCCGAATAAGGAAAACCAACAAATGACCGTTCGCGCGGGCCGGGAATTTCTGGCCATCCCGGGACCTACCACCATGCCCGACGAAGTGCTGCAAGCGATGCATCGCCCGGCGCTCGACATCTATTCCGACCAGATGCTGGAATTGACCGACGGCCTGCTCGCCGATCTCTCAAAGCTGTTCGCCACCAAAGGCAAATCCTACATCTACATTGCCAACGGGCATGGCGCGTGGGAGGCGACGCTTTCCAACGTGTTGTCGCGTGGCGACAAGCTGCTGGTCCTGGAAAGCGGACGCTTTGCGATCGGCTGGGGCCAGGCGGCGGCTGCGATGGGCGCCGAGGTCGAGGTGCTCAGGGGCGACTGGCGCCGCGCGATCCGCGCGAGCGAGGTCGAGGCGCGGCTGCGGCAAGACAAGGATCACACCATCAAGGCCATCGTCGCCGTGCAGGTCGATACGGCTTCCGGCGCCTATAACGACATAGAGGCGATCGGCAAGGCGATCAAATCGACGGGTCATCCGGCGCTGTTCATGGTCGATACGGTGGCTTCGCTGGGCTGCATGCCATTCGAGATGGACGCGTGGGGTATCGATGTCGCGATGTCCGGCTCGCAGAAGGGCCTGATGACGCCGCCCGGCTTAGGCTTTGTCGCCGCCAATGACCGCGCCCGCGAGGTGCATAAAAAGGCCAACCTGCGCACGCCCTATTGGGACTGGACCGAGCGCGAGGGCAGCGAGCATTACCGCAAATATGCCGGCACTGCCCCGGTGCATCTATTGTTCGCGCTGCGCAAGGCGATCGACATGCTGCAGACGGAAGGGCTGGAGAACGCGTTTCAGCGCCATCGTTTGCTCGCCGAGGCCGTGCGTCGCGCCGTGACGGTGTGGGGCGAGGGCCAGGTGATTGGCTTCAACATCGCGGAGGCCAATGAGCGCTCGAACACGGTGACGACGGTGACCATGAACGGCCACGATCCGGCCGCGCTGCAGCGCTACTGCAAGGAGAAATGCGGCGTGGTGCTCGGCACCGGCATCGGCGATTTGTCCGGCCAGGCATTCCGCATCGCCCATATGGGCCATGTCAAATGCGCCGATGATCCTGGGCACGCTTGGCGTCGTCGAGGTCGGCCTCAACGCGCTGAACATTCCCCACGGCAAGGGCGGAACCGAAGCCGCAATCGAGTATCTCGGGGAGAACGTGGCGGCGTAAGGCTCGATCTTCAGAAGATGGGGTAACGGGCCCCGAGGCCTCCCAAGCCAGCCGCGCGACGCGCGCCTCCAAATAGCGCCGTAGCTAGCGCGGTTGGCTTGGGAGGCCTCGGGCCCGTTACCCCATCTACTCTTTCCCAACCCGCTTTTGTCCGTATACTGGCATACCAAGCCGGGCGCTGATCCGTGCAAGAACAAGAGTGGGAGTGAGACGATTGGCGTCCGTTGATTTGCGCGGCCTGACCAAGCGATTTGGCTCGCTTGCGGTGGTCGATAACGTCTCCCTGAAAATCGATCACGGACAACTGGTCTGCCTGCTGGGGCCGTCGGGCTGCGGCAAGACCACCACGCTGCGGCTGATCGCGGGCTTTCTGGAACCTTCCGACGGCGAGATCCATGTCGGCGAGCGGCTGGTGTCGTCACGCGCGCGCACGCTGCCGCCCGAACAGCGCAACATGTCGATGATCTTTCAGAGCTATGCGCTGTGGCCGCACATGACGGTGACCGAAAACATCGTCTACGGCCTGCGGCTGCGCAAGCTCGACCGCGACACCATCGCGAAAAAACTGGCGGCGATCCTCGCCACGACAAAACTCGAGGCGCTGGCGCAGCGCTATCCCGGCGAGCTCTCCGGCGGGCAGCAGCAGCGCGTGGCGCTGGCGCGCGCGTTGATCGTCGAGCCCGAGACGCTGCTGCTCGACGAGCCGCTTTCGAATCTCGACGCTAATTTGCGCGAAGAAATGCGGTTCGAAATCCGCCGCCTGCACGACGAATATCGCTACACCACCATCTACGTCACCCACGACCAGTCCGAGGCCATGACCACGGCCGACCTGATCGCGGTCATGAACGGCGGCAAGATCGACCAGCTCGGCACGCCCGAAGACATCTACGCACGGCCGGAGTCCGAATTCGTCGCCCGCTTCATCGGCGCCAGCAATGTCATCAAGGGCACCGCGCGCAACGCCAACCATGTTGCCTTCGCGGGCGCGACGCTGAAGGTGGTCGGCGCACCGCTCACGGCAGGCCAGGACGCCGTTGTCGCGATCCGCCAGCACGATATCGGGCTTTCGACGCAGGCTCCGGCTTCACTAGAGAATGTGGTCAAGGCAGTCGTCACGCGGCAGGTCTATCTCGGCGCGGTGCGGGACTACATGGTCGAGGTGGCCGACGGCACCAGTTTGCGCGCTACCACGCCGACCGAAACCAACGTGCAAAAGGGCAGCGAGGTCTGGCTGACGCTGCCGTCCGAGCGCTGCCGGGCGCTGAGCCGATAGCCACGAAACGAGACGGGAGGACGCGATGAGGGGACGAAAGCTTTCAAGACGCGACATCCTGCAAAGCTCGGCGGCGCTGGCGGTTGGCACGGTATTCGCCTCCCTTGTTCGCGCCCAGGCGCCGGAGCCGGTCGCGATCACGCCGGCGCTGGTGGAGGCGGCGAAGAAGGAAGGCAAGCTGATCTTTTATTCGTCGATGGACCTGCCGGTCGGCGAAAAGCTCGGCAAGGCATTTGAGGCCGCCTTTCCGGGCGTAACCATCCAGATCGAGCGTTCCGGTTCGGAGCGACTGTTTCAACGTATCGACCAGGAATTTGCGAGCAACATTCGCGCCGCCGACATCGTCAACTCCTCCGACGCCTCGCACTTCATCAGTTGGAAGAAGAACGGCTGGCTGATGCCGTTCGTGCCGGAGGACATCGCAAAACATTTTCCGGAGAGCTATCGCGATCCCGACGGCATGTTTGCGACCTCGCGGGTGTGGCTGTCGTCGATCGCCTACAATACCAACCTCGTCAAAGCGGAAGACGCGCCGAAGAGTTTTGCCGACCTGCTCGACGCCAAATGGGCGGGCAAGATGGTCAAGGCCCACCCGGCTTATAGCGGCACCATCATGACCGCGACGTTTCAGCTCGTTCGCGAACTCGGCTGGGAATACATGGAAAAGCTGGCGAAGCAGCGCGTGATGCAGGTGCAGTCGTCGACCGATCCGCCGAAGAAACTGTCGCTTGGCGAGCGCGCGGTGATGGCCGACGGCAACGAATACGGCATCGTGCTGTTGAAGGAAGCCGGCCAGCCGGTCGAGCCGATCTACCCGACCGAGGGCACGCCGACGATTTCGGGGCCGACCGGCATCTTCAAGAGCGCGCAGCATCCCAATGCCGCGAAGTTGTTTCAGGCATGGCTACATACGCGCGAGACGCAACAATTCTTCATCGATTTCAGCGCGCAATATTCGGTGCACGCACAGGTGCAGTCGAAGCCAGGCCGGCGGAAGATCTCCGACATCAAGCTGATGAAGGAGGATGCCGAGGGCGTGGAGAAGATGACGGAAGAAATCAAGACGCGCTATGCGCGGCTGTTCAGGGTTTGAGGATGGGCGGCCACCTCCACCGCCGTCATTCCGGGATGGTCCGAAGGACCAGACCCGGAATCTCGAGATTCTCGGGTGCGCAACTGCGCACGATAGTTCGATGCTCCGCATCGCCCCGGAATGACGGAGAAAATCTGAAATGACCACCATCACCGCCACCGACGCTCCAAAATCGCGCATCGACCTCACCCGCCCGATCCTGTGGCTGTTCGCAGCCTTCATGATCGTGCTGATCGTGCTGCCGCTGTCGTGGCTGGCGGTCTTTGCATTCACCGACAAGGCGCGGCATCCGACGCTGCAGAATTTCGTCACGCTGTTCACCGACCCCGCTTTCCTCGATCCATTGCTGACGACGGCGATCATCGCCACCACTTCGGCGGTGGCCTGCTGCCTTGTCGCCGCCCCGATCGGCTGGCTGGTGTCGCGCACGGACATGCCGGGGCGGCAGATCATCCGCGCGCTAGTGACGGCTTCCTTCGTGACACCGCCGTTTCTGGGCGCGGTGGCCTGGGAACTGCTGGCGGCGCCCAATAGCGGCATGCTGAATCAGCTCTATCGTTACCTCACCGGCGCCGAAGATCCCTTGTTCGACATCTATTCGCTGACCGGGCTGATCTTTGTGATCTCCTGCTACACGTTTCCATTTGTGTTCGTGCTGGTCGCCAATGCGCTCGACAACATGCCGGGCGAACTGGAAGACGCCTCCGCCATTCTCGGCGGCAAGGCCTGGACCACGGCGCGACGCGTCACGATTCCGCTCGCGCTGCCGGCGCTGGTCGCCGGCGCGCTGATCGCGTTCCTGCAGGCGATGACGCTGTTCGGGTCGCCTGCGATCCTGGCGCTGCCGGCCGGCTTCCACACCATGACGACGAAGATCTGGAGCCTGTTCCAGTATCCGCCAAAGCTCGAACTAGCTGCTGCCGCCGCCGTGCCGCTGCTGGTGCTGACGATCCTGCTGCTGCAGGGCCAGAAATTTTTGCTCGGCCGCCGCGGCTACTCCGTGCTCGGCGGCAAATATGGCCCGCCGCGGCCGATCGAAATGGGGCCATGGCGTTGGGCCGCGCTGGCGTTCTGCCTCCTCGTGCTGCTCAACCCGGTGTTCCTGCCCTATTTCGCGCTGCTCAACGCGGCGTTCTCGCCGAACGCGACCACGCTGGTGACGCCGTCGACGGCGACGCTGCATAACGTCGTCTTCGTTTTCACCGAATTGTCGTCGACCCGGCTTGCCCTGAAGAACACGGTGATCCTGGGTGCATCGACGGCGACGATCGGCACGATTCTCGCGCTCGTGGTCGCCTATGTCACGACCCGCCGCGTGATCGCGAGCCATCGCATGCTCGGCTTTCTCGCCACCGCCCCGGTGGCCGTGCCCGGCATCGTGCTCGGCGTCGGATTGTTCTTGAGCTACACGCGGCCGCCCTTCGTGCTCTATGGCACGCTGTGGATCCTGCTGCTGGCATTTCTCACCATCAACCTCCCTTCGGCCTATCAGCAATTGCAGGCGGCGTTCGCGACCATTCATCCCGAACTGGAGGACGCCAGCCGCATTCTCGGCGCGAGCCGGCTGCAATCGCTGCGCCAGATCACCGCGCCCTTGTTGCGCACCGGCGTGATCGCGACCTGGTGCTTCATCTTCATCGGCGTGATGCGGGAGTTATCTGCGGCGATCGTGCTGTTCACCTCGCAGACCAAGGTGCTGTCGGTTTTGATCTACGACCTCAACGAAAGCGGCGACCTCGCCGCGATCTCGGTGCTTGGCATCGCGATGCTGGTGATCACCTTTACGGTGGTGCTCGCGGTGAACCGGATCCCGATGTTCGGCGGCGGCGCCGGGGCGAAGTTGCGGAACAGTTAGAGAATCGTAGGGTGGGCAAAGCGCAGCGTGCCCACCATTCAAGCCGACCGCGGGGATAGACGGTGGGCACGCGGAGCCTGTCATCGGGCGCGCATTCGCGCGACCCGGTGGCTTTGCCCACCCTACGGATCGCATCTGGTAATCCGGCCATTCAGCCCGATATAAGCACGATCATTGAGCCATACGAGGACAGCGTGACACAAGACGCCGCCAAGAAGCCCGTTCAGACCGCCCCCATCGCCCCGCGCCGACCGCATACTTTCACCACGCACGGCATCACCGTGCAGGACGACTATGCCTGGCTGAAGGACCCGAAATGGCAGGACGTGCTGCGCGACCCCTCGATCCTCGACCCGGACATCCGCAAATATCTGGAAGCCGAGAACGATTACACCGAGAGCCTGCTCGGCCACACCGCCGTCCTGCAGAAGAAGCTGGTCGCGGAAATGCGCGGACGGATCAAGGAGGACGATTCCAGCGTGCCGTCGCCGGACGGCCCGTTCGCCTATTTGCGAAAATTCCGCGAGGGCGGGCAGCATGAAATGTTCGGCCGCACGCAGCGTGATGGCGGCGCGGTAAGAATCGTGCTCGACGGCGACGCCCTCGCCAAGGACCATGAGTATTTCAAGTTCGGCGGCGCGCGGCATTCGCCTGACCATAGACTGCACGCGTGGAGCGCCGATACCAAGGGCTCGGAATACTTCTCGATCCGCGTGCGCGACTGGGAGACCGGGCTCGACCGCGACGATCTTGTCGAGGAGACCGACGGCGGCATCGTCTGGAGCAAGGATTGCCAAAGCTTCTTCTATGTCAAACTCGACGACAACCATCGTCCGATGCAGGTGTGGCGGCACCGGATGGGCACCAAGCAGGCCGACGATACGCTGGTCTATGAAGAAAAGGATTCCGGCTGGTTCACCCATCTGCACGAGAGCTCTTCGGGGCGCTTCTGCGTGATCGCCGGCGGCGATCATGAGACCTCGGAACAGCGACTGATCGATCTTGCCAATCCCGAAGCGCCGCCGCGGCTGGTGGCGGCTCGCGAGGAAGGCGTGCAGTATTCGATCGCCGACCGCGGCGATGTATTGTTCATTCTCACCAATGCGGATGACGCGATCGACTTCAAGGTCGTCACAGCGCCGCTCGCCTCGCCCGAGCGCGCCAACTGGCGCGATTTGATTCCGCATCGCGCCGGCATCTATGTGCTCGATGTCGAACTCTATGCCGGCCATATGGTGCGGCTGGAGCGCGCCAATGCGCTGCCCGCGATCATTATCCGCGATCTCGGCAACAACGAGGAACATGCCATCGCCTTCGACGAGGCGGCGTATTCGCTCGACACCATGGGCAGCTACGAATTCGAAACCACCAATCTGCGGTTTTCCTATTCGTCAATGACGACGCCGTCGGAAGTCTATGACTACGACATGGCCAAGCGAACGCGCGTCCTGCGCAAGCGGCAGGAGATTCCGTCAGGCCATGACCCGGCCGACTATGTCACCACGCGGATCATGGCGACGTCGCATGACGGTGCGTTAGTGCCGGTCTCGATCCTGCACCGCAAGGACCTCGTGCGCGACGGTCGCGCGCCGCTCTTGCTCTACGGCTACGGCTCCTACGGCATGGCAATGCCGGCCTCGTTCTCAACCAACCGGCTGTCGCTGGTCGATCGCGGCTTTGTCTATGCGATCGCGCATATCCGCGGCGGCGCGGACAAAGGCTGGGGCTGGTATCTCGACGGCAAGCGCGAGAAGAAGACCAATTCATTCGACGATTTCGCCGCCGCGGGCCGCGCCCTGATCGAAGCAAAATACACCAGCGCCAAACGCCTCGTCGGCCATGGCGGCAGCGCCGGCGGCATGCTGATGGGAGCTAGCGCTAACCGGGCGGGCGAATTGTTTGCCGGCATCGTCGCCGAAGTGCCGTTCGTCGATGTGTTGAATACCATGCTCGACGACACGCTGCCGCTGACGCCACCGGAATGGCCGGAATGGGGCAACCCGATCGAGAGCGAAAAGGATTTTCGCACCATATTGTCGTACTCACCCTACGACAATATCGCGGCGAAGGAATATCCCGCTGTGCTCGCGATGGGCGGATTGACCGATCCGCGCGTCACCTATTGGGAGCCGGCGAAATGGATCGCGCGGTTGCGCGCAACCATGACCGGCGGCGGGCCGGTGCTGTTGCGCACCAACATGGGCGCCGGCCACGGCGGCGCGTCGGGCCGGTTCAACCGGCTCGATGAAGTCGCGATCGCCTATGCGTTCGCGCTGTGGGCGGTGGGGCTGGCGGAGAAGGGTGAGGTTTGAGACACTCGTGTCCCGGACGCGGTGCAGCGTGCAACGCTGCGCCGGAACCCATGTCAACTGATGCCGACCGGATAGATGGGCCCCGGCTCTGCAGCGCAACGCTTCGCGCTGCGCTGCGTCCGGGGCACGCAATCACCGCCCGTTCTTCTTTCGCCACTCCGCGAAATCGGTCAGCGTCTGCGGGTCGGTCGCTGGATATAGGCCGAGGATACTGCGGCCGTTCTGGACCTGCTCGGTGACGAAATCCTCGAACGCGGTCATCTCGACCGCCTCGTCGGCGATTTCGTCGACCAGATGCGCAGGGATCACGATCACCCCGTCGGCATCGCCAAGAATAACGTCGCCGGGAAACACCGGCGCGTCGCCGCAGCCGATCGGGACGTTGATCTCGATCGCCTGATGCAGCGTGAGATTGGTCGGCGCGCTCGGGCGGTGGTGATAGGCGGGGAAACCGAGCTTTGCGATCTCCGCGGAGTCGCGAAAGCCGCCATCGGTGATGACGCCGGCGCAGCCGCGCTGCATCAGCCGCGTCACCAGGATGGCGCCGGCGGACGCGGCGCGGGCGTCCTTGCGGCTGTCCATCACCAGCACCGCGCCCGGCGGGCAATCCTCGATCGCCTTGCGCTGCGGGTGGCTGCGGTCGCGGAACACGTCGATCTTGTTGAGGTCCTCGCGCGCCGGCATGTAGCGCAAGGTAAAGGCTTCGCCGACCAACACCGGTTGATCGGGCCCTAAGGGGTGCACATCCTGGATCATCTGGATGCGGAAGCCGCGCTTGAACAGCGCGGTGGCGACAGTGGCCGTGGAGACGGTTTTGAGTTTGTTGCGGGTGGCGTCGCTCAGTTTTGTCATTGTCATTTATCCCGGTTGATCGTCATTCCGGGGCGATGCGTCAGCATCGAACCCGGAATCTCGAGGTTCTCAGGTGCGCAATTGCGCACCATAGTTCGCTTCGCGCCCCGGAACGACAGATGCCTCACACCGCCCCGTGCGACTCCACATACAGCGCATAGACCGAGTGGCAGCTTGTCATGTAGAGGCGGTTGTTCTTCGGGCCGCCGAAGCTGAGATTGGCGCAGCGCTCGGGCAGGCGGATATGCGCGAGCGGCTTGCCGGCCGGGCTGAACACCATCACGCCGTCGAGATCCTCCGGCTTGCCTTTGAGCTGATACACCCGGCGGCCGCCGACCTCCGTCGGCTCGGGCTGCAGCGCGCCGTTGGAGCCCCAGCCGCACCACAGATTGCCGTCGCGGTCGACGCGAAAACCGTCGAGCGCGCCCTGATCCGCGGCGTCGATCAGCTTGGTCTTGTTGCCCACTGTGCCATCATCGTTGACATCAAAGCTCCAGATGCTGCGGTTTGGCGTACCCTTCCATTCCACGACATAGAGTTTTTTCTCGTCCGGCGAGAACGCCAGGCCATTGGGATTGAAGATGTCGGTGATAACGGCGGTGAGCTTGCCGTCCTTGGTCAGGCGATAGACGTTGGTAGTCGCCTGCTCGGGCTTTTCCTTCTTGCCTTCCCACTCGCCGTTGATGCCGAACAAGGGATCGGTGAACCAGATGGTGTCGTCGGACTTCACCACGATGTCGTTCGGCGCGTTCAGCCGCTTGCCCTCGAACTTGTCGGCCAGCACGGTGATCTTGCCGTCCTTCTCGGTGCGGGTGACGCGACGGGTGACCGAATGCTCGCAGGTGAGGAGGCGGCCCTGACGATCGCGGGCGTTGCCGTTGGGCGTAGTTGGCATTGGTGCGGAAGACCGAGGTCTGGTTGGTCTTCTCGTCGAACTTCATGATGCGGTTGTTGGGGATGTCGGAGAACAAGAGATAGCCACCTTCCGGAAAATACGCCGGGCCTTCGGCCCAGCGCATGCCGGTCGCGACCTGTTCAATGGTCGAGGAGTAGATCCGGTACTTTGCAAAGCTGGGATCGAGGATCTGCACGGCGGGATCGGGATAGCGCTGGTTCGGCGTGAACGGGAACGATTGCGCGAGCGCGGTGCGGGACAGAAGTGACGAAGCTGCCGCGGCCCCGGCCGCGGCGAGTAGGTTACGTCGTGTAAAAGTCATCGGTCGCCCTCCCTAGAATGCTTTTGTTTGACACCGGCGTTGCTTACCGGGCCTCTCGTTTGTCTTCCGGGGTGATGCGTCAGCATCGAACCCGGAATCTCGAGGTTCCGGGTTCGCGCTCTGCGCGCCCCGGAACGACAGTCAGTAAATCGGCGGCTCACTCACCGGCGCTCCAAATCCGGTTTCCAGAAAATCGAAGTCGCAGCCTTCATTGGCCTGCTTGATGTGGCGGGTGAACATCCAGCCATAGCCGCGCTCGTAACGCGGCTCCGGCGCCTTCCATTCGGCGCGACGCATTGCGAGCTCGGCCTCCGGCACATCGAGGTTGATGGTCCGGGCGTTAACGTCGAGCGTGATCTTGTCGCCGGTTCGCACCAGCGCCAGCGGGCCGCCGATGTAGGATTCCGGCGACACATGCAGGATGCAGGCGCCGTAGCTGGTGCCGCTCATGCGCGCATCTGACAACCGCACCATGTCGCGCACGCCCTGCTTCACCAGTTTGGTCGGGATCGGCAGCATGCCCCATTCTGGCATGCCCGGCCCTCCTTGCGGGCCGGCATTGCGCAGGATCAGCACGTGATCCGCCGTGACGTCGAGATTGGGATCGTCGATCGCCTTCTTCAGCGAAGGATAATCGTCGAACACCAGCGCCGGCCCGGTGTGCTTGAGGAAGCGCGGCTCGCAGGCGCTCGGCTTGATCACGCAGCCATCAGGCGCGAGATTGCCCTTGAGCACCGCAAGCGCGCCCTCCTTGTAGATCGGATCCTTCACGGTTCGGATAACGTCGTCATTATAGACTTCGGCGCGCGCGATGTTCTCGCCGAGCGTCTGTCCAGTGACCGTCATGACGTCGAGATGCAGATGCTGCTTGATGCGGCTCATCAGGCCCGGCAGGCCGCCGGCATAGAAGAAATCTTCCATCAGATATTTGTCGCCGCTCGGGCGCACATTGGCGATCACGGGCACCTGGCGGCTGGCTTTCTCGAAATCGTCGAGCCCGATGTCCTGGCCGGCGCGGCGCGCCTGCGCGATCAGATGGATGATCGCATTGGTCGAGCAGCCCATCGCCATCGCGACCGTGATCGCGTTCTCGAAGGCTTTTCGGGTCTGGACCTTCTCCGGCGTCAGGTCCTCCCACACCATCTCGACGATGCGGCGGCCGCATTCGGAGGCCATACGGATGTGGCCAGCATCGGCGGCCGGTATCGAGGACGCGCCCGGCAGCGTCATGCCGATCGATTCCGCAATCGCCGTCATGGTCGACGCGGTGCCCATGGTCATGCAGGTGCCGTAGCTGCGGGCGATGCCGGCCTCGACGTCAACCCAGTCCTTGTCGGAGATTTTCCCCGCGCGGCGCTCGTCCCAGTATTTCCAGGCGTCCGAGCCCGAACCCAGCGTCTTGCCCTTCCAGTTGCCGCGCAGCATCGGCCCGGCCGGCAGATAGATCGTCGGCAGGTTCATGCTGGTAGCACCGAGCAGCAGGCCGGGCGTGGTTTTGTCGCAGCCACCCATCAGCACCACGCCATCGACCGGATGGCCGCGCAGCAGTTCCTCGGCATCCATCGCCAACATGTTGCGGTAGAGCATGGTGGTCGGCTTCAGAAACGATTCCGACAGCGACAGCGCCGGCAGCTCCATCGGGAAACCGCCCGCCATCAGGATGCCGCGCTTGACGTCGTCGACGCGGCTCTTGAAATGCATGTGACAGGGCTGCGCATCCGACCAGGTGTTGAGGATCGCGATGACGGGCCGGCCCTTCCATTCCTCCGGCGCGTAGCCCATCTGCATGGCGCGCGAGCGGTGGCCGAAGGCGCGGAGATCATCAGGCGCGAACCAGCGCGCGCTGCGGAGATCAGCGGGGTTCTTCTTGTTGCTCATGACTGCGTACCCCATTTCTGGACGGTGTTGCGCTCGATCGTACGGAAGATCAGGTTCTCCACGATCAGGCCAATGACGATCACGGTCAACAAGCCGGCGAACACGGCGGGGATATCCAGCAAGTTACGATTCTCGAAGATGAACCAGCCGAGGCCGCCCTGCCCCGACGACACGCCGAACACCAGTTCGGCGGCGATCAGCGTTCGCCAGGCAAACGCCCAGCCGATCTTCAGGCCCGTCAGGATCGAGGCGAAGGCCGCGGGGATCAGGATGCGGAACACGTAGGGCAATCCGCGCAGGCCGTAATTGCGGCCGACCATGCGCAGCGTGTTCGAGACGCTCTTGAAGCCGGAATGGGTGTTGAGCGCAACCGGCCACAGCACCGAATGGATCAGCACGAAGACGAGACTGCCGTTGCCCAGCCCGAACCAGATCAGCGCCAACGGCAGCAGCGCGATTGCCGGCAAGGGATTGAACATCGCCGTGATGGTTTCGAGGAAATCCGTGCCGATCCGGGTCGAGATCGCCAGGATGGTAAAGATGGCGGCGAGCGCAATGCCGGCGGCATAGCCCATGAACAGCACCTTTAGCGACGCCCAGGCGCGCAAGGGAATGGTGCCGTCGCGCACCTTGTCGAACATGGTGACGATGGTGTCGTGGAAGGTCGGGAACAGCAGCGGATTGTTGAGGATAGTGCCGTAGGTCTCCCAGGCCGCGGCGAGGAAGATGATGATCACGGCCTTGCGCACAAAACCGTCGTTCCACAACAGCTCCAGCACCGTCAGCTTGCGCTCGACCTCGGCCGGCACCGCCGCCGTCAGTTCGGCGGCATCGCGC
Source organism: Bradyrhizobium sp. AZCC 1719 (assembly GCF_036924525.1). NCBI lineage: Bacteria > Pseudomonadati > Pseudomonadota > Alphaproteobacteria > Hyphomicrobiales > Nitrobacteraceae > Bradyrhizobium > Bradyrhizobium sp. AZCC 1719. The sequence continues at coordinate 1,999,991 of NZ_JAZHRU010000001.1, read as the reverse complement.
AGCAGGATTTTTGCCTCACCCATCGCGCTCCCCTCAATGTGCCGTTGCATGATCGGCGAACAAGAGATCATGGATCTGCTTTTCCAATCGCGCCGCGCTGCCGTCCTCGCCGGAAACCTTGTCGACGTCGATCACCTCGGCCTTGACCCGGCCGGGATGCGGCGACAGCAGCAGGATGCGATTGCCGATCTTGATCGCCTCCGCGATCGAATGCGTCACGAACAGCACGGTGAACTTGGTCTCCGCCCAGAGCTGCAGCAGTTCGTCCTGGCAGGTGCGCCGCGTCAGCGCATCAAGCGCTGCGAACGGCTCGTCCATCAGCAAAATGTCCGGCTCCATCGCCATGCCGCGCGCGATCGCGACGCGCTGCTTCATGCCGCCGGACAGCGTGTGCGGATAGGCATCGACGACGCGGGTGAGGCTGACTTTTTCGATATAGGCCCGCGCGCGCGTCTCCGCTTCCTTGCGCGGCAGTTTCCGCGTCATCAGCAGCGGAAACATCACGTTTTCGAGCACGGTCTTCCACGGCAGAAGCTGGTCGAACTCCTGGAAGATCATCATGCGGTCGGCGCCGGGCTCGGATATTTCCCGACCCGAGATCCGCATCTTGCCCTCGCTCGGCTTCATGTAGCCGCCGACGGCTTTCAACAGCGTCGACTTGCCGCAACCGGAGGGGCCGAGCAGCACGAAGCGATCGGAACGATCGACCGTGAAGCTGACCCGCTCGGTCGCGGTCACGACCGCGCTCGAGGTCTTGTAGCGCAGTGTTACGTCACTGACGTCGAGAAGCGCGGCCATGTCGATCAATTGCCCTTCAGGTCGTGCGCAACCGGCAGGTAATAATCGGTCCACGCCTTGGGCATGGTCTTCAGCGTGCCGACCTTGTGCAGATGGGTGGCGAACTTCATGGTGCCCTGCGGCTGCAGGTTCCATTCCATCATGCCGGGCTCCTTCAGCCACGCCAGCAAGTCCTCGACGCTGGTCTTGTCGCCGGTGACTTCCTTGTAGATCTCAACCGCGGCCTTGGTGTCGCTGCGGATCAAATCCTGCGCTTCCTTGGTGGCATCGCGCACGGCTTGCACGATCTTCGGATTGGCGTCGGCGAACTTGGTCGTCGTGAAGAACTGCGCCTGGCTGAGCGGCCCGCCCATCACGTCGGGCGACGACAACACCACATGCGCGCCGGGCACGTTCTTCATTTCGAGGAACGTGAACGGCGGGATCGCAAAATGATTGCGGACCTCGTGCTGGGCATTGGTCATCGCCACATAGGCGTCGGGATGGCCGAGCTGTACCGTGCTGGCATCGAGCTTCGACCACTGGTCGGCGCCGAAGGTTTCGCTTGCCGCGATCTGCAGCACGATCGCCTGCGTCGAGACCTTCACCGTCGGCACGGCGATCTTGTCGTTCGGGCCAAAATCCTTGATCGACTTGATATTCGGATCGCGGCTGATCAGCGTCATCGGCTGCGCCGAGGTGGCGACGATGCCCTTGACGCCGCCACGGGTGCGATCCCACAGCAATAAGAGATTGCCGGTCCCGGTGTTGAGTATGTCGACGCTGCCAGCCAAGAGCGCATCGGTCTGTGCGCCGCCGCCGCTTAGGTTGATCCACTTGGTGGTGACGCCGGGCACGCCGAGCGAGGCAGCGTGCTTCTCGATCAGCTTGTGTTTTTCCATGATGTGCGAGGGCATGTAGAAAATGCCCGGCTGCCGCGACAGCGAAATCTCCGTCTTCTGCTGGGCCGCGGCCTGGGAGCCCGGCAGCACCATGGCAAGGGCCGCGACGGCGCCCGCGCAGGCGCTCCACATTCTGTTTCTCATTGTGCATCTCCTCCGGCGTTTCATTGACGCTTCGACGGAAATGCACTAATGCATTAGTGCATTTGAAGCAAGCGCCTTCTGAGGCCGATTCGTTCGATGGCTGCATCCCAGATCGTTTCCCGCCGGACCGTGCCGCGCTCCGCCGATCGGCTCGATCGCGATCGTCAGGCCGCGCCGCAGGTGTTCGAGCGCCTGCGCGGCATGATCATTTCGCTGGAGCTGCCGCCGGGATCGCCGCTATCGCGCGCTGCACTGGCCGGACAGTTCGGGGTGAGTTCGACACCGATCCGCGATGCGCTGATGCGGCTCGAGGAGGAAGGGCTGGTCGACGTCTTTCCGCAATATGCCACGGTAGTCAGCCGGGTTGACGTGCGGCTGGCGCAGCAGGCGCATTTCCTGCGGCAGGCGGTCGAGCTCGAAATTGTCCGCATGCTGGCAATGCGCCATGACGAAGCCTTCGCGGCCGAGCTCCATGCGACCATCGTCCGCCAACAGCAATTCGCGAAAGCCGGCGACTTCGAAAAGTTCATGGCCGCCGACAACGAGTTCCATGCCCAGCTCTACGCCGCCACCGACAAGCAGGACATCTGGTCGCTGGTGCGCAGCCGCAGCGGACATATCGACCGGCTGCGCCGGCTGCATCTGCCCTCCCCCGGCAAGGCGCAGGATATCCTGCGGCATCACAAGCTGATTGCAAAAGCGATCGAGGCCGGCCAACCTGCAGAGGCGCAGAAGCACCTGCGTACCCATTTGTCGGGAACACTGAGCGAACTCGACCAAATCCGCTCGCGCTATCCGGAATATCTCAGCAACTGATCTCGGCTAACTAAACCGCATGCCGCGGGGAGAATCACGCTCGCAGGCGGGGTTCCGGATTCGTCTGCCCGGAAACATGCGGATGCCGGCATCTTACCGGCTTTTGACCGCCCAACCGGAACGTCCTGCCCGGGGAAGCAGTTGCGGCAATACGAGGATTCGGCAAGACTCGTAACTTGCCGTGACTTGATTCCAGCGCGGCCGGAGAACCTCTTAATTTGGCAAAGATACTCGTCGTGGATGACGATGTGGCGGTCCAGGTGACCATCCGTCTGCTGCTGGAACGCGCCGGGCATAGCGTGGTCACCGCCGGTGACGGGCGAAAGGGCTTGGCATTGTGCCAGAGCGGAGATTTCGATTTGCTGTTCCTCGACATTTTTATGCCTGGAATGGACGGATTTGAAACCATGCGGATGGTTCGTCAGCAGCGGCCGTACATGCCGATTATCGTCATCTCCGGCCGGCCGATCTCGTCCGAAGCGGACTCGGCGCCCGACTTTCTGACCATGGCGACCAAGCTCGGAGCGATTTCCAGTCTGCAGAAGCCGTTCCGGCCGGCCGACCTTCTGGCTGCCGTCACGGGCTGCCTGGAAGCCGCCGAACGTGGCTCGCCGCCACGCCCCGCGGTGTTGCGTGCTCCCCGTAATGCACCATAGCATCCGATTCGTCCGGTGGATTGCCGGACCGGAGCGCGAGGGCGAGCGAACACCGACATGACGCTCACAACCAGGCTAGCCATCGCGATGATTGCGTTGGTCGCGCTCGCGGTTACCGCGGTCGGATGGCTGAGCTATCACAACCTGGAACAGGCGCTCCTGCAGCGCGCCCGCGACCGCATCGAGACGCATTCACGGCAGCTCGCGACCGATCTGGAATATTACGCAGCGAGCGCGACCGGAGATGTTGCAGGCTTTCGCTCGGCGGTGGCGCTGCACGGGCTGGTCCGTGCCCGCCAGGCGGGCGGCATCGATCCTGTCGATGGCGTCTCCGAAAAGATCTGGCGCGACCGGATAGCGTCACGTTTCGCGGCGGAACTCGAAGCCAAGCCGACATACGCGATGTTTCGGATTATCGGCCTCGACGACGACGGCCGCGAGCTGGTCCGCGTCGACCGCAATGGACCGAACGGCACGGTTCGGATCGTCCCTGAAGCGGGCCTGCAGAAGCGAGGCGATCGCGGCTATTTCCAGGAAACGACCCGGCTCGGTCCTAAACAGCTTTACGTCTCGCCGCTCGATCTCGGCCGCTTCAACGGCCTGATCGAAGAGGTGCACCGGCCGACACTTCGCGTCGCGACGCCGATTTTCACGACCGACGGCAAGCCGTTCGGCATTTTCATGATCAATGTCGACATGCGGCGCGCGTTCGACCGTATCAGAGCATCGGCGTGGCCGGGCGAGACGATCTACGTCGTCAACCGGCAGGGCGACTATCTCATTCACCCCGACCCGTCGCGCGAATTCGGCGCGTTGCTCGGCAAACCCAACGACTGGAAAGCTGACTTCCCGCATCTGGCGTCGCAGGCCGGGGCAAAGCAAGGCAGCGCCGAAATCGTTGCGGACCAAGCTGGGCGGTCCAACGGGATCGCGTTTGCTCCCGCCGTCCTGGCCGGTTCCGAATGGGTTGGGATCATCGAGACCACCCCGAACGCCGTGATCATGGCGCCGGCTGCGAGCATCCGAAATACCTCGTTTCTGGTCGGGGCGATCGCGGTGTTGTGCGCGGCAGTGCTGGCGCTGCTGATTGCGAGGTCGCTGGCCCGACCGATCGTCCGTCTGACCGAAGCCGTTCAGGGCGTGGCCAAAGGGAAGGCAGCCATCCCGGTCGATGCGCGCGGCGAGACCGGCGTGCTCGCGCGCGCCTTTGCGTACGCGATCGAGGAGATCAATGCAAAAACCGCAGCGCTCCAACAGGAGGTCGAGGAGCATCGCCGCACCGTAGCTGCGCGCGATCATCACGCGGAACGGGAACGGCTGTTCAGCGCAGCGGTCGAATCCTCCAGTGACGCCATCGTCACGACGTCGCTCAATGGCACGATCACCGGCTGGAATTCGGCCGCGGAGCGGCTGTACGGGTACACGGCTGCGGAAACTGTGGGCAAGAGCATTACCCTTGTCGTTCCGATGGACCGGCTGCCCGAGGTGCATGACACGTTGCGCCGGATCGACTCCGGCGAACGCATCGAGCAACATGAAACCGTCCGCCTGAAAAAAGATGGCAGCCGGATTGAAATCTCGCTCAGCGTCTCCCCGATCAAGGCCCCCTCAGGCGCGACCATCGGCATCTCGAAGGTGGCACGCGACATCACCGAAGCCAACAAGACGAGGCAGGTGCTGCGGCAACAGACCGAAGAGCTTCGCCGCATCTTCGAGACCTCGCAGGATCTGATCATGGTGATGGATTCCCGGGGATTCCTGGTTCAGATCAGCCCGAGCTGCGAGGCCATATTGGGTTATCGGCCGGAAGAAATGATCGGCCGCAGCGGCGAGGATTTCATCCACCCCGATCATCTCGAGACCTCGCGCCAGGAAATGCGTGCGGCACGACGCGGGCTGCGCCCGAAGATGTCTGATACGCGCTGCATTCACAAGGACGGCCGGGAGGTGTGGTTGTCATGGCTCGGGACATGGTCCGAGCCGGTCAAGCGCTTCTTCTTCGTCGGCCGTGACATGACCGAGGGCCGGTTGGCGCAAGAGACGTTGCGCGAAAGCGAACAGCTCGCGCGCGGCATCATCGACACCGCGCTCGATGCCTTCGTGCAGATGGACGATCAGGGCATCGTCACCGACTGGAACTCGCAGGCGGAGAAGATATTCGGCTGGTCGCGCGCGGAAGCGATCGGCACCAAGCTGAGCGAGCTGATCGTTCCCGACGTCCATCGCGCCGCGCACAAGGCCGGCCTGGAGCGGTTTCTGCGCACCGGCGAGGCCGCCATTCTCGGCCGCCGCTTCGAAATCGAGGCGATGCGGCGAGATGGAGAGGAAATCAAGGTCGAGCTCAGCATTACCGCGCTTCGGCGGCGCCATGGATTCGTGTTCAACGGCTTCATGCGCGATCTCACCGACCAGATCGCGGCCGAGGACAGGATCCGGCAGGCCGAGAAGATGGAGGCGATGGGGCAGCTCACCGGCGGCATCGCGCACGACTTCAACAATATCCTGACGGTGATCACCGGAACGATCGAAATTCTGGCCGACGCCGTCAAGGGCGAACCGCAGCTTGCCGCCATCACGCGAATGATCGACGAGGCAGCCTCACGCGGCGCCGACCTCACCCAGCACCTGCTCGCCTTCGCGCGTAAGCAGCCGCTGGAGCCGAAGATAACCGATGTCAACACGCTGATCATCGATACGGCGAAACTGCTGCAGCGGACGCTCGGCGAGCATGTCGAGATCGAATCCGTATTCGAAGACGAAACGTGCCCCGCGATCGTCGACCCCAATCAGCTCGCCACCGCGATCCTCAATCTGGCGCTTAACGCCCGCGACGCGATGCCCGATGGCGGCAAGCTCATCATCGAAACCGGCTTCGTCATGCTCGACGACAATTATGCGAGGATGCACAGCGACGTCCGGTCCGGTCGCTACGCCATGATTGCGGTAAGCGATACCGGAACCGGCATTCCGGCTGCAATACTCGACAAAGTATTCAATCCGTTCTTCACCTCGAAGGGACCCGGCAAAGGTACCGGCCTCGGGCTGAGCATGGTGTACGGCTTCATCAAACAATCGGCCGGCCACATCATGATCTACAGCGAAGAAGGCCATGGCACGACGATCAAGATGTATCTGCCGCCGGCCACGGGCGCATTGCCGGCGGCCGAGGCTACACTGGCGCCGGCTGTCGAGGGCGGCCATGAAACAATTCTGGTGGTGGAGGACGACAAGCTGGTACGCGACTATGTGCTGGCGCAACTGCATTCACTCGGTTACGTCACGCTGGATGCGGCGAACGCCACTGAAGCCCTCGCGTTGGTCCATACCGGCCGTCCGTTTGATCTGCTGTTCACCGACGTGATCATGCCCGGCATGAATGGCCGCCAGCTCGCCGACGAGATAGCAAAGGCCAGGCCCGGATTAAGGGTTCTGTTCACCTCGGGCTATACCGAGAATGCCATCATTCATCACGGGCGACTCGACGAAGGCGTATTGCTGCTCGCCAAGCCCTATCGGAAATCGGATATGGCGATCATGATCCGCAAAGCGCTCGCCGATTGATCGCAACGGCGGCGCCTGCATCCAGCGCAAGGCTGCGCCGGATCCGGCCTGCCTGCGATCAGCCTTGATCACCCTTGATCAGCCTTGGATCAGATCTGGCCCTGTCGCTGGGTGGTCATCACGATGCGAACCAGGTCGGCGGCATTCCGCGCGCCGAGTTTCTTCATGATATTGGCGCGGTGGTCCTCAATCGTGCGCGGGCTGATCCCGAGATGCCGCCCCGCTTCCTTGTTGGAGGCGCCGGCGGTGAACTGCTCCAGCACCTCGCGTTCCCGTCGCGTGAGCGGTTCCCGTCCCGGAAAATGCAGGGCCGCGATGCGCGACGACGTACTTTGCGCCTGCCGGCGAGCATAGGCCTCGATTGCCTCATCGAGTCTTGCCACGATTTCGCTGCCGCGAAACGGCTTTTCGATGAAGTCCAGCGCGCCGTTCTTGATGGCGCTGACCGCCATGGCGATATCGCCCTGCCCCGAGACCATGAAGATCGGTGCAGGGTAATCCTCACCATGAAGCTCTTTCAGAATATCGAGGCCGGACTTACCGGGGATATGCACGTCGAGCAGGATGCAGGCTGGCGTCCGTGTTCGTGCAATCGCCAGCAGCGCGGCGCCGTCGGCGAAACAAATGACCTGATAGCCGGCTGCCGACAGCACCATCGAAAGCGTGTCGCGAACGGCAGGGTCGTCATCGACTACGAAAATCTCCCCGCGGGAGGGGGCTTTTTCAGCCATGTTCCATCGTCCATGCGTGGTTGAATGTGACGCACACTCGGATAACGGTATTCACTTCATACCGAACCGTATTTGTACGGGACCACGGCTTAACGCACAAGTAGCAACGCACACCTAATAAAGTAACTAAGGAGTGCTCGTATGCAAAACGCAGCAGGCGACAGCGTCGTACAGGCGCCCCACGTGGTTTCAGACCTCATCAACTTGATCGAACACGTCCAGAACAGCCTGCGACTGATTGAACAAATGATTGCCTGGGAAGTTTCGCCCGGCGCTCCCGAGAGTTCCATCAACGTCATCGTGCTTGACGACGCATCTCCCCGCTACACAAAGTCCGCGACCGCGATGCATGCCTGCGATGTCAATCTTGGCATTGCCCTGCGCTCCCTGCTGGATTCCGGCAATGATGATCCTTACGCCGCCAACCTGCCGGCGCTTTCGCTCGTAGTCGCGTAAGGCCGACACGGCGCCGTCCTGCTGGAGCGTACGATGTTCCCTCGCCGCAAATTTTCTCCGGGACTTTCTCGCGCTGTTAGCCACCTGCTGCGTTCGCTGCCCGGCATCCGGCATGCCACGCCCGCGCCGCCGGACCTGGACACCGCCACCACGATGGAGAAGCTCGACGCGGCGCTGAACAATATGAGCCATGGCCTCTGCATGTTCGGGCCGGACAATCGCCTGCTGCTATGGAACGATCGCTACGTCAAAATGTACAGACTGGCGCCCGACCGCCTGCGCGTCGGATGCACGACCGACGAAATGCTCGAGGCGCGCAAGGCGGCAGGCACCTGCTATCGCGACGTCGGACAATACGGATCGAAACTGCTGACAGCGATGACCACGCGCAACCCCGATAACCTCGTCGCCGAGCTCGACGACGGCCGTATCGTCAATGTTTCGTACCGGCCGACGCAGAACGGCTGTTGGGTTTCGACCCACGAGGATATTACCGAGCGCGCGCAGAACGAGGCAAGGATCGCGCGTCTGGCATTTCACGACCAGCTCACCGGCCTGCCGAACCGGGCGGCGTTCAACGAGCGCATCGCAAGTGCTTGGCGCGGCGCGGGCGGCAATGCCTCGTTTGCCGTGCTGTGCATCGACATCGATCAGTTCAGAGAGATCAACGACGTCTACGGCCATTCGACCGGCGACAAGTTTCTGGTGGAAATAGGCCACAGGCTGACGTCGGCCTGCAACGGATCGTTCCTGGCGCGGCTCGGGGCTGACGAATTCATTGTCGTCTCGCCCGACGGCCCGCAACCGGCGACGGCGCGAGATCTCTGCGCCCAACTCGGCACCGCCCTCGACCAGCCGGTTTGTATCGAAGGCCAAACGATTGAGGGCAGCCTCACGATCGGGGCCAGCATCTATCCCCGCGACGGCGCCGATGCGGATACCCTGGTCGCCAATGCCGAGACAGCGCTTTATCGTGCCAAGGCCGACCAGCGCGGCGGCACACGCTTTTTCGAACCTGAGATGGGCCGCCAGATGCGCGAAAAGCGCGCGCTGCAGAACGACATCCGCGCAGCACTGGCGAAGAACGAACTGGAATTGTATTACCAGCCACAGGCGCTGCCCAATGGAAGGGTCTTCGGTTTCGAAGCGTTGCTGCGCTGGCGGCACCCCCTGCGCGGCCTGGTGCCGCCGGGGCTGTTCATTCCGCTGGCGGAAGAGACCGGCGCGATCGGCCCGATCGATGAATGGGTGCTGCGCGAAGCCTGCCGGGAAGCCGCATCCTGGCGACGGCCGCTGACGATCGCGGTCAACCTGTCGACGGTCGACTTCCGGCGCAGCGACGTGCCGGCGATGATTCTTGCGACCTTGCTCGAAACCGGTCTCGATCCACAACGCCTTGAAGTCGAAATCACCGAGGGCGTGCTGTTTTGGGATTTCGACCGCGCCCTCTCCATCCTGCGTCGAATCAAGGGCTTTGGCGTGCGCATCGCGATGGACGATTTCGGCACCGGCTATTCATCGCTGTCCTACCTGCAGGACTTTCCCTTCGACAAGATCAAGATCGACCAGACCTTCGTTTCCAGGATCGGCGACAGTTTTCAGGCCGGCGCCATCATCCAGTCCATCGTGAGACTGGGGCGCACGCTCGCGCTGCCGGTCATCGCGGAGGGCGTCGAGACCGAAGAGCAACGGACTTTCCTTGCGCGGGAAGGCTGTCAGGTTCAGGGCTATCTGATTGGCCGGCCGGAGCCGATCGCGCATTACCGGCATCTGGTAGCGGGTCTTTCCACCGCGCGCGAGAGCGCCATCCGCGCCCGTTGAGCCGGCCAAGTCCTTTGCTACGCCGAAAGAACTCCACCTGGCCCGCGATCGGCCTCAGTGCATTGCCTCTTCGGCCTTTGACGACGCGCCTGACTTTTTCTTGCCGTGCTTGCCTCTCAGGAAGCGGATGTCCATTTCCGTGCCGTTGACACGAACGAGCTCGCACCGGCGATAGGCGAGGCCGGTCGAGGACAGCAGCAGGAAGAACTCCTTGAGATTGAGGCCTTGAATGGAGCCTTCCACCGTCAGTTCGGCGTCGGTGTCCGAGATCGCGTTGAGCTGGCAGTCCCTGCGCCAGGTCCCGTCGATCGCCATGATGCAGACGTCATAGCCCCTGCTGAACGTAACCCGCTCCGTGCCCTTGCCGTCCTCTGTCATCGCTCACCGTCCCGCCATTGCCGCTATTTTTGGCATTGCCGCTGCGACCTGCGGAGATGCGGCACGCGCACCGCTCGGCCGATAGAGGCCGCGCTTGTCCGGGAACGGCTTGAAGACATCAGTCAGACCGACGACCGTTTCCGCCGCCCCCAGCACCAGGAAGCCATCGCCTTCCATTGCCTTGGCGAGGCGGCCAAAGATATTGATCTTGGTCTCCTGATCGAAATAGATCAGGACATTCCGACAGAAGATGACGTCGAAGGTGCCGAGCTGGGAGAAATCGTGCAGCAGATTAAGCTGGCGATGCTGCACCATGCCGCGCAGCTCCGGGCTGATCTGCCACAGTTCGCCGTTCTGCTTGAAGTATTTGACGAGAAGCTGAATCGGAAGGCCGCGCTGGACCTCGAACTGGCTATAGACGCCCGACTTCGATTTTTCGAGCACTTCCTGCGACAGGTCGGTCGCGACGATCTCGATCCGCCAGCCGGCAAGCACCGCGCCCATTTCCTTCAGCGACATCGCAAGCGAATACGGCTCCTGGCCGGTCGAGCCGGCGGCACACCATATCCTGATGCTCCTGCGGCCGGCACGCGCCTTCAACAGCTCCGGCACGATCGTATCGCGGAAGTGTTCGAACGGCACCTTGTCGCGGAAGAAGAAGGTCTCGTTGGTGGTCATGGCCTCGACCACCTGGGCGATGATCGATGACGATCCGCCCTTCATTTTCTGCACGAGTTCGCCGATGCCGGGCACACCGCACTTGCGCGACAGCGGAAGCAGGCGGCTTTCGATCAGGTATTGCTTGTCTGCGGACAAGTCGAGACCGGAATGATCCTTCAGGAGCTTACGCAGATACTCATAGTCTGGCGGGGTCACGGGAGCCTCTCAGGGGCAAGCGATAAGATTTAGATCGGGCTCTGTTCCGTAAGCGCGACCAGGCCGACTTCCTGGAATTTTGCCGCGACGATGTCCTTGTCGAACGGCTTCATGATGTATTCGTCGGCACCGGCATGCAGCGCACGCGCGATATGGTCCATGCCGTTCTCGGTGGTGCAGAACACCACCTTGGGCGCGTCGCCGCCAGGCAGGCGGCGCAGATGGCCGAGGAATTCGTAGCCGTCCATGACAGGCATATTCCAGTCGAGCAGAACTGCCGTGGGCATGGCACTCTTGCAGGCCTCAAGCGCCTGCTCGCCGTCCTCGGCTTCGATAATCCGGAAATCCATTTCCTCGAGGATGCGGCGCGCGCTCTTTCGCACGACGCTGGAGTCATCGACGACAAGACAGGTTTTCATTATTGGCGTCCTTGCTTGACGAGCGGTGCTACGCCGCGAGGGTTGTTTTCGGTATGATTTCGAGAACGCGATCGACGTCGAGGACGACCATGAGCTGGCCGTCGAGGCGGTGCACGCCGCCGGCGAGCTTGGCGAAGCGGGGGTCGAGGTTGACGGGGTTTTCCTCGCGGCCATTGTCGGGTAGCCGCAGCACCTCGCCGATCTGGTCGATCAGCAGGCCGTAGGACTCGCCCCTGAGGTCGACGCCGACCGCCATCGGCGGCTTGCCGTCGTCGTTCTTCGGCAGGCCGAGCCGGGCGCGCATGTCGACCACGGTGACGATGCGGCCGCGCAGATTGAGCACGCCGGCGATCTCGGCGGAGGACAGCGGCACCCGGGTCAGCCGTTCCGGCATGAACACGTCCTGCACCCGCGAGATCGGCAGGCCGAACAATTGGCCGCCGATCACGGCGGTGACGTATTCGGCCACGGTGCCCTCGATGGTCTCGGTCTTGGTTGTCATGGTCTTGCTTCCTTAAGCCGCGCGCCGGGTGTCGGCGGTCTGTTCCTTCAGCGCCGCGATCAGGCCGGGGCGATCGAACTTGGCGACGTAATCGTGGAAGCCGGCCTGCCGCCCGCGCTCGATCGCCGCCGGCGACACCAGCGAGGACAGCGCGATGATCGGCAACTGGCCCAGATTGTTGTCGGCGCGGATCGTCTCGGCGAATTCGAAGCCGTTCATGTCGGGCATCTCGATGTCGGTCAGCACCACGTCGAAGGTCTGGCCCGAGCGCAGCGCCGAGAGCCCCTCCTGCGCGTTGACGGCGACCCGCACCTTGTAGCCGGCGGCTTTCAAGACCGGCGCCAGCATGTTGCGGAAGAAGGCGGAGTCATCGACCAGGAGCACCGATTGCGCGGTCGAGGAGGCCCGCATCTCCTTGCGCGAGAACCAGTCGGCAAACGCCATCGGCAGGAAGTGGCCGACGTCGATCACCTCGGTGGCCTGGCCCTTGATCACGGCGGAACCCAGGATGCCGTCCTGCTGGCCGGCGACCTCGATGTGCAGCCGCTCCTCGACGATGTCGATGATCTCGTCGACCACGAGCCCCATCGAGCGGCCGTCGTCGGCGAACACCAGGATCGGCTGCGAGCCGGAGGTCTGGACAGTGACGCCGGCCATCTGCACCAGCGGCATGAGCTGGTCGCGGTACTGCACCATGTAGCGGCCGTTAGAGAGCTCGATCTTGTCGGTGGCGATCTCTTCCAGCCGGGTGACGAGGCCGAGCGGCACCGCCTTGGGCTGGCTTGAGCCGGCGCGGAACACGAGCAGCGAGGTGAGCTGTTCGCCGGACATCGCATGCGCTGCCGACGCATCGTCGGCCATCTCATGGGCCGAGGCGCCGGAGGCGCCGAGCGCCTTGGCAATGCCATTGGGGTCGATGATCATGATCACGGCGCCATCGCCCAAAATGGTGTTGCCGGAGAACATGTCGATGTGCCGCAGCTTGGTCGACATCGGCTTGACCACGATTTCTTCGGTGTGGAACACGCCGTCGACCACGATGCCGAAGGTCTGGCTGCCGACCTGGGTGACCACGATGAAGCCGTTCTCGGGGTCTGAGGACGAGCCGTCGTCGATCTTCAGCAGCTTCTTCAGGTGCATCAGCGGCAACAGCTTGTTGCGCAACCTTAAGACCGCGGTGTCCTTGATGCGCTCGATGCGGTGCTCGGAGTTGGCGCGGGCGCGCACCAGTTCGACCACAGACAATTGCGGGATCGCAAAGCGGTCGCCGGCGGCTTCCACGATCAGGGCCGAGACGATCGCCAAGGTCAGCGGGATCTTGATGGTGACGGAAGAACCTTCGCCGGCCACGCTCTTGATGTCGATGGTGCCGCCGATCTGGTCGATATTGGTGCGCACCACGTCCATGCCGACGCCGCGGCCGGACACCGAGGTGACGGTGGCGGCGGTGGAGAAGCCCGGCGCGAAGATGAACTTGTGGATCTGGGCTTCGGTCATCTTCTCCAGTTCAGCCTCGGTGACGAGGCCGTTCTGCAGCGCTTTCGCCTTGATCCGCTCGGTGTTCAGCCCGCGGCCGTTATCCGCAATGCAGATGATGATATGGCCGCCCTCGTGATAGGCCGACAGCCGGATCGTGCCCTGCTCGCCCTTGCCGGCCGCGAGCCGCTCGGCCGGGGTCTCCAGGCCGTGGTCGGCGGAGTTGCGCACCATGTGCGTCAACGGATCCTTGATCAGATCGAGCACCTGGCGGTCGAGCTCGGTGTCGGCGCCGTGCATTTCCAATTCAATTTGCTTGCCGAGTTCGCCCGAGAGGTCGCGCACGATGCGCGGCAGCTTCTGCCAGGCATTGCCGATCGGCTGCATCCGCGTCTTCATGACGCCTTCCTGCAGCTCGGCGGTGACGTTGGAGAGCCGCTGCAGCGGCACCTTGAACTCGGTGTCCTCGTTGCGGCGCGAGATTTCCAGGAGCTGGTTGCGGGTCAGCACCAGCTCGGAGACCATGGTCATCAAATGTTCGAGGGTGTCGACGTTGACGCGGATCGACTGGTTGGCGATCTTGTCGGCGACCTCGCCGTCGACCTCGACGGCGGCGGCGCGCTTGGCCGGTTTTGCCTTTACTTCCTTGGCTTCCGGCGCCGGCGCAGCCTTGGCAACGGGTGCCGGCGCGGCTTCGGTCTCGGTCTCGCGGAAGGCGCGCTCGAGGTCGTCGAGCGAGACCTCGCCCGGACGCAACGGACGCTCCAGCACCTGTTCGACCAGTGTGCCCTTGGTCATCGCGGGCGCAACCGGCGGCGCCGCCACGACGGGCGGGGGCGCGGGCGCGGGTTCAGGCTGCGCTTCCGCCGCATGGTGACCACCTTCGGCCATCGCATGCAGCTTCTCGATCAGGTCTTCGTCGGTGCCCTCGGGCTCGGTCTCGGTGGCTTCCAGGCCTGCGAGGATTTCCTTGATGCGGTCGATGCTCGACAGGATCAGCGTCACGGCTTCGGCCTTGACCGGCATGCCGTCGCGGAACTTGCCCATCAAGGTCTCGCCGGCATGGGCGAGTGCTTCCAGCCGCGGCAGCCCCAGGAAGCCGCAGGTGCCCTTGATGGTGTGGACCAGGCGGAAGATGTTATCCAGGATCTTCGCGTCGCTCGGATCCTGCTCGAACCGCACCAACTGATTGTCGACCGTATCCAGGCTCTCGCTGGTCTCCGTCAGGAACTCCCGCAACAGATCATCCATATGAGCGCGCCTTCCAAAGATTCAGATACTGGTCTTCTCCAGAAATAACGCTTCGGATTTCACGGCTAATTAATTTCACCGTCCGTGCTAATACGGATATGGTGAATAATTTCGTGAGCCGCGCGTTGCGGTGATGCGAAGGCGATCGAAACGCGGTCGACGACGCGCTTGAATGCAGCGGCTCACGACGTTTGCGAAACATCGCTCGTGCAAATCAGCGGCGGATATACCGCCATAGCCTCTTCAGGGATTTTGAAACGAAAATGGCGGCGGGGTTTCCCCCGCCGCCTTGATCGTTGACGTTGCCGTCCCGCTTAGCGCAGGAGCTGCAGCACGCTCTGCTGGCTCTGGTTGGCCAGCGCCAGCGCGGACACCGCGATCGACTGGCGGGTCGACAGCGCCTGGCTGTTCGCCGCTTCCTCGTTGGTGTCGGCCAGCGTCAGGTTCGACGAGCCGGTCTGCAGCACGTTGATCAGGTTCTTCGAGAAGTCCTGACGGATCTGCACGATCGACAGGTTCGAACCCAAGGCAGAAGCCTGGGAGCGCAGCAGGGTCGAAGCGCTGCTCAGGCTGGAGATCACCCTGTTGGTCGCCGAGTTGTCGATAAAGTCGGTGCCGCTGGTCAGGTTCGCCAGACCGAGACCGGCGGCATCAAAGTTGACGCCGGTGATGCTCAGGGTCGACTTGCCGGTTTCGTTGAACGTCAGCTTGAGCTGATCGCCGCCGAGCAGGTTGACGCCGTTGAACGACGAGTCCTGTGCGGTGCTGGTGATCTGGGCCAGGACGCCGTTGAACTGATTGACCAGACCGCTGCGGACGCTCTGCGCCGAAGCGTCGACCACCGGAGCCGTCGCGGTCGTGAAGCTGACCGTAGAAGTCAGCGTGCCGCCGATCGCACCGCCCGCCGTCGCCGAGCCGAGGGTCGACGAAGCATAGTCGTTGGTGGTGGAGATCGTCAGCTTGCCAGTCGAGTCGACCGTCGCGCTCAGGTTATTGGCCAGCAACTGTGCATTGAGCTGGTCAAGCGTCTTAACCGTGCCGTTCGTGCCATCACCGAAGGTGACGTTGACCGCCGTACCGCCATTAAAGGAGGTGAAGGTCAAGGTCTTGCCGGAGATGCTGCCGGGCGCGGCAGTGCGGCTGGCGGTGAAGTTGGTCCCCGTGCCGGTGTTGCCGGTGAGGCCGAGCGCCGACAGGGCATTGCCCGTGCCGATGATCGACAGATCGGCGTTGGAGCCGGTCGAGATGTTCAACGAACCGGCGACGAGCGAGGAGTTGGTCTGACCAGACGCCGTGCTCAGGGTCGCGGTGCCGCCAGCGTTGGATGCCGTCTGCACGCCGGTGGCGAGATCGATCGCAGTCAGCACGTCGGCGAGGCTAGCCTCGTTGAGATAGACGGTCGAGTTACCGCTACCATCGGTCACGACGTTGCCAGTCACGCCCGATCCGCTCGCAACTTCTGCCGTGCCAGGCGTACCGCCGTTCTTGAACGTGATGATCTTGCCATTCACGTTCAGGGTGGAGCCATCCTGAACCAGAGTACCGAGGCTGTTGGAGCTGGTCGTGCGGGCCGCCGTGATGGTGGTATTGCCGGAGCCGGTAGCGGTGGTCAGACCCAGCGCATTCAGGATGTCTGACTTGCCCGTCACGCTGAGATCGGCGCCCGTCGAGCTCCTGAGCACCAATTGGCCGGTACCGTTGACGCTCGAAGCGGTCTGGGTGGCATTCAGCGTCAACGTGCCAGCAACGTTCCTCTGCACGCCACTTGCGATGTCAATCGCGGTCAGTACGTCGCCGATCGCCGCCTCCGTGGCAGATCCCAGATAGACGATCGAGTTGCCGTTCGCGTCGGAATAGACGTTGCCGGTGGTGATGCCGGCGGCACCAACCTGGGTAAATCCCGTCGGTGCTGTGGCGGGAACGTCACCCGAAGCAAAGGTAATCGTCTTGCCATCGACGGTAAGCGTGTCGCCTGCCACAACGCCAGCTTGGGCGTCTTGCGCAGTCGCGCCGTTCAGAAGGTGGGCTGCGGTGGTCGTCCCGCTGATCGCAGTCCCCGTATACGTGGCGAGCGTGCCGCCCAGCTTGTCTGCCGAAGTGGCCGCTTGTGTGCCGCCGGCCGCACCGTCGAACAGCACGTTGGAGGACGCGGTTGCGCTGGTGTAGGTCGTGGTGCCGCGCAGGTCGGTGGCGGTGGCGCCGGCGATCGTCGTGGAGACGTTCGACTTGGTGGAGTAGCCGACCGCGCTCTGCAGCGCCTGGTTGGCGATCGACTTCGCGGTGTCGACCAGCTTCTGCAGCGAGGTGATGCCGTTGTTGGCCTCCTGCAGCACCTGCACGCCGTTGCCGATGCCGTCCAAGAGGTTGTTGATGTCGGAAGCGCGCGAATCGAGCGACTGCGCGGTGAAGAAGTTCGTGGGGTTGTCGAGGGCCGTGTTGACCTTCTTGCCGGTGGCAAGGCGGTTCTGCGTGGTGGCGAGCAGATCAGCGGTCGACTGGAGGGAGAGGAGGTTCTGGCGAACCGACGCGGAGAGGACAATGCCTGACATGTCTATTTCCTTCTGGTTTCGAAGCCATTTCTTTGGCCATGCCAGCAATACAGAGCGAGATTTAACAATGCCTCAACTTGACGGCTCTGATTTGCAGCAATTGGACACTGGAGTGCCGATGGTTAAAGCTGACCTAAGCAGCAAACCGTAAAAGTACGGTTAAGTGGCCGTGACCGCGGCTCGCAAAAATTCCGGCGATTGCTGCGGAGAGAAATTCGCCAGCCGCTAAAGCATGATGAAATTAGATTTGATCGCGACCACGAAGAAGGCGCGCTCCCTCTCCCGCTTGCGGGGGAGGGTTGGGGTGGGGGTGTCTCCGCGGGCGACACTGACCGAGTGGGGAGAGCCCCCACCCGGCGCTTCGCGCCGACCTCCCCCGCAAGCGGGAGAGGTGAAGCGCGTGTGCGGCGAACTTGATCGAACCAAAAATCATCACGCGCTAGTTCGACTGGGCGACGCCGCTGAAACGGGAGCGGGCTTCGGCAAGACATTCGTTGACGACCGCCAGGAGCGCGCCCGGCGTGAACGGCTTGCGTAGGCAGCGCGTGGCACCGAGCTCGAGCGCCATGCGCAAGAAATCCGGCGCCGGCGAGTCGAGATTGGCAAAGGCGTATCCCGACATCGCAATCAGGGGAATCGTCGGGGCACGCTCGTGAAAAATCCTGATCGATTCGAAGCCGCGCATGTGCGGCATGAAGATATCGACGAGCATCAGGTCGAAGCCGGAGTCTTCCAGCGCACGGAGCCCGGCTTCGCCGCCATTGGCTACCGTCACCTCAAAGCCGTGACGTTCGAGATA
Source organism: Bradyrhizobium sp. AZCC 1719 (assembly GCF_036924525.1). NCBI lineage: Bacteria > Pseudomonadati > Pseudomonadota > Alphaproteobacteria > Hyphomicrobiales > Nitrobacteraceae > Bradyrhizobium > Bradyrhizobium sp. AZCC 1719. Next base: position 1,981,877 of record NZ_JAZHRU010000001.1, on the reverse strand, counting down.
GACCTCGATGGCCGTGCAGACCATGGAATCGTCATCGACGATGAGAACGCGTGTCATGTCAGCCCCCCGGAAGCGGATAGCGAACTTTCAGTCCAATCATTCCTCAGTCGCAATCGCAGGGCGACGCGCGTAGGACGCACTCCGTCCACACGGCCAGGAAGTTCCACAAAAGGAACCGCTCGGCTGATCGTGCGGGCAATTTTTCTTGCGAATCAGTGCGCTACAGCATTTTCCGCCGTAAACAGGCCGCTCTGTCTGCCCTCTACAGTGTATAAGGCCGGTTCCACAACCTGGGCTGATTCGGTGGATGGGGAATTTGTAGCTAGCCTGCCCCACGGCAAGTCGCCGCGGTCGCTACTTCGAAAGAAGTTCGCAGCTATTGCCGGCGGCGACTTCGCATCGCTGTGCTTACATCGCAAAGCGTCGGAGCGGTTAAAGCCCACTTAACCGAGCCGAAGCGCCATCAATCCACGTTTGCCAGTTTTTCTTGCCAATATAATGTGCGAGGATCATCCTGCAGTTCGGACTGTACGCAGCAGACGCCAGAGACCGGCTTGGCCGTAAGGCAGGAGACTGCTTTGGATTCAGCCCCTCGTTCTCCGAATGGATTCTTGTCCTCGCTGACCGCGGACGATTTCGAACTGATCCGCCCGCATCTGCGCGCCGCCGATCTCAGCCAGGAAATGGTGCTGGTCGAAGTCGACGAAACGCTCAAGCGTGCGTATCTTCCGCACAAGGGCGTCATCTCGCTGGTCGTGAAGCTCGCGCGCGGCGAGCACGTCCAGATCGCGATGATCGGCCGCGACAGCATCTTCGGTGCATTCGCTGCCCTCGGCGACCCCGTGGCGTTGAATACCGCCGTGGTGCTGGTGCCGGGCGCGGCCTCGACGATCGATCTCGACCAGCTTCGTGCTGCCGCCGACCAGAGCGCAACGCTGCGTACCGCACTGACGCGGCATGGCCTCGCCGTCTATGCGCAGATACAGCAGACCGCCGGCTGCAATGCCTCGCATACGGTGGAATCCCGGCTGGCGCGATGCCTGTTGCATACACGCGACCTCTCCGGCAGCGACAAGCTGGTCCTGACCCAGGAAGCGATGGCCCAGATGATCGGCGCGCGACGCAACAGCGTTTCGCTGGTGGCCCATACGCTGCAGCAGGCGGATTTCATCCACTACAGCCGCGGGCATATCGAAATCACCAACGTGGACGGCCTGATCAAGACGTCCTGCGAATGCTACGCGACGGTCAAGGCGCAGTACACGAGGCTGCTGCATCCGCGCATCCACAGCGCGGCTGCGTAGTCGCTTCCTGCGGTCGACCACGGTCGCAAGCCCGATCTGCGATACGCATTGCATCGCCGTTGCGCGCGAAGATTGCGACGGTCCCCGTCATAAACCCTCATGGTGAGGAGCGCGAAGCGCGTCTCGAACCATGAGGCCCCGTCTGTGGCCTACATCCTTCGAGACGCCCGCTTCTCGCGGGCTCCTCAGGATGAGGGGTTGAGAAGTTATGACGCAGGTAGACCTACCTCACCGTATTACTACGGCCAATCGCGGCTCCTGCGGCGTTCCGGGTCCCGCGGGCGATTAACGCGCTGTTCAACGAGCCCTGATAGTTGTCACGGTGCTGACGGGTGCGGGTTCGAGACTCTTTCGCGTGCAACGCGCATTCACCTGGGTTCGGCGGCTTATTGTTTGCGCGGAGTACGAACATGGCTTTTGATCTGTCGATGCCGATCCTGGTGGTCGATGACTACAGCACCATGATCCGCATCATCCGCAATCTTCTCAAGCAGCTCGGATTCGAGAATGTCGACGAGGCCAGCGATGGATCGGCTGCGCTTGCCAAGATGCAGACCAAGCGATACGGCCTCGTGATCTCCGACTGGAACATGGAGCCGATGACCGGCTACGACCTGCTCAGGGAAGTCCGCGCCAGCCCGGAATTCTCCAAGACGCCCTTCATCATGATCACCGCTGAATCCAAGACCGAAAACGTGATCGCCGCGAAGAAGGCCGGCGTCAACAATTACATCGTCAAGCCGTTCAACGCCGCAACGCTGAAGACCAAGATGGAAGCGGTGTTTCCCGACGCAGCCGGCTGACATCATCCCGGAAAGCGCGCTGCGCACCGCAGACGCGCGGCTAGCCGTACTTCTACGGTTTGAGATTTTCACCTCCGGATAACGTTGACTGAGGATAGTTGCGTGGACCAAGGGAGTGCCCTCATGTTCACGTTTGAAACGAGCGATCAGAAAGAAGTGCGGCGTCTCCGTATCGCCCAGTTCAATGGCAGGCCTGCAACCGTGCATTCGGCCGGATCGGCGGTCACCGGCCACGTTCGATCGATCGTGGAAAGCAAGTCGAGCGTTCCGGCGGCGTGGACCATCACGATCATCCCGGAAGAGCCCAAGCCGACGCGCTCGTCGCGACCCGCGGCGCGCGGTCGCTCCTTGATGGAAGACTTCTGCTGATCGGCCCGATCGCGCAGAATCATACGGGCATCTACACTCCTATTCTGCGGGACACGTGATCGACGTTGCGGACCTCCGGTCGAGCCGTAGGCTCCAGAATGCCAGCGCGAGACCGAAGGCCGTGATAACCGCTGCGACCACCGGCAAGGCGGCGAGGCCAAGACCGCGATCGATGGTCACGCCGCCAGCCCAGGCGCCGAGCGCGTTGCCAAGGTTGAAGGCGGCGATGTTCAGGCTGGAAGCAAGGTTCTGCCCGGCCGCTCCCGCCTTCTCGATTACGCGAATCTGGAGCGGCGCGACGGTGGCGAAAGCTGCCGCGCCGAGCAGGCCGACCAGCAGCACGGCCGGCGTCTTGGCAGGGAGCGCGAGCGCAAGCACAACGAGGACGATGACGAGACCGGCAAGGGTTCCGATCAGAGCACGCGGCAAGCCACGATCTGCAAGCCGTCCCCCGGCGATGTTGCCGATCGACAGCCCGACGCCGAATACGAGGAGGATCGGCGAGACCGCGGCTTCCGAAAACCCGGTGATCTTGGTGAGGATCGGCTGAATGTAGGTGAATACCGTGAAAAGACCGGCGAAGCCAAGCACGGTCATCGCCAACCCGAGCTGCACCTGCGGCCGGGCGAGCACCGTCAGCTCTTCGCGCAGCGAAGTGTTCTCGCCGTTGCGGCCCACATGGTTCGGCACAAGCAGGGCAAGCACGATGAACGCGACGACGCCGATCGCCGCCACGGCCCAGAACGCGGACCGCCAGCCGAACGACAGGCCGAACCAGGCACCGAAAGGCACACCAAGCAGCGTGGCGGCCGTCAGGCCCGTAAACATCATCGCGATCGCCGAGGCCCGCTTGTCTGGTGCGACAAGCCCTGTCCCCACAACCGACCCGACGCCGAAGAAGGTACCGTGCGCGAGCGACGTCAGAACGCGCGCCGCCATCAACGCCGCATAGCTGGGCGCGATTGCGCAGGCGGCATTTCCGAGCGTGAAGATCGCCATCAACCCCAGCAGCACCGCCTTTCTCGGCATTCGGCGCGTGGCGAGCGTCAGGATCGGTGCGCCGGCGAAAACCCCGAGAGCGTAGCCGGAAATCAGCAGGCCGGCGGTCGAGACGGAGACCTGCATGTCGGCAGCGACCTGTAGCAGCAGACCCATGATGATGAACTCGGTCGTGCCGATGCCGAAGGCGCCAGCGGTAAGGGCGAGGACGGCAACAGGCATGATTTTGGCTCCCGATCAGCAGTGACTGGGCCCAACAATGGTGCGCCGCGCCATCTGGAACTAGAGGGCGACAATTCCATTCATTTATGAGATGAATTCATCATGCCTCGCCTGGACACCAACCGCGCCGCCGAGATGGAAGTGTTCGTGCGGGTCGCCGACCTCTGCGGCTTCACTGCGGCGGCGCGCGACTTCAAGCTGACGCCCTCGGGCGTCAGCAAGCTTGTGTCGCGACTTGAAGCGCGGCTCAGCACACGCCTCCTCAACCGCTCAACGCGCAAGCTACAGCTCACGCCCGAGGGGCAAGCTTTCTACGACCGGGCCAGGCGCATTCTGGCCGATATGGATGAGGCCGAGCGCGAGGCATCGGCCGGCGCCTGTCCCCGCGGCCATCTTCGGGTCAATAGCAACGTCCCGTTCGGGATGCGTCACGTGATGCCGCTAGTGCCTCTGTTCCTTGCGCAGAATCCCGAGGTCACGCTCGACATCATGCTCTCGGACACGGTCATCGACCTGTTGGAAGAGCGCGCCGACATCGCCATACGCGTGGGCCCGCTTCGGGAATCGCGCCTCGTGGCGCGCAAGCTCGGTACGAGCCGAATGGCCGTTGTGGCATCGCCGAACTACCTCGCGCGGCACGCAGCTCCTCGCAGTCCAGCCGATCTTGCGCGCCATAAAGGCATCGGCTGGACCTTCTCGCGCATCGTCGAGGGCTGGCCGTTTCGCAAGGGCAAAGGCATAGAGTCGCTGTCACCTCCGCCTGTTGCACGGGCAAGCGATGGCGAGGCCGCGCGTCTCCTCGCTCTCGGCGGCGCGGGACTTGCGCGCCTTGCCCTGTTTCATATCGGTCCCGATATCGAGGCGGGCCGTCTCGTACCTGTTCTGGAAGATTTCAACCCAGGCGACTGCGAAGATATTCATGCCGTCTATCTAGGCCAGGGCGGTCCCTTGCCCGCCCGTGTGCGCGCGTTCATCGACTTCCTGGGCGATCACATCCGCATCGACAGCGTCAGCCTCGTGCGCGGTCGCCAGGGAAAATGGAAAGTGGCAGTTCCCAACGCACATGGCCGGCCGCGGGACGCTCGATGATTGCACGAACTTCGCGTGCCACTCTTCGCATTGCTGTCGGTCGATCGACGCATATGGCGTCTCATAGCCAACAATGGCCAAGTCTGGGTGGGTGCAGACACGGCTCTTGCCTCCGAAGGCAAGGGTCACACGTTCGAATCGTGTCGGGCGCGCCATTTCGGTACAGACGAGCTTCTTTCGCGGCCGGCATGTCGGCATTCCAGCCCGCATGCCCGGCCGGTGATCCGCGCTATAACTACGCCTCTGCTCCGCGGTGAAACTAACTTCGCTGTCAGAAACTGTCGCATTTGTCATGGGTCATCGCGGGATCATTTGCGTCTCCTGATCGTCTTCTTCCTGCGACGGCATCCGTCGCTATGGTCCAATCACGGAGGAGGATCGCAAATGAACAGCAAGCTCCTTAACGGCCTCATCGCGGCGGCGCTTGGTACGACGCTGGCGCTTGCGTCGCCGGCGCTCGCACAGCGTGGCGGCGGCGGTATGGGTGGCGGCGGTGGTGGCGGTCACGCCGCCGGTAGTGTCGGGGGCGGCGGCGGTATGGCCGGTGGTGGTGGTATCGGAGGCGGCGGCGGCATGCGCGCCGGCGGTGGCGGTGGTTTCGGCGGTGGCGTGCACGCCGGCGGCGGCGGTGGCGGGATGCGTGCTGGCGCCGTGGGCGGCGGTCCGCGCTTTGGCGGCGGCACGAACATCGGCGGCGGCGCGCGCTTTTCCGGCGCAGGACCCCGTTTCAGCGGCAGCCGTTTCCCAGGGTCGTCCTTTGCGCATGCCGGAGCCTCGCCGCGGTTCGCATTCCACGGCGGCCGATTCCATCGCGGCTTCCATCACCGCCATCATCATCGCTTCCACCGCTTTGCGTTCATTGGCGCGCCCGCAGTTTACGCCGCTTACGACAATTGCTGGCGCAGGGTGTGGACGCCGCGTGGATTCCGGGTGGTCAATGTCTGCGGCGACTACGGTTACTACTAGAGCATGATCCGCGGGACCGCGTGCAAAGTGGGCACCGGTTTTCCCTCGCGACAAACGCGGAACGCGTTAGAGCGGAGATCATGCTCCAAACAAAAGGATCGAGCGTGATGGGTTCGGAGTGGACGCGCGGACTTCGGTCACCTCTCCGGCCCGGACGTCGTGATGATCGCAACCAGAGTATGGGGATCCGGACTCCGGGTCGGCTGGGGTGACCATCACGCTTATTTGCGCCTCCTATTTGCGCCTCCGCAGGCAACCCTCGGACGACGCGTGGGTTGGTTCGGCCATGGAGTCGCGCAACGACTTTCCGATTTTCTTGCCAGACTGGGTTCGGCTTTTGAGCAGTCGTTCGGAGACGAAACGCCATGACGGGAGGTCACCGCCGTATTCTGGTCGTTGAGGACGACCCGGAAACCGCCGGCCAGCTCGTGGATTCGCTCACGACCAGCGGCTACCAGGTGGATCTGGCCGCCACCGGCCATGAGGCGTTGCGTCGCAGCGCCGCCAGCGACTATGCCGTGATCACCATCGACCGCATGCTTCCGGATATCGACGGCATCGCCGTGATGCGGCAACTGCGCGACGATGGCAACGCCGCGCCCGTCCTGATCATCAGCGCGCTCGGTGAGGTCGACGATCGGGTGCGCGGCTTGCGCGCTGGCGGCGACGACTATCTGGTGAAGCCATTTTCGTTCGTCGAACTACTGGCGCGGGTCGAGGCGCTGGGGCGCCGCAGCGACACCATCGTGAAGGAGACCATTTTGCGGGTGGGCGATCTCGTCATCGACCTGGTGTCTCGCACCGCCAGTCGGCGCGGCAAAGACATCTTGCTGTTGCCGCGGGAATTCCAGTTGCTGGAGTATCTGGTGCGCAACGAAGGCCGCGTCGTATCACGCGCCATGCTGCTGCAGCAAGTCTGGGATATTCATTTCGATCCCTCAACCAACATCATCGACGTCTATGTCGGGCGCGTTCGCCGCAAGGTCGACGGTCAGCAGGCTTATCCGCTGATCCATACGGTGCGCGGCATCGGGTATTGTCTCCGTGCTCCTGGCTAAGACCTTCGCCTCGTCGACGTTCAAGCAGGCGCTGCTCGGGATCGGGATTTTTGGCGTGATAGCGTCGGCGATTTTTGCCTACGTCTATCTCGCCACCTCCTCCTATGTGCGCAGCCAGTCGGACCGCGCCATCATGATCGAGCTGGTCAGCCTGCGCGGCGCTTACGAGCGCTCCGGGCGCGATGGGCTGATCGCCCTGATCCGGCAACGCGTTGCCGACCAGACTTTTGCCGACAATATCTATCTCCTGGTCGATCCCGCATCGACCGCGCTGGCCGGCAATCTCAAGACCGACAATCTCAAGATCTGGCCACCGGCGGTCACGGCGGCGGGGGGATCGGCCGAGTTTCGCGGTGTGGAGCCACCGCCCGGCGCAGACGGCCGGCCATTGCTGCGGGCGGCGGTCGAAATCTTTCCGAACGGCGATCGTCTGCTGGTCGGAAAGGATATCAGCGACCTCGACGGCTTTACCGATCACATCAAGACAGCGGTGGCCTTGAGCATTGCCTTGATGTTCATGATAGGCGGCGTCGCGAGCATCCTGGTGACGCGGCGGACGGTAGGGCGGATCGAGTCGATCAACGCCACCAGCCGCGCCATCATGCTCAGCGGTCCCGACAAGCGCATCCCGCTGCGCGGCACCCATGACGAATGGGATCGCGTGGCGGAGAACCTCAATCTGATGCTGGACCGCATCGAAACCTTGATGGGCGAGATCAAGCAGGTGAGCGACAATGTCGCGCACGATTTGCGGACGCCGCTGACGCGCATGCGCGGACGGCTGGAGAAGGCCTGGCACGGGCCGCGCATCGGCGACGACGATCAGACGCTGATCGGCGACGCTATCGCCGACCTCGATGCTGTCTTGCGGATCTTTGCGTCCATCACGCGGATCGCGCAGATCGAGACCCAGGCGCGAAAAGACGCGTTCCACCGCGTGGACCTGGCGGAGATCGCCGGCGAGGTGGTCGAGCTGTACGATGCCGCTGCCGAGCAGGACGGCACCCGTCTCACCATTGCCGGCGATCGCGAGGTGCTGGTGACCGGCGATCGCGATCTGATCTTCGATGCCATCGCCAATCTCGTGGACAATGCGATCAAGCACGGCCGTGCCGGAGGGCAGGTCGTGGTTGTGCACGAGACCATTGACGGTCAGCCGGCCGTCTCGGTCGCCGACGACGGCCCGGGAATTCCCGCCGATCAGCATGAGCATGTGTTCAAGCGCTTCTACCGGCTCGAACACAGCCGCTACGCGCAGGGCAACGGTCTCGGATTGAGCCTGGTCGCCGCCGTTGCCCGTCTCCACGGCGCACGGATCGAACTGCTCGACAACGCGCCAGGGCTCAAGCTCCGGCTCTGCTTTCCGACGGCAGGTTCGCGGAACGAGATTTGATGAAGCCGCCCGACGCGGCGTCGGCGGCGCTGCACGTCCATCCCGGAATTCGGAAGCCGTTACGACGACGTTTACCAACTATCGCAAGCAAATCGTAGCACGGACTTGGTATGGGGCCTGCGACAGGGTAGGAACCATGCCGTTACTCCACGTTCCGACAATCTACGTGCTGATGCTGTCAGCCATGGTGCTGCTCGGCGCGCTGACCTTCTTCGCCTGGCTGCAAAACCGCGCGGTCCGTGCGCTTGCCTGGTGGAGCGGCGCAGTGCTCGTGATGGCTGTCGCGCTTGGCCTGCTCTGCCTGCGCGGAACGATCCCGGACGTCTATTCGGTCGACCTCGCCTATGTGGTGCTGTTCACGGCCTGCGCGCTGATGCTGGAAGGCGCGCGCTGCTTCGAAGGCAAGCGCCCGAGCCCCGCCGCCCTGCTCGCCGGTGCGCTGGTTTGGATCGCAGCCTGCCAGATCCCTGCGCTGTACGATTCCGCCACGGCGCGCATGATCATCGTATCAGCCGCCGTGGGCCTCTATTCGTTCGGCTGCGCCTACGTGCTGTGGAGTGGCCGCGCCGAGCCGCTGCTGTCGCGCTGGCCGCTGATCGTGCTGACCGCGCTCGGTGGCGGCCTGTTTCTCGTGCGCATTCCGCTCGCCGTGATCTCTCCGCTCGCAGAGGCACCGATCGCCAGCTTCGATGCGCTGCGGTCGTTCTGGTTCGCGATCGTGAGCACGGCCACCCTGCTCTACTTCATCGCCATCAATTATCTCTTTCTCGCGCTCACCAAGGAGCGGAGCGAGCTCGCACACAAGCGCGCTTCAATGACGGACGCACTGACTGGCCTCGCCAATCGTCGCGCCTTCATGGAATTCGCTGAGAAACGTCTGAACGCGCCTGCGAGCGGGACGGTCGCGTTCCTCATATTCGATCTCGACCGGTTCAAGGCGATCAACGACGGCCATGGGCATTCGATGGGCGACCGCGTGCTGCGGCTGTTCGCACACACGCTCTCCGCCAATTTGCCGCGGGAAAGCATCGCGGGCCGGCTTGGGGGAGAGGAGTTCGCCGCGATCGTCAGCGGGCCAGACCAACAGACGACGATTGCGGCTGCCGAGCGCGTGCGCGAGAGCTTCGCGGCGGCGGCGCGTGTCGTGGGCGGTGTCCCGATCGCCGCCACGGTCAGCATCGGGCTCGCACATGCGAACGACCCGCCAGCCGACATCGAGGCGCTATGTGAACGCGCTGACAAGGCGCTCTACCAGGCGAAGGCGCTTGGCCGCAATCGGGTCGAGAGCGCCGTGGACGAACTTATCCCGCTTGCACCCGATGCGTCAGTCGAGGCCGACCCTCTGATTCCGTCGCCCAAACGAGCACGGCGCGCAATGAAACGGGCGGCAGCCTGACCGCGTCAGAGTAGCTCCGAGGAGCCGCGGCAGCGAAAGCGCGCATGCCGCGGCCCGTTCGCTACCCGCCCACTGCATAAGTCAGGATCACCCCGCCGGTCTTGAGCGGGCGCGCGCTTTCGAGGCGCATCTTGACCTGCTGGTCCTGCGGCTTGAAGAGGGGATTGCCTCCGCCCAGCACCACCGGGGAGACGCAAACGCGGTATCCGTCGACGAGCCTGGCGGAAAGGAGCGAGGCGAGCAGATCCGCGCTGCCGAACACGTAGATGTCCTTGCCGTCCTCCGCCTTGAGACCCCTGACCGCCTCGACCGCATCGCCCTTCAGGAGCCGCGTGTTGTTCCACGTTGCCTTGTCGAGCGTGCGGGTCGCTACCGCCTTTTCGACCGAGTTCATCATGTCGGCCACCGCCCCGGTCGCTGTGGCCCAGTGGCTGGCCATACCCTCATAGGTCCGCCGTCCGAAAAGTAGCGTGCCGATCTCCCTGCCCTGCTCGAGCGAGAACGCCTCCAACTCGTCTCCCCAGATCGTCTCAAGGAAGCCGAGGTCCCACGGGCTCTTGCCCTCGAAATAACCGTCGAGCGTCATCACGTTCCAAACCACCAAACGTCGCATTGCGTCTCTCCTCTGCTTCAGCCCTTCAGGGCATCGACATGGCGCGCGAGCTTTTCGAGCGTCTGGTAGCCATATTCGACTGCACCGAAGCCGATGCCCGCGTCGCGCTGCGCCTTGGTTGGGTGCAACTGACGCAATGTGATCACGGTCTTGCCATCGCCCTGTTCGTCGAACGTGATGGTTGTCCGGAAACGCCCCGGATCGTCATCGCTATCCGCTCCGTGATCGAACTCGATCAGTGTCGGTCGTTCGATACGACGAAATTGCATCCGGCTGGGGAAGAGCTGACCATCAGGTGCGATCATGTCGAAGCGCCACAGACCGCCGACACATATGTCGATCTCCTTGGTCTCGATTTTATAGCCGGTTGGCCCGAACCAGCTCGGCAGATGTTTCGGATCGGTCCAGGCAGAAAACACAATGTCGCGCCGAGCATCTATCACCCGCGAGAGAACGATTTCGCGATCGAGCGCCCATTGCGAAAGCGCGGCGTTGGTGGACGAGGTCATGATCAAATCCTTTGATTGGGATGGGCATGGGACGGTGGTGTCAACGACGCTTTCGAACTCCCGGAGATCGTGGCCGCAGCGAGGGGCGCCCGCCGTTTGCGGAGCTCAATTGTTTCAGCCTTCGCTTCCGGGACTTCTTCTCATTCTTCTCAATTGTCTTCACATAGGCCTCGAGCCGATCCAGGCGTGCCTCCCAAACCGCACGCTGCTCAGCCAGCCAACGTTCAGCATCGGTCATGGCGGCCGGCTTCAACCGGCAGGTGCGAACGCGCCCACTCTTCTGAGACTCCACGAGACCGACGGCCTCAAGCACCCGGACGTGCTTCATAAGGCTGGGCAGCGCCATGTCGAATGGTTCGGCGAGCTCCCCGATCGAGGCCTCGCCCTCGCCCAGACGCTCAAGGAGCGCTCTTCTGGTTGGGTCCGCAAGCGCGCCGAACACAAGGTCGAGACTTGATGATAAGTTATCCATACGGCTAACTATATTTGCGCGCCGAAGGGCTGTCAATAATAGTTATCCATCTGGCTTACTAATCGTGCGTAAGGAGACGCCCTGCGACGGCGTAGGCTGGGGAGTTGCCGAACGCTCGGTTTTTTGAAAGCCGCCGCGTCAAGCCGACAATACCTTTTGTCGACATGCCGCCAATCGCCTCGGCAGGGTGCGCTGGTGTAGCAGCCAGGCTGCGATCGCCATGTTCATGATGTTCCAGGCGATGCCATTGACCAGCGCCGCTGCATAGGAACCGGTCCAGTCGTAGATCGCACCGGCCAGCCAGCCGCCTAGCGCCATGCCAGCGAGAGTGACCGAGATGGCGAGGCTGACGCGAAGACCGGCCTCTTGCGCCGGGAACAGCTCGCGAATGATCACCGCATAACTCGGGATGATGCCACCCTGCGCCAAGCCGAAAATGGCGGAAATGACATAGAGCGAGACCAGCCCGTCGAACGGCAGATAAAGCGCGAGTGCGATGGCCTGCATCGCCGAGCCCAGCAGCAAGGTCGGCAGCCCGCCGATAAAGTTCAACACCCAGCCGAAGATCAGACGGCTCGCCACACCAAAGCCGAGCATGACCGCGAGCATCTCGGCGCCGCGCGCAGGGCCGTATCCCAGATCGCCGCAGTAGGCGACCAAGTGGACCTGCGGCATCGACATGGCGACGCAGCAGCACAGGCCGGCGAAGGCCAGCAAACCTTGGGTAACGCTCGGAGCCAAGCCTATGGCTTGGTAGGTACTGCCGGTGCTCGTCGCTTCGAGCGTAGCCTTATGGAATACAGGCCGCCGCAGCAGAACCAGCGAGAGCGGCAGCATCGTCGCCAGGCAGAATAGGCCGATGCCGATATGGGTCTGCCGCCAGCCGACCGCAGCGATGAAGTGTTGGATGATTGGTGGCCAGACCACGCCGGCAAGGGAGCTGCCGATGGTAGCCAGGGAAATGGCAAGGCCGCGGTGCCTATCGAACCAAAGCGAGGCGTCGGCCACCAAGGGCGCGAAGCTCGCTGCGCCGCCGAGGCCGATCGTAAGGCCGGAGACAACCGCGAAGACGAGCAGGCTCGGAGCGGACGCAGTGAGGACGTAGCCGAGACTCATCAGGATCGTGCCCCCGGCGAGGGGCGGCAAGATGCCGAATCGATCTGCCAATCGGCCGACAATGATGCCGCCGATCATGAAGCCGATGGTAGTGAGTGTATAGGGCAGCGTCGCGTCGGCGCGAGGCGCGTTGAAATCGGTTTGCACTGCCGGCAGCGCCACGACGAGAGACCACATGCCCACGCAGCCCAGTGTGCTGAGGGTGATGGAGACGACGAGGCGAGTCCAGGAATATGAAGTCTCGATCGACGGCATTTCAGGCGGCACGATGGCAGGTTTCCTCGAGGCTTGCGTCCAAGTCGGCCATAGGTACGGCCCGCCTTCACCCGCGACAAAGCAGGATTTCTCCTTTGTAGAACCAGCGAAACTCATGCACCCTGCGGCCCTGTCGCATAGTTCGGACTCGGCCATGACGTATCTGCTGCCGCCACTCAATGCCCTGCGCGCCTTTGAGGCCGCCGCCCGCCATCTCAGCTTCAAGCAGGCCGCCCACGAGCTGCACGTCACTGCCGGTGCCATCAGCCAGCAAGTCCGCCTGCTGGAGGAGCGGCTAGGTGTGCAACTATTCGAGCGGCGAACGCGGCAGGTGATCCTGACTTCTGCCGGGGAAACCTATCTGACGCGGGTACGTCAGGCGTTTCGCTGCCTCGCTGACGCCACGGCCGAACTCAGGCCTGAGGGCGTCACAAGTCTGCTGCATATCGGGGTACATGCAGGTTTCAACGTTGATGGGTTGCGGACGCGCCTGGCGCAGTTCCGCCAGGCCGAGCCCCAGGTAGCCATTCGCCTCAGCCAGCCGGCGGGCCTGGACGAACTGATCGAGGGCAAGGTCGATGTGGTGATCGCGGAAAGGTTGCGGCGGTATCCAGGCTATAGGTGCGAACCTTTAGGGAGTGGTTTTCTGATCGGCCCGCTCGGCACGACGGATTGTCCCGAGATCGAAACCCTGCGTTCATGCCTGCTTGGCCATGTCGAGCTTGAGCCCGCTACCACAACCTAGGCGCCTTCTGGCAGAGCGAAGCCGCGCCGATCAGCCGCGCATTGCAGGCATCGCTTCGGGAAAAATCAGGCGGGCTGCAGCAGCGCCTTGCGAACCAGATCCGCGGTATTGCGGGCGCCAAGCTTGCGCATGGCTTCGGCGCGGTGGCTCTCGAATGTCCTCGGGCTGATATTCATCCGCAAGGCGCCTTGCTTGTTGGAGCAACCTTCGCTGATCAGGCTCAGCACCTCGCGCTCGCGCCTGGTCAGCGGCTTCTGGCCTGCCCCCGGGGCCAACATCAGGCCCGGCCTGCGGGCGCCATCCGCGGGGCGGCCGGCGTGGGCCTCGCTCGCCTGCTTGCGAACGGCGTCGGACGCCGGGTGATTGTCCGACATCTGCTTTACCAGAGCGCAGACGCGCTCAGTTTGCTGAAGCGCGTTCTCCACCACCTGTTGCAGGTAGAGCCGGTTGCCGGATCCTTGCGAAAGCTGGTGGCTGTGCTGCTTGATCTCATTCATGTAGAGCAGCAGCGCTGTCAGCGGTCCGTTCAACTGCCGGGCAATCGCCGCTCCCGCCTCTTCCGCGGCACGCGAGCGCGCAGCGGATAGCTGGACGATCTCAGGATTCTCTTCGAGAGGTGTGACGTTTTCCATCCACTTCGTGAAGTGCGAATCAGCGGCGCGATGATCTTGTCCCGACATATAACTATTTTTATCGGCTCCACCCTCTTTCATGGTTAATTTCTTAACCGGTAAGAATACGGAGAAATGCGCCGGCGCGTCACGCCGCCGGACTAGATCGAGCCGAATTCACTCGAAATTGGATGTTTTCGGCCGAAATACGTGATCCGAACATAAGAGCCGTGGCGCGCCAGCCCCGTACTTTAACGGTGATGGCATTTGCTTTGTTAATAGATCTCAACCGGTTCTCGATGTGTTTCCCGTCGGCGCCCTAATCCGGAGTGTCCCTTCCCCCCGACGCCCGTTCCGCGCGACGGCTTGCTCGCGGCATCGCCCTGATTACATGCGCCGGCAGTCCCGCAATGATCGAGGCCCAAATCATCCCGCAACGAATCCAAAAAAGGAGACAGCGATGTCGCAGGCAAAGGGATCATGGATAGCGATGGCAGTGCTGGCCGGCGTCCTGACGTTCAGCTCGGGCGTGGCGGCGCAAACCGCACCGGCGGCGGAGAACGCCCCGCCGACGGCCGACAACGCGGTGATGCTCACCGTATTCCTCAAACATGACCAGTCGCGGCCCCTGAGTGAACTCAACGCGCAGCTTCAGCGGCAGGGATATTACAAGGCTTTCCCGCCTGACGGCGTCGAAGTCGTGAGCTGGTATGTCATGATGGGGATCGGACAGGTGGTCACGCTGCGGCTGCCGGCGTCCCGATTGCGCGAGGTCAACCGCATCCTCGAGAACACGGCCTGGGGCAGCTACCGCACCGAGTTCTATCCGACCTACGATTACAAGGCGATCGGCACCGCAGCGCACGAGAAGGCGCAGTAGGCTTGAGGTCAGCCGAGCCTGGAGATCTGCTCCTCGGTCACGACGCGTTCGACATTCTCGGATTTGCTCCTGATGCGATAGCGCGGGCGGCCGTCAGCTTCGATCGGCAGGCAGGATACGATGGTGTAGACGCTTCGTTCCTTCGCCACGGCGCGGCCCTGCGGCCCCTGCTGCTGGTGATGGACGTCGTCGTTGATCGCGAAATTATGGGCCATCGTCGGTCTTTCCGCTGAAAAAGCGCTTGTAGTCTCAACGGCCTGGCAACGCAACACATTGTCCGCCTGATGTGCTTCGGATTTTGGGGTCCACCGCGTCAGGCCGTCAGGAGCGCCTTTCGCTTGCCGACACGCGCGATCGATTTCTCGATCGCCGAACCGGACAAGGTTCCCTCGCGCAGGCTGTCTGCGATGTATTCGGCAATCCCGGCCATCTCGTGTTCCTGGTCGAACAAATTGTTGCCGATGCAGAGCATGTCCATGCCGGCTTTGAGCGATTGCAGGCTGGCTTCCCGCGTGCCCAACGCCTTCTGCAATCCCTGCATCTGCATGTCGTCGGTGATCAAGAGCGTATCCGGAAGGCGCTTGCGCAAGCGGCCAAGCCCCGCCGCGGACAGCGTCATCGGGCAATGGTCGTCCCATTGTCTGACAATGGCGTGGCTGACCAGCACCGCATCGCCGAACATTGTTGGCGCAAGCGAATAGAATAGCTCTTCCTGCTCACCGCGAAGGGTTTTGGAGATATCCATGAATTCCTGATGCGAATCCACCACCGCGCCGCCGATGCCGGGGAAATGCTTCAGGCACAGGCCGATGCGCTGCGCCCGCGCCACCTCGCTTGCCAGCAACGCATTGGCTTCCACCTCGGCGATGTCGGCGGAGTAGGAACGTTCGATCTTCCCGATATTGGGGTTGTCGGGATTGTAGTCGACGTCGATGACCGGCGCGAAATCATAGTGGATGCCGAGCCGCCGCATCTCGGCAAAGCTCGTGGTGAGGATCGCGTGCTTTTGATCCGGTGCCAGCAGATTGAATTCCCTCGCACTGGGAAGCGGCGCAAACCCGCGGCTTTGCTTCAGCCGCCGCACCAATCCACCTTCCTGGTCGATGAACACCATCGGCCCCGACGGCAACGCGGAAATCTCCGCGCAGAGGCGTTGCACCTGTTCAGGCGATTCAATGTTGTTGTCGTATTCTCGCGTCCGGCAGGAATAATCGAACAGGATCACCCCGCCGAGACCGTAGCGGGCTGCAAATTCCTTCAGCCAATTGGGAACGATCTTGCCGAAGAAGCCGAGAATGAAGAGTTCGCCGATGGGCATGGTGGCAGCTCCAGGAGCAATCCTGCCAATACTGCGTCCTGAAGTCGACCATCTTGGCCGCAGTTGCCCCAGATGCATTCACGACAGGCCACGCCGGTTCCAGCAGCAGCGAGCTGGATATGTGATGGGTCGCACATTTGTCAGCGCACGAATGAGCTAGGCTTTTGTTCGCGAGAGGTGCTGTGGCCAAGCGCGGCTTAGACGCTTCTGGGGCGAAAGACACAAGCTGAAGGCGTGTACGCAATGTGGCGCATTCTGAATTTCTCATCGATCAATCCAGTCTCAACCCGCTCATGTCGGCCGGGCGTTCGTGACGCGATTTCGGGGCCCATGAAGCGAGCCGTCGCCGTTATGGCTTGCTGCCTCGCTGTGCTGACGGCCCCCCATGCCGCTCTTGCCGACGCAGCGTCCGATCGGGACATGGCCACTCGCTACGAGCAGGCGGCGCAGGCGGGCGATGATGAGGCCCAGTTCTATCTCGGGGCGCTCCATTCGTCAGGCGTCGGTCGTCCGCGCAGCGACCAGGAGGCATTTCGCTGGTTCTTGCGCGCGGCCGATCAGGGGCATGCCCACGCCATGCTGATCGTCGCCGGCCTCTACGCGAGCGGGCGCGGCGTAGCGAAGGATAATGTGAAGGCCTATTCCTGGGCCCACATCGTCGCTTCCGCTAGCAAGCTCGACGAGGACCGCAACGGTGCGCGACAACTGATGTCCCTTCTCATGAAGAAGATGACGAGCGACGAGATCGGCCGTGCCGTGGTGGCCGCAAGAGAATGGCGCGCCGTTCGGGTTGCCGGCGCGCCAAAGGACTCCGTCAAGGCTTCCGACAAGGCTTCGAAAATCGAAAGAGCACTGGACAGCCCGGACCAACCCGCGCCGGCTGCGCCCCCACCTGCACCCGCCGCCGTGCAGCCAGCGCCAGCCGCCACGCCGTCGCCTGCTACCCCGCAGCTGGCGCCATCCAACACCACGGTGTTGCAGGCATCTCCCAAGACCACGTCGGCAGCTCCAATGAAGAATGCAAGGAAAGAAGATGTTCGTGATCTGCTCGACCAGGTTCCATCGGGCCTGCGCAAACGGTTTGGCTTCTGAGTCAGGGGACGCGCCATGAAATTGCAGCATCTGATCGCAACCGGCATTCTGGCCGTCGCCACCGCAGGGGCTGGCTATTACGCCTATCCCCATTTGCTTCGTGCACCGTTGGTGACCACCAGCATTGCGGGCCTCGCGCCGGTTTCCGAAGCGGTTTACGGAACCGGCACCGTCGAGCCCGAGCGCTGGGCCAAAGTGGTGCCGCTGCAGCGCCGCCGGCTGGTCGAGCTTTGCAGATGCGAGGGACAGGTGGTGAAGGCCGGCCAGGTCCTCGGTCGCCAGGACGACGCCGAGGAGCGCAGCGCGCTGGATCAGATGGAAATCAATCGCGGCCAGCTCGAACGCGATCTGGCGCGCGCCGAGAAGGATCGCGACAAGAGCGACGCCGCGCGCACCGATTACGAGCAGCGCTGGACCAAGCTCGAGGAAACGAAATCGCGGATCGCCGCGCAGAAGGTACGGCTCGATTCGCTGCTGCTGAGAGCTCCGCTCGACGGCATGGTCCTGCGGCGCGACGGCGAGGTTGGCGAGATCGCCGGCCCCACCGACGTCTTGTTCTGGGTCGGACCGCCTGCGCCGATGCAAGTCGTCGCCGAAATCAATGAGGAGGAGATCAACCGAATCGCAACCGGCCAGAAGGCTTTTCTGCGAAGCGAGGCTTTCCCCGGAAGGGCCCTGCGGGCCACGGTCTCCCAGATCACGCCGAAGGGCGACCCGACCCGCAAGACCTTCCGCGTCTATCTGCGGCTGCCAGAGGATACGCCGCTGCGAATTGGCATGTCGGCAGAGGTCAACATCATCTTCCGCGAGAAGCAGGCGGCCATCGTCGTGCCGGCAGAGGCCGTCGCAGCCGGTTCGGTTCAGATGGTCGATGACGGCCGCATCAAACGTGTGCCGGTGACGGTCGGCGTCCGCGGCAACCGCAACATCGAGATCCTCGGCGACATATCCAAGGGCACACCTGTGCTTTCGCCCGCTCGCACGGACCTTGCCGACGGCGCCAGGATTCGCATCGACAGCAGTCCAGCCAAAGTTGTGGAGCCGGCGGCCACGAGTGAACCGACCGACCAGCCAACCGCGACACCCGAATCTATCGCGGTCGCCTCGGCCACCACAGCGCCTTCGGATCCCGATGATGCGGTGATTTCGGCAGCCATGACCGCCCACATCGATTCCGTCGTCAACGACGCCCGTCGCAACCTCATTAGCAACAGCCGGTAAGTGCCGTGAAGCTTCTGTTCAACATCGCATGGACCCATGTCAGCGCCCGGGTACGCCAGACTCTGGTGGGTATGGCCGGCGTCGCCATGGGCGTCGGCTTCACCATCATGATGGCCGGCCTGATGCAGGGCTCGCAGATTGATTTCCTGCGCCAGCTCGTCGACACCATGCCGCACATCACGGTCGATGATGAACGGCGCTCCGTGCCGACGCAACCCGCCGAGCAGGAATATGCGGCGGTCCAAATGGCCGACATCGCCAATGTCGGCAAGCGTCCCGGCATCAAATATCCGGAATCGGTGATGAGCTCGCTGCGCTCCTGGATACCCGGCGACGTGGCTCCCTCGGTGGGGACCAGTGCGATCATCGATCATGGCGGCGCCCGCATCGGCATCACCTTGACCGGCATCGATCCCCGCCGTGAGGTTCAGGTCTCGAAACTCGGCTCGCAAATGCGCGAGGGAAAGCTCGACGATCTTTCACGCGCGCCGAACGGCATCATCGTCGGCGAGGCGCTCGCCGAAAAACTCGGCGTGAAAACCGGCAACACCGTCCTCCTGGTCGGCGGCCAGGGCACCCGACTGAATTCAACGGTGGCCGGGCTGTTTCGCTCCGGCTTGAAACGCGTCGATGAGAGCCAGATCTATTCGCTGGCCGGGACAGCGCAGCTCATGATGGGGCAAAGCGGGGTCGTCAACCAGTTACGCCTGCGGCTGAACGATCCGATGTCGGCGCAAAAGGTTGCCGCGCAAGTCGAAGCGCAGACCGGTTATAGGTCGGTGTCCTGGCAGGAAGCCAATGCTGACTTGCTGTCGACCTTTACCGTGCGCGATTTCATCGTGCTCACGGTGATGGGCGCGATGCTGCTGACATCGTCCTTTGCCACCTATAACATCATCTCGACGATCACACACGAGAAGCGTCAGGACATCGCGATCATGAAATCGCTGGGCATGCGCGAATATGCGGTGCGGCGGATCTTCATCATCGAATCCATCATTATCGGCGTAGTCGGCATCCTGTTCGGGTGGATCCTCGGTTACCTGCTCTGCTACGGCTGGTCGAAGATCACGATCTTCAATCCGCTGACCGGCACGACCGTTCCGCTGCAGATCTATTACTCTGCGATGCACTATGTGGTCGCCGGCGGCATTTCGCTGCTCTGCTGCGCAGGTGCGGCCTATTTCCCGGCACGCAAGGCAACGCGCGTGCATCCAGTCGACATCATCCGGGGGGCATCATGACCGAAGTCGCTTTGCAAGCAGTCGAACTGGTTCGCCGCATCGAAGGCGTCGTTTCGCACACCCTCGTCAACGGCATTGATCTTGCAGTGAACAAGGGCGAATTCGTCGCCATTACCGGGCCTTCGGGATCGGGCAAATCGTCGCTGCTCTATCTCCTGGGCCTGCTCGATGCTCCCAGCGAAGGCGAGATCATGATCTGCGGCCAGCCGACCTCGAAATTGTCGGAGACGGAGCGAGCCGACGTTCGCCTGACCAAATGCGGTTTTGTGTTCCAGTTTCATTTCCTGCTGCCGGAGTTCACCTCGCTCGACAATGTGCTGCTGCCGATGCGCGCAGCCGGCAGGATGACCGAAGGCGAGATGCGCGAGCGCGGCCTTGCGCTGCTTGGCTCGCTTGGGCTTGGCGAGCACGCCAACAAGCGTCCCAACCAGCTCTCCGGCGGCCAGCGCCAGCGCGTCGCCATCGCCCGCGCGCTTGCCAACCGCCCCGAGATCATCGTCGCCGACGAGCCGACAGGCGCCCTCGACACAGCATCGACGGAACAGGTGTTTTCGATCCTTCGCGACATCGCCGACCAGGGCCAGACCGTGGTCGTGGTAACCCACGATCCAGCGCTCGCCGCCCGCGCCGACCGCCGCATCCACATCGTCGACGGCAAGATCGCGGAGATTACCGAACGGGGTGACGGCGAGCTGGTGAAGGAGATGGCAAACTAAGCCAGAAGCTGGTGGACAGCTATCTTCCATGACGGGATTGCGTATTGCTGCCATTCATATGATATGGCTTCGGAGGTGCTTCGTCGCGCATCCTTGATCTCCTCTGCCACAGAGCATACGTTCTTCCCATGATGTTCATGTCCACATTCTTCCCGCTGATCTGAACGACCCAATTCGTGGTGCATCCGCGCCGATCAGATCAACATGGCTCCGCTGACGCGGTGGCCGAACGGGGAATGTGTAATGCCCAAAGCCGATCACATCGGCCTGACCTCCCGTCAGGTTCAGAGCTTCATTGACGACGGCTTCGTCAAAATCGAAAACGCCTTCAGCACCGATCTCGCAAAGCAATGTAGGGACGAGCTATGGACTGATATTGGCCTATCGCCAGACAAGCCTGAAGGCTGGATTCGACCCGTCATTCGAGTAGCGTCCAAGTCTTCGCCTCCATTCGTTGAAGCCGGCAACACGCCGCAACTGCACAAGGCTTACGATCAACTCGTCGGCGTGGACCGCTGGTTTGCGCCCAAAGGCCTCGGAACTTTCCCCATCCGCTTCCCCTCGTCAGAATCCCCCGGTGACGATGGCTGGCATGTGGACATGAGTTTTGGAGATAGTCCTGACTTCATGGAGTGGCGGGCCAATGTGAAGAGCAGCGGACGGCTATTGCTGATGTTGTTTCTACTCTCGGATGTTGGCTCGGATGATGCGCCCACGAAGATACGGAAGGGTTCGCATGCCACCATTGCGCGGGAATTGCTGCCCTATGGCGACGCGGGCGCGACGCTCAGGCAGCTCTCTGCCCATGGCTACGCCTCTACAGAAGATTGCGAAGTTGAACTGGCGACCGGTGCGGCAGGCACCGTCTACCTGTGCCACCCATTCCTAGTTCATGCCGCGCAACCTCATCGCGGAGAACGACCGCGCTTCATGGCCCAGCCGCCGTTGCTGCCGAAAGCCGAGTTTGATCCGGCGTTGCCGCCATCGCCGGTTCAGATCGCCATCCGTCAGGCGTGTGGGCTGATGATCTGAAGCGGGAAGGAAGGGTTCGTTACTGCCCGATCTTCGGGCTGGACGAATCAGAAGCTGGCAGAGAGGGAGGATGCGAGGTTACGCAACATGCCGTCAGCTAGCTCGCTCACATTGGGTGCCCCTCGATTTGACCCCGGTCAAGGGCGCCTATCGAGATCACCGGTACCAATACATCGATAGTCGTTACCGAGCGCAGCGTGACCCGGCGGCTGGCGCGTCGTGGCTGCGCGCAGCCAACGTTGGCATCGGGAGGTTGGGGCGTGTCCGTGCCTAAATCAGATCAATCAATCGTACAGGGATGCGTGACCCGCGGCTTTGAGGCGGTGCGGGACGCGTTCATCGAGAATTTCTCTCGGCGACACGAGCTGGGCGGCGCCTGCTGCGTCTACCGCCATGGTGAGAAGGTCGTCGACCTCTGGGGCGGTGTGCGCAACAAGTCGACCGGCGAGCCATGGCAGCAAGACACCATGGTGCTGATCTGGTCGGCGACAAAGGGATTGGCGGCGATGACGCTAGCGCTCGCCCACTCCCGCGGTTGGCTCGACTACGAGGAGCGGGTCTGCACCTACTGGCCGGAGTTTGCGCAGCAAGGCAAGGAGGCAATTACCGTCCGACAACTTCTGGCTCACCAAGCCGGCCTGTTTGCCTTCAACGAGCCGGTGGACAAAAGCGTGGTCGCCGACCTTGATCGGCTCGCGATCGTCCTCGCTCGACAGCGACCGGCCTGGGAGCCGGGCACGCGGCAAGCCTATCATGCGCTCACGCTCGGCTTTTATGAAGGCGAGTTGCTACGTCGAATCGATCCGCAGCATCGCAGCCTGGGGCATTTCTTTCAGGACGAAATCGCCGCTCCGCTGGGACTTGAGGCCTACATCCGACTGCCCGAGACCATTCCGAACGCCAGGCTCGCGACACTTGCAAGCCCAAGCTCCTTGGCGAGACTCTTTGGCTTTCCGATCCGGCTGACGCTCGACTCCTTGAACCCCCGCTCGAGCATCCATCGCGCGCTTATCGTGAATCCAGGCGCCGCGATATGCGAGGACGAGAAGCACATCTACGCGCGCAATCTCGAGGTACCATCCGGGGGCGGCGTCGGCACCGCGCGCGCAATCGCGCGGGCTTATGGCGTGTTCGCGACCGACGGTCGGGAACTGGGGTTGCGCGCGGAGACCTTGGAGGCGCTTTCGGCGCCGGCCATTCCTCCGACTCATGGATTCTACGATGAATGCTTCAGGAGCGAGGTCCGCTTCTCACTGGGTTTCATGAAACCTAGTCCTTTCCTGGCTTTCGGAAGCGACCTCTCGTTCGGGGCACCCGGCGCCGGCGGCGCCATGGGCTTTGCCGACCCGAAGGCCGGCATCGGCTATGCATATGTCACCAGCCGAATGGGAACATCGCTCACAGGAGACCCACGCGACCTCGCGCTACGAAACGCGCTATACTCCGTCATTCCTCTGGAGCCATAGGCTGCGCGGTTGATCTGGTCACCTCAATGGCTCGCGACGGCCCACTTCTCTGCAATCCTTACAAACGCCGGTACGGCAATTGGCCGTCTGCTTGAGTTATTGTCAGCGTAAAGAACTAACAATCAACCGATCCGCCATCTGCGGATAGCTCTGCGTGTCGCAAAACCGAACGTCACGTGCCGGATTTGCTCACGCAAGGACCCGCTCTCGATGAATGCGTCCAGCGTTCTCGGCAACCACTTTGACCGCGAGTGTCGGCCTTACGGCGGTTTCGAGGCAGCGCATGCTTCCGAAGCGACTGAGAACTCTCGGTCCGTGATGATGGGTCGCGGTGACGCATGACCGCCGCATCCACGTCGTCGACGGCAAGATCGCGGAGATTACCGAACGGTGTGGCGGCGAGGTGGCTTGTGGGGCGGTGAGCTAGTCGGAAGCTGCCCGCCGCCGTGGCTCCGCCGCTATGGCGCTGTCAGCTTCAGCGTGGCTCGCCGCGCCGAAGAGCAAGCGAAGGAAGGGAGCAGACAGAGGGATTCTCAGTTCCTCTCCTGATGCCGCGCCCGCTATTGGGTCGTTGCACATCCAATTTCGCTTCCAGGACGACATCAAAATGCGACCTCACCCAACACATGCTTGTCGCGGTAACGACGCGGCAACGGGAGTCTTGCTGGGTACCATCGCTGGTTTGATGGAGCGAGTTGGCTAATACCGTCGACGCAAGTTGCGGGCCGCTTCGAAGTGCCAGGACATCCCCATCGCCTGAAACAGGCTCTCTGCCTGGTCTAGCAGTTCGGCTACGTGCGCGTGTTCTCCGCAAGCAACGCGTATCTCGGCATCGCAGAGCTGCGTGACTGCAATCTCGTGGCGCGCTCCTCTGGCAAGTGCGTTCTTCATCGCCAGAGCAAGATATACTTCCGGCGAAGTCCGGCCATGTCCGACAGCCGAGGCGCGAGCCATCGCGCGGTAGGCCATGGCTTCGCCCAGCGGGTCATGCCGCCGACTACGCAACAGCGCGCGCGCCGCGTGGCGCCTCGCCTGCTGCCATCGTTCGCTTTCAACCAAACAATCTGCCAACCAACCATGATTCAGTGAGACAAACAGCCCTCGATTGCGGTTCTCCAGCCATGACGTGGCATCTACGATCGCCTGCAATGATTTTTGGGATCGTTGCGTCATCCAACTCGCATATCCGCCCAATGAAAGGCTCTGTGCATACAAATACAGGCTCTTCACTCGCTCCGCGACATATTGGCCCTTAATCGCAGATGCTCGCGCGTCCTCCCAACGGCCCTGCCACAAGTTGACGGCGCTTTGCAAACATAGAATCGAACCCTCAACCTCATGGCCTGAGCTTTGAACTGCGTCCAGCGCTTCCTCGAAACATGCATGCGCCTGTTCGAACAGCCCGCGGTCACCAAGCACCGATGCTTTGCAAGCCAACGAAAAAGCGAGAGCAACGGGGAGCCGGCCGCGTTTTCGGAATTGGCGCTTTATCGAGATTGCCTCGTCAAGCAACACGAGGGACTTGTCGTATTCCCCTGCTGCCGCGCAGGCCTGCCCCAGTACCGCTCGAATTTGCACAGCAAGTGGCTCGTCGCCGACGACCGTAGCATGTGCAAGCGCAGCTTCCAGGTGGCGTGTGGCACGAGCCAGCTCCCCTAGCGCGTAATTGATATATCCTACCCAATACTCAGCCCGCGCAAGCGCGCGCTGATCACTATGAGCCGTCGCAAGGACAACAGCACGTCGCAGAAACTCAAGTTGATCCCTCGACGGATCAAACACGCACGCTAAAGCCAGGCGTTGCACTATAGACATCCAGCGTTCGTAGTTTCCCTGGGATGCATCCGGATCCAGAGCGGTAAGAGCAGCGCCGTATTGTATTTGGGCACGGTCCAAAGCTGAGGCTGCGGCGGCTTTATCTCCCGCGGCCTCGGCGTACTGAGCGGCCTCGACCACCTGCCCGCATGCGCCGTAGTGATAAGCAAGCAGTTCCCAGGCTTCCTCTTGCGTGCCAGACGGCCCGTGTTCTCTCAGCGTGTCAGCGATACGCTTGTGCAGCGCGTTGCGCTGGCGCAGACCGACGGAGTCGTAAATCACGTCGCGCGCAATGCCGTGCTTGAATCGAAGGGTTCCCGGTTGCTCGCCAGGAAAAATGAGATCTTGTGCAGCGAGCGTCGCGATAAGCGGATGACTTTCGCCACAGCCAGTGAGCTTTTCGAGCAGCCAAATGGGAATGACATTGCCAATAACGGCTGCCGTGCGAACCAGATCAATCTGCTCGGGCTTCAATCGTTCGACACGGGATTCTATGAGTTTGTCCAACCATGCCTCGCCGCCATGGATGCGGCCAATGCGGTTGTGATCCGGACTGTCGTGAGCAACGGAGTGGCATAACTCCTCGATAAATAACGGATTGCCACCAGAGAGCTCCCTGATCCTTGTAACGGTGAAAGGATTGCTTCCAGGAAGCAATTGACGAATGATTTCCTCTGCTTCGTCGGCGCTGAAAGGCGCAAGAGTCAAGATGGTCGCGCCAACGACTGCCACATTGCCATCCCCAAGCTCGCGGCTTGCGACGAGCACGAACAATGTCCGATTATCACCGCGCCTTATTGCTTCGAGCACCTGACACGACGCGATATCTGCCCACTGCCAATCGTCGATGAACAGCACCACAGGTTTCGAGGCGACCAAGACATCGAAAAGCTTGCATATTGCGGCAATTGTGTTTTCCGGAGAAACGTTACGCGATTCCAATTGACTGTTCACGGGATCCAGCGACAGGGCGCGCAGGAACTCAAGCCGATACTTGAGAAGATCTGGATCGATCTCTGAGAGTGCTTTCTCAAGAACCTCAGCGGCGCGCGCAGTCGTCATTGCATGGTCCAGGCCCAACAACGACCGGAGAATCTGGAGGAATGGTTGCAAGGGCTCGGCGCTTAGATAACTTTCGCAGTACCCTCGCAGTATCTGGCAATCGGAATTTGCCGGGCCGCGGAGAAACTCCTCGACGAGTCGGGTCTTTCCCATTCCCGCAGGTGCGACGATTGCGACATATTGCGGCTTCCCTTTTATTATGTCGTAGAGACTCCCCTTCAAAGCCTGGAGTTCGGTTTGGCGGCCGATGAATGATGTTAGCCCCCGCATCGATCTGGCTTGGAATCGTGTGCCGACGGCAGCACGACCGAGGATTCCGTAGACGGCGATCGGCTGGATTATCCCTTGAAGGTTGAGGGATCGCCTGGGCGTGGTCTCATAGAAATGGCTTTCAGCGCCTAGCGTTTCTTCGCTCACTAAGATTTCGTCGCTTTGCGCAACATCGGAAAGCCGCGCTGCAACATTTACAGTGTTGCCTAACAGATCAAGTCTTCCGTGAAGATCATCCCCGCCGGCAAGGAGTACCAGGCCTGAGTGAACTCCTGTATGCAGATGCAAAGGCGGCAAGGCGCGGGGCGAGTGGTCAGGTGGAATTCTTCGAACGAATTCGTGAAGATCAAGTGCGGCCTCGGTCGCTCGGCGTCCATCGTCCTCATGTGTTTCCGGATAGCCGAAGCTCGCCAGCAAGCCGTCTCCCCGGATCTGAACAATTGTTCCACCATGCCTTGGGATGATGTCTTCATAGGCGCGGCGGAGGTGGCCCAGCAGATCCGAAAAATCTTCGGCTTCCATACTGGCAGCGAGGCGAGCAGAATCTGACAAATCCGAAAAGAGGATTGCAAGATATCTGCGCTGTGATCTTGTTTCTTCCTGTCTTCGACTGGTCATGTCGCTCACTATTGCCGCGCAGTGAGGCTTCCTTTGGGACGGCCGTTTCCGAACTCATCACCTCGGCAGCTAGAGCGCGCAGCTTCCGCTTCTCGTCAGGACCTAACTAAGTTCCGTATTCGTGTCCGCTACGACTGCTCTCTGCGCGACGGTAATTGTCAGTAGTCGCAGGGCATCATGTCTTTCGAACCGGCTCGTCGAAAAGTTGGGTGCCACGATCTTATACCTTCCCGCCCATGCGTGCGAGCGCCGAAGTGACCGCGAAACGGGAGCATTTGCGCGGCACTCGCACGGGTGCCTCACCCCTGTGTCAGTCGCCCTCGCGAAGACCTTCACACAGGCCCTCACGTAGGCTCACATCAAGTTCCATTGGCGACAGAGTCGGCCGCAGCCTCGTCGATTCCAGCAATCCGGCCAGCATGCCGAGCATCACACCCATGGCCATCTTGTAGCCCGGACAAGCGTGCGTGGGGCGCCCCTTCTCGCTGCGGTTACCACCGAAGATGAAGTATAGTCCGTCGTCGTCATCATCGTCGATCAGGCATTCTTGCGTCGCCGAGACAATGCTCACCACGATCCGGTCGCCCGGATGGACCTCAACGTGCCCCAGAGAATGTCGCTCAAGCGCAGTGCGCCACACCAGCTCCGGAACGGGGCGCAACAGCAGCGTTTTCTTCAACGGCCGCATCAGGACCTTACAGGCTTTCTCCAAGCGGTCTTTGGTTTCATCTGCCAGATAGGCGAGCTGATGGTCCCACAGTGAGCGGTTGTTGACCCATTCGTATAGCGTCCCGCGGATGTTGCCATCGACGGTAGGAAGGAAGCCCATCATTACGCCAATCAGCGTGCTCGTCAGTTGCGCCTGGTCCTTGGAGTATGCGTTGAACAACGCGTTTCCGAGTATCCCCAGCTTCCTCTCGGCCTTGCGTTGTATCCCCAGCTTCCTCTCCGCCTTGCGTTGCGCCTCGAGGAGCTGACCGACTGCAGCGGATAGTGCCTTGCCGTGCTGCTGGCCAAACAGGGTCGCCTCCGGGCCGGGGTTGGGCTGGAATATATAGCGTGACGGCGAGTGGAAGTGGCCCGGGCAGGTCGGAGGGTCGTCGGGTTTCCGATCCCAATGCCAGCCGCCCCGCACCACATGCGTGCCGTCGGGCACGCCAAACCACTCATTACCGATGCGCGCCAGGACGTCGTCGACGATGTCCTTCACCTGCAACCTTCTCCCGCGGTCGCCCGGGACGAGGGATATCAGCGCTTCCTGCGTGTGGTGAAAGGAACTTTTGAACGCCGCCTCGCGGCTGACAGACATTATCGCTTTGTTGGCCGGGCAAGCCTCGGCGCGGTACTTCGAAGTGGGCAGCTCGTCATCGTCTTTGCCCAGATAGATCTCGCCGAAGGACGTGCGCATGCGCTCGGCATAGCCCGTCACCGTGTAGCGCGGCTTCCCTCCTCCGTTGTTATGGAAAACCTCGTTGACTAACTTTTTGCTGCACACCAACACGCCATATGGTGTTCGGAGCGCACCGCCGTGCAACTCCCGTATCGCCGCCCACACTGCCTCGCTGATGCCGAACATGCGTGCGGTTATATCCTCGAGCGCAATCTTCCATTGGTCCGCCACCGACTCGAAGCCAAATAGCTGCTCGGCTTGTCTCAGTTTGGCTATGATCACGGCGCCCTTCTGGACCCGCATGGCGAGCTTCTCGTCACGCCGATCTTTCTTCTTCGGATCATCCTTGTCCTCAACGGATTCGATGCTTGCAGCCGCCTTCGCGAGCTCCTTGAGTTCGTCGATCGCCTTGATCGACGGTACAAATGCGTAGAGACCCCATTCCAGCTTGACGATTGGTTTGTCCGGCGGCAGCTCCACCACCTTCTCTTCGCCGTTCTTATCGTAAAAAACGAAGCTGTGCGGGTCGCTGTCATGTGGCACACCGAGGAACGGATCGCGCAAGACCGAGTACGTATGCTGGTCGCTGCTGTTGCCGCCGCTCAGCCACGCCTGGATGACCTCGAACTGCTCTGCGATCGATGCGTTGTACGCCATGAAAAACAGGCCGCGTTCTTCAGCATCCGGGTTCTTCTCGTCGAAGGGTGGGCCATAGGACATGCCTCGTCGCATAATGCGGGGCACGGTGCGGATGTCATCTCGGGTGCCACGTGGATTGGCGCGTCGGATATGGGCTTGGAACGGGCACCCCTTTCCCTCCGCGTCTTTCAAATAGTCGAAGTCGTTGCCCGTGATCATCTTGTCGCCGATCGAGACTTCGCCGTCACCCGTGCGACCCATGAACTTCGTCTTTGTGTCCTTTACGTCTCCGCTCTCTGCCAGCACAGCGTTCAGCGCCTTGACGTCCTGCTTGAGCTTGCGCACCACCAGGAAGGTGCTGTCATCCCACAGCCTGCCGGTCAGCGGTGGGTCGCCATGGGAGTTCTCGTAACCTAGCAGCAGGTCGCCAAGCACGACCTCATCGGAGTAGGCCGACTTATGCTGAGACGCTTCCAACTTCGGCTGACTGATGCCATCCACGAAGTCGAAGTGGCCCCGCGGAAGCCCGCTGACAGGATCGAGGAAGCGCCGCATGGACTGCACCGAAAGGATTCGCACGCCCTTGTTGACTAGCTTTTCGTTGAACTGTGCGATCGCCTTCCGCAGCGGATGCTTGTCGCTGGTGAACTCCTGCCATCCGTCTGAAGGTCCCTTGCAGGTGTATTGGACAATCGCATGGACTGACGATAGCTCCACGCGGCCCCGCTCTTCCTGTGGCGGCTCCGGCGGCCAGTTGCGCTCCGGGAGAGACCAGTTGATCGGGTGGTTGCAGCGCACGTCACCGAGGATGCTGGCGCGCGCCACCATACCCTCGCGAAACTCATATGGCAGCAGGTTGAAAGTGCCCGACGGCATGCCCGCGAGCGTGAGTCCCTGGAAGGTGAATCCAATGTTAACGAACGGCTCTTCAGTCGCTTCTTTCCGTGCGGTGGCGCTGGTTCGCTTGATTGCCGGTTCGAGATACTCGAGCATGTCTCGCGCCGCTGCGGCGTTCTTGAGTTCGAC
Organism: Bradyrhizobium sp. AZCC 1719; assembly: GCF_036924525.1. Classification (NCBI taxonomy): domain Bacteria; kingdom Pseudomonadati; phylum Pseudomonadota; class Alphaproteobacteria; order Hyphomicrobiales; family Nitrobacteraceae; genus Bradyrhizobium; species Bradyrhizobium sp. AZCC 1719. The sequence goes on along the minus strand of NZ_JAZHRU010000001.1, from coordinate 1,952,168 downwards.
CAGCAGCAGGCAAGCATGCGTAGCCCCCTTGTAGGTCTCGATGATGCCACCTTGGACCTTGAGCGGATCCCATTCAGGTTTTGCGGGCACTCGGTCATCGAGTGCCTTGTACTTACAATTAGCAAACCAACTCAGCGCCGCTCGTTGGGTCGGGTTGAGCTCTTCTTGCTGGGCTTCCGCGATGCAAGAATGGGCGGGGTCTCCCAACAGATGCCTTGCGGCGCGCAGCAGAAACCCGCCGTCGTTGGTACCTGCAAGCGGCGGATACATGTCGGCCAGCCGGTACAACGCGGTCATGGCCGGTAGCGCCTGCTTGAGAAAGCTGGCCTCGTAATTGTCGAACCAGGTCAGGGCCGCTCGTTCCGTCGCCTCGAGCCGTTTCTCTCGGGCTTTCTCGATTAGACTACGGGCGGGATCCTTCAACAGATGCCTTGCGGCGCGCAGCAAAAAGTCGCCGGCGGTCGCACTTGCAAGCGGCAGATGCATGTCGACCAGCCGGTACAGCGCAGTCACGGCCGACACCGCCTGCTTGAAAGTTTCCGCCCGGTCGGCTTCCTGTCCCGCGACGGTACCGATGCACTGTTGCTCATTGTTCAGTTGACGCAGGTCGGTCGCGACCCTGTCGCGAAGATAGTGCAGATCATTCACGGTCAGCGAACTCGCGTTGTAGAAGAACTGGGTTTCGACCTGCGCCGATCGGACCCAACCCGCATACGCCGGGTAGTTGTGGCTGTGGGCGTCCAGGTAACCTTCGCAGTTACAGAAAATGACGTCCAGAAGCGGCCCCAGATCGCGCCATATGCGGCGCATGTAGGGCTCCCATCCGCCGTCGAACGCGACAGAAAGGAGGAGCCGCCTTGGCGGCTCCTCTCCGACAATCGCAAGGCGGAAGGAGTGAATCGCCCGGATTCGGTCGACCGCGTCGGCGATCAGTGGAGTTGGCTCCGCCTCCAGCGACGAAACGCGCAGGGTATTCAGCGTCCTCAACAGCAGTCGCAGCCGGCTTTCGTAGCTGCGCGAGTCCAGTGCCGGGATGAGTCCGGGCTTGATCGTCGCAGCCAGGGTGAGGTCCGTGACACCCAAGAGGCTCTTCGATTTGCTCTGTACATCAATCTGCATGGCGGTTCCCCTCGTTCCCTGACCCTTGCAATTGAGTTCACTAGAGTGGCGGCCGCACCCGCATGACCGGCCTTGGCGACGGCCTATAAGGCTGCCCGACTGTCGGCATGTTCAGCGCGCGCTCCGCCTGCATCAGCGCGTCTAGCGCTCCCTCCAGTGCGGCCGCCTGGGCCGCAAGCAGTTGCGAATCGTTGTCCTTCCGCACGGTTTCATCGTTTCCCTTATCCCGTACGGGTTCATCGTTTTCCTTCTTCACCACGGATTCATCGTTACGCTTCTTCAACACCGGTTCGTCGATCGCCTGACGGATCAGGTTGCGAAGCGGCTTGCCTTGACCGGGCTGTGACGCCGCCCAAGTCAGTCCGGCCAGGCTCGTTGCAAGGCTGTCCCGCAGCACGTTGAGTCGCACCCAGCGATGCTCGTTCCAGCCGTCGGACAGTTCGCCGGAAGGCCACGCGACGGGAAAGGCATAACGCTTGAGCAGCTTGAGCGCCGCCACGCGCCCCAGGGTCGGCCAACCCCTCGATCTCCTTTTTGGTCATCAGGATGTTCAGACCGCCGATCCCGCTACGCAGCCCCACCCGCGCGACGCGTTCGCGGACCCCAGGCAGGCGAGCCAGCGTGGCGTCGTTCCAGTTGATCGTCGTCGAAGCAAGTGCGCTGAAGAAGCCGGACAGCCTTTCGACAGACTCAGGCTCAGTCTCGAACTCGTTCCATTGGTCCTCACTGCCTTCGAGATGGTCTCGTGGCAGCCGCACCACTCCGTATCTCCTCGGAAGGCCGGTCCACGGCGTCCCCGACCACCACCGCCTCGCCAGCCAGATCCACGCCAACCTCCTCCGCCAAAACCGCCACCATGAAAACCAGCTCCACCAAGGCAACCGCGCGCGCGCCGACGCTTGCTTGCTCGGGGGAATTTCGTACAGCGAGATGCCGAAAGTGGGCCAGGAAGGGATCGGGCTGTCGAAGAGATGGATCGGAAAGTTCGAACAGATGCCACCGTCGCAGAATAGACAACGCCTGAACACATGCTTGTGCTCGTCCCGCTTATCGAGGATCCAGAGCGGCACCGCGCTGAACAGGACCGGAAAGCTGACGCTCATGCGCGCAGCCACCACGATCGGCAGGTGCTTTGTTGGCAGCCGATACATCGGCTCCTCCTCGCTCCCAACGACCGGCGGTTTACCTATGATGAGCGACAACAACCAACCGGTCGCACGCAAACGGCGCCGGCCGGCCGGGACGGCTCTCGCCCGCGCCGGCGCCGGCTTGGCGTTTCCCTGATACTTATTTGATTGGCCAGTGACTGGGTCGACCTCCATGTCCTTGACCACATCGGGAGGGAACAGCCGTTTCATTTCGCTCGAGCGAAAGTAGAGCGGAAGGTCATCCTCTTCGCCTTCATTCTGCGGAAAGATGTACGGTCGCCCGTGGGTCACGTTGGCGGTGAACATCTGCAGGTTGATCGAAGCGGCCCCCATTGGGCAGGGGTCGTTCAGCGTTTCCCGCGGCGAGCCCGGCGCGGCCGCCAGGTCCGCGAAGGTCAACGGCCGGTCGCCTGCTTTGCGCCCGGCAATGTCCTGGATGAGGCTGTGCAGCCAATCTGTGAGTGGCGGGAGTAGTGCCTCCCCCCAGCGACTCCCGCTGCACAGGCCGTAGTCGTGCTGCACCAAGCGTCCGACGTCGCGTGCGACCAGCACGAGCCCCGCGATAAGTATCCCAACGAAGGAGAGCGTTCCGATCAGGACGGCGGAACACCAGTCGATGTCTCCCTGTGCGGCCCTCACGAGCGCGATGAGGGGGATGATCGCGATGGCGAGGATCGGCGATTTTGCGTAAGCGCGCAGCAGCCCGCCTGCCAATGCCTTTAGTTTGCCGGTTGGCTTGGCGAAGCCGGGCAACAGCGCATCGAACAGACGGCTGTTCTCTTCCTCGGGCTGGAAAAGCCACGCGAGACGAGTCTTGCCGTCCACGCCGTCGGCGACAGCCGCAGTGTGCTCCAGCATGATCCGGAATCCGTGCGACGAACCGTGCCGGCGCCGGTATTCGGCGGCGGCCGCCAACGCTGCGACGCCGGCACCGGACGATGCTCCGCCGATGCTGTTGAAACGGTAGGCGGTCGCCAGCGCGAAAACGGCTGCCGGATAGGCAATCGAACTCGTGACGCCGCCGGTGAGAATCAGATCGCAATAGCGATCACGCGGCGCCCGATCATCGAAGCCAGGTAGCGGTTCCCTGGTGGACATTCGAACTTCCTCACTCGAACCACCGACACTACCGCCCCTGCAGAATAGGCCTGCTGTTGGCAACTCCTGGGTGAGCTAGTTCACATTCAGAGACTTATTTTTTTGCGCTGCTACTGGAGATCAATTTGCGCCAGGCTTGAGCTTCGCCGGCTTCGCACGCGGTCGAGCCGATAAGCAAAGCTAGAAGTCTGGTAGCTGTTCGTGAGATTGGCGGAGAGGGAGGGATTCGAACCCCCGATAGGCTTGCACCTATGCCGCATTTCGAGTGCGGTGCATTCAACCACTCTGCCACCTCTCCAGGCGCCAAGGCGGGCCGGATTCGGCCCTGCGGTCGGGCCGTGTTCTAGGCGAGGAAGCCGGGGCAGACAAGGCGCGCGGCGGAGAAATTCGCCAAAAGCGGGCCAGGCGGCTTTTTGGAAAAGAGGTGGGACCGCCAGACGCGACAAAAAACTGGCGGTCCCGTGCCGCTGCTTTGAAATCCTGGCCGGGAAGTGCGGCTTCGCCGGTCAGCCGGAGCGACAAAATGACGGTAGCAACGGCTGCGGAAACGGCAACGCGATCCCGTTTTTAACCTAACCAGTCAACCTTACCTCCGGCGAAAACGATCACTACCGGCCTTTTTTCGCCTTCTTCTCGTCCTTGCCGTCGTCCTTCCGCCTGTTCGTGAAGCGCGCATTGCCGAGCCCGGTACCGATGGTCAACACGCCCCAGCGCTCGACATCCTGCATGAAGGGAACTTCGGAAAGGCCCTGCACCACGCCGTCGTTGTGCATCAGCACGGCGGTGTCGTGCGTACCGATCTTGGGAATCGCCTCCACCAGGCTTGCCGGCAGATTGAACTTGCTGCTTTCCCAATTGCCCGGCAGGTTCTGCGCGCCCTTCTCGATCGAGCCGTCCTCGTCAATGACGCCAGGGCACGCGATCCCGATAAAGGGCGCAAGTTTCAGGCCTTCCACTTCTGCCGCGGCAATCAGGTCCTTCAGCATCTTCACCAGCCGTTTTACCGCGCCTTCGCGCGTCGGCTCATCGTCGGCATGCCGCCACAGCTCGGACCTCCAGACGTCCGCCTTGGAGAGGTCCGGCGCCTGCTTCCAGCGCGTCTCCACGATGCCGCAGCGGATGTTGGTGCCGCCGATATCGACGGCAAGGATGCTGTCGTGTCCCTCGAAGATCCAGGACGGCGCCAGATGCAGCGTGCCGATCAGGCCGGCGTCATCGGGATGAAAGCGGATCGGCAACAGATCGACTTCGAATTCTTCGCCCTTGAGGATGAGGTCGGTGCGGGCGATGGCTATCTCGCCGACCCGGCTCTGCCGGAAGCCGCCGCCGACCACGATGCGCTCGGTATCGGCCCAGGCCTTGGTCTTGAGGAAGCGGCGCGTCACATAGGCCAATTCCTGCGCGAACTCCTCGATCGCGCCGTGCACCAGCGCGGCGGCACCGACATCGTCGCCGACCAGCGCCTCGTCGAGTTCGCCCTTGGCGATCTCGTCGGCGGATTTCTTGCCCAAGGGATCGTCGCCGTTTTTCTTCAGCGGCCTGCGTAAGTCGTCCAGTATCTTGCGGAAGGCCCCCTTGCTGGCGCGGTCCCCGAGAAAGCCTTCGTCGTCCTTCAGTTCGACATTGAAACTATCGACCTCGACTGACGGCAGGCGGGTGGCGCCGTGGTGCGCGATGCCGGTATTCGTAACGACGTCTTCTGCCATTGCCTTCGCCCTGCCGGATCTCGCTGGCGACAACGGACGGGGAACCCGTTGGTTTCACAAGGAGCGAATGGCGAGTGGCAAATAGCGAATGGAGGCGGCAAATAAGGCCCCCTTTACTCGCTATTCGCCACTTGCCATTCGCCTTTTCCCGGCCAAATCCTTCATTTTTGGAGGGTTTTCAGACCCTTTTGCCTTGACTCAGGGCATTCTCGGGCTATAAGTCCCCGCATCCGGCGCGGGATTTCTCGCGCCGCTTGTTTTTGCGCGAAATCTTAAGGGGTTTGCTCCCCGGCCGCGCGAAAATCGTACCCATAACGACTGACCAAAAAGCCGACCCGGACAGCCCTTTCGGGAATACGTCCGAGGCCGGGATCGAACACGAAGGAAAAAAACGATGTTCGCAGTCATCAAAACCGGCGGCCGGCAGTACCGCGTCGTTCCGGATGATGTGCTCGAGATAGGCAAGATCGCCGGCGAAGTCGGCACGATCGTGCAGCTTGGTGAAGTTCTGGTGGTCGGCGGTGATACGCCGGTGCTGGGCGCGCCGACGGTGGCAGGCGCTTCCGTTGCAGCCGAAGTGCTGGACCACAAGCGCGGCCCCAAGGTGATCGCGTTCAAGAAGCGTCGCCGCAAGAATTCGCGGCGCAAGCGCGGCTATCGCGACGAGATCACGGTGCTTCGCATCACCGAGATATTGACCGATAGCGCCAAACCTTCGATCGGCCCGCGGCCGAAGAGGGAAAAGGTCGCCGCACCGGCTGCCAAGGACGACTAGGCGCCGAAGACGGCCAAGAAGTTAAGGCTCCGGCCAAGACGCCGCGCGAACGGCTAGCGACCAGAAGTGATGCGCCTCGACGAAAGTTGAGGCGTGAGAAAAAGTGAAATGATTCCGTCAAGGAATTGATCTAGAGATATTCGAGAAATCGGAGACGGGCCATGGCTCACAAAAAAGCAGGCGGTTCATCGCGAAACGGACGCGATTCAGCGGGCAAGCGCCTTGGCATCAAGGCGTATGGCGGCGAACACGTGATTCCCGGCAACATTATCGCGCGTCAACGCGGCACCACCTGGCATCCCGGCCTTAATGTCGGCATGGGCACCGACCATACTCTCTTTGCCAAAGTCGAAGGTCATGTCGAATTCCGTGCAAAAGCCAATGGCCGCACCTTCGTATCGGTAGTTCCGATGACGGAGGCGGCCGAGTAGACGGTGGACAAAATTCGAGTCTGCCGGATCCTGTTGAACCGGCGGAGTCGAAATGGGCTCCAGGGGAGGCGGGAAACCGGCCTCCCCTTTTAATTTGCGCATATTCGCAATCAGGAGCCCGACATGTTGCAGGACATCCCGATCCAGACCCCGACGCTGCGTCAGACGAGTAGCTGCGTCCTCGAGACCGAACGGCTGACACTGCGCCGGCCGACGCTCGCGGACGTAAAAGCGATTGCGCATCTCGCCAATGATCGCCGCATTGCGGAAAACACCCGCCGCCTGCCGCATCCCTACCTGCCGGACCACGCGGTCGAGTTCGTGCGGGCGAATGCCACCGACAACAGCGAGACGGTGTTTCTGATCGAACACAACTATTCGCCGATCGGCATGGTCGGCATCGACCGCACTGACCCGGATACACCGGAACTCGGCTACTGGCTTGGCGTCGCGCATTGGGGCCAGGGTTTCGGCACCGAAGCCGCACGCGCCGTGATCGATTTTTTCTTCGAGGAGTTCGATGCCGAACATCTGATTTCGGGTGCCCGCGTCGCCAACCCGGGCTCGCGAAACATCCTGGAGAAATGCGGCTTCCAGTGGAACGGCGTCGAGTTGCACCGCTTCGAAGCGCTGGGATGCTCGACCCCGGTCGACCGCTTCCGCCTGACGCGCAGCGTGTGGGCATCGCTGAAGAACTGGGGAAGCTCGACGCGAAGGGAGCGGTGAATCTTTTACCCTCCCCTGGAGGGGTCCGAGACGAGCGAAGCTCGCTCGTGGGTCGACGCTCATGAAATGAGCGGCGGGGTGGGGTGACGGTCTCTCCACATCCAGCAGTGCCCGAGTGGAGAGATCACCCCACCCCGTCTCGCATTTCGCTGCGCTCATGCGAGCCGACCCTCCCCCTCCAGGGGAGGGTAAGAAAGAATCACGCCGGCGGATTCACCACCGCTTCCTCGTGGCCCAACTTCTGCTCGCGCAGGAAGATATAGAACCCCGCACCGATGATGATGGCAGCGCCGATGAGGGTCGAGATTGACGGCACGTCGCCGAACACGACGAAGCCGAAGATCACCGCCCATACGATCATCGAATATTGATACGGCACCACGACGCTGGCCGGCGCAAGTTTCAGCGACCGGTTGATGCACAAGAGTGCAACGACGGAAACCACACCCGCCGCGGCAAACAGGCCGAGACTGCCGGCGCTCGGCGTCACCCAGCCGATCGGCGACATCAGCGCGCCGAGCAGGAACGTGCCGCCGAACTGCGTGGTCGTCAGGACGATATCCGGCGTCTCCCGCAACGAGCGCGTGATCAGCATCAGGAACGCGAACGACAGGCTGCCGCCGAGCGCGATCATCGCCGGCCAGCTTACTGTTTGCGTGGACGGGCGCAGCGCAATCAGGACGCCGCAGAATCCGACCAGGATCGCGGTCCAGCGCCGCCAGCCGACCCGTTCGCCGAGCACGATGCCGGAAAGCGCGGTGACGAAAATCGGCGAGGCCAGATAATAGGTGATGACGTCGGCAAGCGGCAGATAGACGGTGGCGAGAAAGAACGCCGCGACTTCGAGCGTCGAGAGCGTCACGCGCAGTAGCTGCAGCCACGGCCGCTCGAGGCGCGAGAACTCGGCGCGCTGCTTCCAGATCACCGGCAACAGCACCAGCAGCGCCGCGCAGGCGCGCAGCCACAGCAACTGCCCGACCGAATAGGTCGCGACCATGAATTTCCCAAGCGCATCGCCGAACGAGAACATGAAGATTGACAGCAGCATCAATCCAATGCCGGCCAGGCGCGCGGAGCGCTCGTCATAGGTCGAGATTTTGCCGAACAGGCTCATGACGTTTCCTGCTTGTTGCTCTTCGTCATGGCCAGCGCGTCCCGGCCATCCACTTTTTGTGCTAGCCACGTTGTGGAGACGTGGATGCCCGGGGACCTTTAGCGCGAAGACGCGCTTCGCGCTATTGCCCGGGTATGACCAATTGAGACGGCTCGATTGCCGCAGCCACAGCGCTGCGATACCGGTATCACTCCAAAATCGGCAGGAAACCGAGATGACCGAGTTCGACCCCGCCCAGCATCGCATGGTGAGCGAACAGCGTTGGTTCGAGGATTTTGTGCTCGGCGAACGCTTCGTGATTCCGAGCCGGACGCAAACCTCGGCGGTGTTCGCAGCGTTCCAGACCGCGAGCGGCGATACCCATCCGATCCACTATGATGTCGAATATTGCCGCGCCCGCGGCATGCCGGACCTGCTCGCGCATGGCTTCCAAACCCTGGTTCACACCGCGCCGGGTGCAGGCCTGTTTTCCCTATCTCGTCGAGGAATCGCTGGTCGGCTTCCTTGAGCAATCGAGCAAGTTCCTGAAACCGGTCTACGCCGGCGACACCATCTACCCCGCGCTCGAAGTGACCGATCTCGTCCCCGGCCGCACCACCGGCGTCGTGACGCTGCGCTCAACGGTGCACAACCAGCGCAAGGAGCTCGTGCTGGAAGGAATGCAGAAATTCCTGGTTCGGCGGCGTCCGGCCTCATAGGAGGCTGTGGCTTCCGGTTCCGAAAAAGGCCCGAAAATTAAGGCTTTTCGCCGATGTTGCGAGCCTTGAGGGTTGCCGCACGGGGCCCCCTGCCCTAACTAGTACAAATCATGAAATTCCTTGACGAGGCAAAGGTCTATATTCGCTCCGGCGACGGCGGTAACGGCTGCGTGGCGTTCCGCCGCGAGAAGTTCATCGAGTTCGGCGGGCCCTCCGGCGGCAATGGCGGCCGCGGCGGCGATGTCATCGTCGAGGTGGTCGATGGGCTGAACACGCTGATCGACTATCGCTACCAGCAGCACTTCAAGGCGCAGAAGGGCACCAATGGCATGGGCAAGGACCGCCATGGCGCCAACGGCAAACCGATCGTGCTCAAGGTGCCGGTCGGCACGCAGATATTCGACGAGGATCGCGAGACGCTGATCCACGACTTCACCGAGCTCGGCGAAAAATTCGTGCTCGCCGAGGGCGGCAATGGCGGTTTTGGGAACGCGCATTTCAAGTCCTCCACCAACCGTGCCCCGCGCAACGCCAATCCCGGCCAGGAAGGCGAGGAACGCTGGATATGGCTGCGGCTGAAACTGATTGCGGACGCCGGCCTCGTCGGCCTGCCCAATGCCGGCAAGTCGACCTTCCTTTCCGTCGTCAGCGCGGCCAAGCCGAAGATCGCCGACTATCCCTTCACTACGCTGCATCCGCAGCTCGGCGTCGTGAACGCGCAGGGCCGCGAATTCGTGCTCGCCGATATTCCCGGCCTGATCGAGGGCGCGCATGAAGGCGCCGGCCTCGGCGACCGCTTCCTCGGCCATGTCGAGCGCTGCCGCGTGCTGCTGCATTTGATCGACGCGACCTGCGAACACGCCGGCAAGGCCTACAAGACGGTGCGGACCGAGCTCGAGGCTTATGAGGGGCATCTCGCCGAGAAGATCGAGATCGTCGCGCTCAACAAGATCGACGCCGTCGCGCCGGATGAACTGAAGAAGCAGAAGGACCGGCTGAAACGCGCGGCGAAGAAGACGCCGCTGTTGCTCTCCGCCGCCACCGGCGACGGGGTTCCGGAAGCGCTCAATGCGCTGGTCGAAGTCATCGGCGAGGCCCCGGTTTCGCTGAAGGCCAAGGGCGGTCAGGACCCGTGGGCGCCGGTCCCACCGCCGCAGGGCTGATACAAAGTTAGCCTTCCCGCGGCCGCGCCACTTCCAAATCAGGGGACTGGCGCGTATTGCTTCCGACCATCCGCATCACCCGACCGCATCATGAAACGTCCCGCGCTCAAAAACTTCCGCCGCATCGTCGTCAAGGTCGGCTCCTCGCTGCTGATCGACTCCAATGCTGGCGAAGTCCGTTCGGCATGGCTGTCGGCGCTGGCCGCCGATATCGCCAAGCTGCACGGCGAGGGCCGCGATGTTCTCGTCGTCTCGTCAGGCTCGATCGCGCTCGGACGCAGCCGGTTGAAACTGCCGCGTGGCCCGCTGAAGCTGGAAGAAAGCCAGGGCGCTGCCGCCGTCGGGCAGATCGCGCTGGCGCGGATCTGGTCGGAAGTGCTCGGCGCTCATGGCATCGGCGCCGGGCAGATCCTGGTAACGCTGCAGGACACCGAGGAGCGCCGCCGTTATCTGAACGCACGCTCCACCATCGCCAAACTGCTGGAGTGGCGTGCAGTACCCGTGATCAACGAGAACGACACGGTCGCCACCAATGAGATCCGCTACGGCGATAATGACCGTCTTGCCGCGCGCGTCGCCACCATGACGAGCGCCGATCTGCTGATTCTGTTGTCCGATATCGACGGGCTCTATGACGCGCCGCCCGGCGCCAATCCCAACGCAAAGCTGATTCCGATCGTCGAGTCCGTCACCTCGGAGATCGAGGGCATGGCGGGCGCCGCCGAATCCGAACTGTCGCGCGGCGGCATGTTCACCAAGATCGAGGCGGCGAAAATCGCGACGACATCAGGCACGCATATGCTGATCGCGTCGGGCAAGATCGAGCATCCGTTGCAGGCGATATCAGATGGCGGCCGCTGCACCTGGTTCCTGACGTCAGCCAATCCCATCACCGCGCGAAAACGCTGGATCGCGGGCTCGCTGGAGCCGAAGGGCACGCTGACCATCGACGCCGGCGCGGTCGCCGCCTTGCGTGCGGGAAAGAGTTTGCTGCCTGCCGGCGTGATCCGGATCGACGGCCAGTTCGCCCGCGGCGATGCGGTGGTGGTGCGCGGCCCTGATACCCACGAGATCGGCCGCGGCCTCGTCGCCTACGACGCCGAGGATGCGGAGAAGATCAAGGGCCGTTCTTCACCGGATGTGATGGCAATCCTTGGCATCAGCGGCCGCGCGGAGATGATCCACCGCGATGATCTGGTGGTGGGCCCGGCCGGGGCAATTCCGGCCAAGTAGGCCATTGGCCGAGTGGCCGTTTGCCGGTACCGGCAGCCAGCCATGCCGGTTCCGGACCTCGCAAGAGCGGGATTTTCGTGCTAGCACATGACCTTACTCTTGACCCCGAGACCTCCGATGACTGCCCCTCTCAAGGCTATCGACGGTAACGCCGATCTGCCCGCTTTGATGACCGACCTCGCCTCCCATGCGCGCGAAGCCGCGCGGATGCTGGCGCTGGCGCCGCCGGAGCAGAAGGACCGGGCGCTGGAGGCGATCGAGCGGGCGATTCGAGCCAACGCGGCAAAGATCCTCGCGGCCAATGCCGAGGACGTCGCAGACGTCCGCGCTACAGGCGCGACCTCCGCCTTCATCGACCGCCTGACGCTAACACCTGCGCGCATCGACGCGATGGCCGATGGCGTTGCGACCGTGCGCGGCATCCCCGATCCGGTCGGCGCCGTCACCGAACGCTGGCAGCGGCCGAACGGCATGACCATCGAGCGCGTGCGCGTGCCGCTCGGCGTGATCGGCGTGATCTTCGAGAGCCGCCCCAATGTCGCGGCCGACGCCGGCGTGCTGTGCCTGAAGTCCGGCAATGCGGTGATCCTGCGCGGCGGCTCCGACAGCTTCCGCTCCTGCCGGGCGATTCACGAGGCCCTGGTACAGGGCCTGCGCGAGGCCGGCCTGCCGGAAGCCGCGATCACGCTGGTGCCGACGCGGGACCGCGCGGCGGTCGGGCTGATGCTGTCAGGCCTCAACGGCGGCATCGACGTCATCGTGCCGCGCGGCGGCAAGAGCCTGGTGGCGCGGGTTGAAGCGGAAGCGCGCGTGCCGGTGTTTGCGCATCTCGAAGGCGTCAACCACGTCTATGTCGACCGCACCGCCAAGCTCGATATGGCGAGGTCGATCGTGCTGAACGCCAAGATGCGCCGGACCGGCGTCTGCGGCGCCGCCGAGACGCTGCTGGTCGATCGCGCGGGCGCCGCCGCCAATCTGAAGCCGCTGATCGAGATGCTGATCGAATCGGGCTGCGAGGTGCGCGGCGACGACGCCGTGCAGAAGGTCGACGCGCGGGTGAAGCCGGCATCCGACGATGACTGGGATACCGAATATCTCGACGCCATCATCGCCGCGCGTGTCGTCGACGGCGTTGACGGGGCCGTCACGCACATCCGGAATCACGGCTCGCGCCACACCGATGCGATCGTGGCCGAGGATGCCAAAGCGGCCGAGAAATTCCTCAGAGAGGTCGATTCGGCGATCGTGCTGCATAACGCTTCGACGCAGTTCGCCGACGGCGGCGAGTTCGGCTTCGGCGCGGAGATCGGGATTGCCACCGGCAAATTCCACGCCCGCGGGCCGGTCGGAGCCGAGCAACTGACCAGCTTCAAATACCGCGTTCACGGCACCGGGCAGACGCGGCCGTGAACGCAAGCCCGCGCCCGCGGTGACCCGCCCGATGAAATTGCAATCCGCTGCGCAAGCCATTCCCTTCCATACCAATGGCATGCGCGTCGGCCTGCTCGGCGGCTCATTCAATCCGCCGCACGCGGCGCATCGCGCCATCAGCCTGTTTGCGCTGAAGCGCTTGAAGCTCGATCGCGTGTGGTGGCTGCTGACCCCCGGTAATCCGCTCAAGGATACCGGCCGGTTGCACGGCCTTGGCGAACGGGCGCGTGCCGCGCGCGACGTCGCCGACGATCCGCGCATCGATATCAGTTGTCTCGAAGCTGTCATCGGCACCAGGTACACTGTCGACACGATCATTCATTTGCGCCGCCGCGTTTCCGGCGTGCGCTTCGTCTGGATCATGGGCGCCGACAATCTCGCGCAGTTCCATCGCTGGAAGGATTGGCGGCGCATCGCTGCCGAGGTACCGCTCGCCGTGATCGATCGTCCGCCGCAGAGTTTCCGGGCGCTCGCTGCGCCGGCTGCCCAGGCGCTGGCGCGGTATAGGTTGCCCGAGAATCAGGCGGCCCGGCTGGCCGATCAGCAGGCGCCGGCCTGGGTTTTCCTCACCGGCATGAAATTGAACCTGTCGTCGACGGGCCTGCGGAACTCCGACGGGAGCTGGAAGGCAAAAAAGAAGTGACAGTTCGGTCTGAACCGGCGGGTGGGGTCACTGGAATATTGAAACCATTAACCCCACATGCCTAATATGGTCCGCGGACGTTAAGGATTCGGCGTTCGCGATACAGTGAAAGGAATGGTCCCTGGCCACATCTGTATTGTCCAAGTCCAAGTCTGTTTTACCCAAGGCAACTAGCAAGACTTCTGGCAAGTCCGCCAAGACCGCGGGTAAAACATCGACACAAGCTGCGGCCTTGAAGGCGCAACCCGACGCCGACAAGACGCTGAATATGATCCTCTCCCGCCTCGACGATATGAAGGCGGAAGAAACGATCACCATCGACCTTCGCGGCAAATCCGCCTTTTCCGACTACATGATCGTTACGTCAGGCCGGGCCAACCGGCATGTCGGCGCGATCGCGGAAAACGTCACGAAAGCCCTGAAGGAAACCGGCATCAAGAACATCCATGTCGAGGGCTTGCCCAATTGCGACTGGGTGCTGATCGATTCCGGCGATGTGGTCGTGCACGTGTTCAGACCCGAGGTGCGCGAATTCTACAATCTTGAAAGGTTGTGGACGCAAAACCCGGCGGCGGCAGCGATCTGAAACCTCGGCCGATGCGAATCGGCTAAGGCGCATGTAGTTTGCCAGCGCGCGCGAAAAGCGCGCGTGCCGGAAAGTGCACGCCAGAAACAGCATTCATGCGCCTCGTCGTGGTTTCAATAGGCCGGCTGAAGCGGGGCCCGGAGCAGGAGCTGGCCGAGCGCTACCGCGAGCGCTTCGAGGACATCGGCCGCAAGCTCGGTTTTCGCGGGCTTTCGATCCATGAAATTCCCGAAAGCCGCGCACGCGACACTGCGACCCGGATATCGGAGGAGGCCGCCGCGATTTCGGCGGCGATACCGGAGAAATCCATGCTGGTGGCGCTGGACGAGCACGGCAAGAACATCGATAGCGCGACCTTCGCCCGGCAGCTCGGCGATTGGCGGGATGAAGGGATTGCCAATACAATTTTCGCCATCGGTGGCGCGGACGGACTTTCGCCCGATTTGCAGCGCAAGGCTAAATTACGCATTGCGTTCGGCTCGGCGACCTGGCCGCATCAAATGGTTCGCGTCATGCTTCTTGAACAGATTTATCGGGCCGCCACCATTCTGGCCGGCCACCCCTACCACCGCGCGTAAGGCACGGTGACGTGAATACAGAGAACGCTGAATAGGCCGGATGCATTCAACGCAGCACATTCATTCGTACCCTGACACCGCCGAGCGCAGCGCGCTGATGTCAGCCGTCTCGCTTCCCCTGATCCTGCTGTCCGCAAGCCTTGCCGTGACGTCGCTTTCGCCGGCGGTCGCGCAATCCTCGGCGACCGCGCAGCAAGCGACCGCCGTTTCCCCCGATGCTATCAAGCAGCGCGAGCAGGAACTGGAGGCCACGCGCGAGGAGCAGCGCAAGGCGGCCGAATTGCAACAGAAGCTAAAGGCCGACATCGCTGCGATCGGGCAGGACCGATCCAAGCTCAACCAGCAATTGATCGACATCGCTACCCAGGTGCGCAGCATCGAAACCCGCATCGGCGAGACCGAGGGGCGGCTGCGCCCGCTGGACGCGCGCGAGCAGCAGGCCCGCGCCTCGCTCGATTCACGCCGCGCTGAAATCATCGAGGTGCTGGCGGCCCTGCAGCGCGCCGGCCGGCGCACGCCGCCGGCGCTGCTGGTCCGGCCTGAGGACGCGCTGCAATCGCTGCGCACCGCCATGCTGCTCGGCGCGGTCGTCCCCGAACTGCGCGGCCGCGCGGAGAAGCTTGCCGCCGATCTCGGCGAGCTCGTGACCCTGCGCAAGAACATCGCCACCGAGCGCGACATACTTGCGCGGGACCGCGACAGGCTGAAGGACGATTCCATCCGACTGGCGGCGCTGGTGGAAGAACGACAGCGCAAGCAGAGCGCGATCGAAAAGGACATGGAGGCCGAAGGCGCACGCGCCATCAACCTGTCCAGGCAGGTTGACAGCCTGCAGGGTCTGATCGGGAAAATGGAACAAGACTTGAAGAGCGCCGCCAAGGCGGCCGCGACCGCCAGCCTGCAGGGCGCCCCGGCTACCCCGGGCGGCAAGCCCAATCTGGGAGCATTGAAAGATCCCGCCCGGCTGAGCCCGGCGATCGCCTTTGCCTCCGCCAAGGGGCTGTTCGCCTTTCCGGTCAATGGCCGCAAGATTCGCAATTTTGGCGGTTCCGACGGCGCGGGTGGCGTGGAAAAAGGCATTTCTTTGGCGACGCGCGCCGGGGCTCAGGTCACAACACCGTGTGACGGCTGGGTTGTTTACGCCGGACCCTTCCGCAGCTACGGACAACTCTTGATCCTCAATGCCGGGGGCGGGTATCATGTCCTGATCGCCGGGATGGAGCGCATTTCGGTAAACATCGGCCAGTTTGTACTTACGGGAGAGCCGGTCGCGACCATGGGAACGACGTCCCAAGTCGCATCCATTCTCGCGACGACCGCGAGCCAGCCGGTGCTCTATGTCGAGTTCCGCAAAGACGGCACTCCGATCGACTCAGGCCCATGGTGGGCCGCAAGTGAAGGCGAAAAGGTTCGCGGATGATGCGCAAGACTTCTGTAATTCTTCTCAGCGCCGCCACCGGTGCGGCTTTGACGCTCTTCGTCACGCAGCCTCGTTCCGTGCTGATGGGATCGAGTGCGCGTGCCGCGACGTCGGACACCTACCGCCAGCTTAATCTGTTCGGCGACGTGTTCGAGCGTGTACGCAGCGACTATGTCGAGAAGCCCGACGACTCCAAGCTGGTCGAATCGGCGATCTCGGGCATGCTGACCGGCCTCGATCCGCATTCCAGCTACATGGATGCCAAGAGTTTCCGTGACATGCAGGTGCAGACCCGCGGTGAATTCGGCGGGCTCGGCATCGAGGTCACGATGGAAGACGGGCTGATCAAGGTCGTCTCGCCGATCGACGACACGCCGGCGTCGAAGGCCGGCGTCATGGCCAACGACATCATCACCAATCTCGACGACGAAGCTGTGCAGGGTCTCACCCTCAACCAGGCAGTCGAGAAGATGCGCGGACCGGTCAACACCAAGATCCGTCTCAAGATCATCCGCAAGGGCCAGGAAAATCCGATCGAGGTGACGCTGGTGCGCGACAACATCCGCGTCCGCTCCGTCCGTGCGCGGGTCGAACAGGACGACATCGCCTATATCCGCGTCACCACCTTCAACGAGCAGACCACCGAAGGGCTGAAGCGCGAGATCGGCAACCTCTCGAACCAGATCGGCGACAAGCTGAAGGGCTACATCATCGACCTGCGCAATAATCCCGGCGGCTTGCTGGAGGAAGCGGTCACCGTTTCCGACTCCTTCCTCGAGCGCGGTGAGATCGTCTCGACCCGCGGCCGCAATGCCGAGGAGACCCAGCGCCGCGCCGCCCATTCGGGCGATCTGACCAAGGGCAAGCCGATCATCGTGCTGGTCAACGGCGGCTCGGCTTCGGCTTCCGAAATCGTCGCCGGCGCGCTGCAGGACCACAAGCGCGCGACGCTTGTCGGCACGCGCTCATTCGGCAAGGGCTCGGTGCAGACCATCATCCCGCTCGGCAGCGGCAACGGCGCGCTGCGCCTCACGACCGCGCGCTACTTCACGCCGTCAGGCAAGTCGATCCAGGCCAAGGGCATCGTGCCCGATATCGAGGTGCTGCAGGACGTGCCGGACGAATTGAAGGCGCGCACCGACACCAAGGGCGAGGCCTCGCTGCGTGGCCATCTGAAGACCGACGGCGACGAGAAGACCGGCTCGCAGTCCTACGTGCCGCCGGACGCCAAGGACGACAAGGCGCTGAAGACCGCTGCTGACCTGCTGCACGGCATCAAGTCGACGGCAAGCAGCGCACCGGCGCCCGGCGACAAGGCAGCAGTCGACAAACCAGCCAAGGCGGCGAACTGATCATAGCCCCGTAAATTTCCGTGAAGAAAAGGCGGCCTCCGGGCCGCCTTTTTGTTGCGGTTCTGGCTCGTCCGCTGGCCCGTCGAAGCGGCTTTTACGCGCGGCACAGCGCTCGAAGCCGACTCCTCGTGGTATCGTCGGCGAGGTTGATTCGGGGAGGTCTATGACGGAAACGGCCGACGAACTGAGCACGCCGCTTGGACAGAAGACGGAGCGCCAGAAGCGGCGGTTTCGGCTGCCGTTCACCGCGGTGCAGGCGCTGGCCATGCTGCTCGGCCTGTTCCTGGTTGCCTTCCTGACGATCGCTCTGTTTACCGACAATCCGCTGGGTGGCGAGCCCGTCGCCCGCGTCGCATTGCGCGGGCCTGCGGGGGACGACAAGCAGCCGGCGGCTTCCGGCCACACCGAACGGGCCGCAAGAAGTCCATCCCAGCAGGCCCCGGCCGGCGACAACAAGGGTGACAATAAGACCGTCACCATCATCGATGGCTCCAGCGGCAAGCGCCAGGACGTCGTGATCGGCAGCGATGCCGCCGACAAGTCCGGCTCGGACTCCGCGCCGGCAACCGCGATGGCCGGCATTGATCAGCGGCTCCTCGAAAAGTCGCGCTACGGCATGATCCCGGCGGTGGCCGACGGTCTGAAACCCTTCACTGTCTACGCGGCCGACGCCGACCGCACCAAGGCCGCGAAGATGCCAGTGGTCGCCATCGTCATCGGTGGCCTCGGCGTCGGCGCTGCCAAGACGACCGATGCCATCATGAAACTGCCGCCGGCCGTGACCCTGGCGTTTACGCCTTATGGGGCGGATCCCGCCAAGTTGACTGAGCGGGCCCGCGCGCAGCGCCACGAGATCCTGCTGCAGGTTCCAATGGAGCCGTTCGATTATCCCGATAACGACCCCGGCCCGCAGACCCTGCTCACGACGCTGACGTCAGAGCAGAACATCGACCGGCTGTACTGGCACCTCAGCCGGTTCCAGGGCTATGCCGGGATCGCCAATTTCATGGGGGCGCGTTTCACGGCCGCCGACACGGTGATGCAGCCGATTATCCGGGAGGCAGCCAAGCGCGGCCTCGGCTATCTCGATGACGGCTCCTCGCCGCGGAGCGCCGCGCCGTCCCTGACGGCAGCCCAATCGATGCCCTTCGCCAAGGCCGATTTCACCATCGATGCCGTGCCGACCTCGGCCGAAATCGACCGGACGCTGGTGAAACTGGAGACGCTCGCCAAGGAGCGCGGACTGGCCGTGGGCGTCGCCTCGGCGCTGCCGGTTTCGATCGAGCGGATTGCCGCCTGGATCAAGACTCTCGAGGCCCGCGGCATCATGCTTGTGCCATTGACAACGGCGATGCTGAAATCAAAATCAGGCTAGAGATCAACCTGATGGCAGCAATCCGGGCTCCCTCGGATTGCGCCGCCCCGACCGGTTTGCGGGTGACTTGCTGCAGCTATAGGAGTCCTGACGGAAATGGCGCGCTACGAGGACCTGCCCTACCGGACCTGCGTCGGCATGATGCTGATCAATGCAGCCGGGCTGGTTTTCATTGGCCGGCGCGCTGGCGGCATCGAACATGTCGACGAATCCCACGTCTGGCAGATGCCGCAGGGCGGGGTCGATCCCGGCGAGGATACTTGGGAGGCCGCCAAGCGCGAGCTTTACGAGGAAACCAGCGTTCGTTCGGTGGAGAAGCTTGGCGAAGTCCCGGATTGGCTGATCTACGACATCCCACGCACGGTGGCCGGCCGCGCCTGGAAGGGCCGTTATCGCGGGCAACGGCAGAAATGGTACGCGGTGCGTTTCACCGGCAAAGATAATGAGATCAACGTCGCCAGCCCCGGCGGCGGGCACAAGGCCGAATTCGTTAGCTGGCGCTGGGAGCCGATGAAGAATCTCCCGAACCTGATCGTTCCGTTCAAGCGGCCGGTCTATGAGCGCGTGGTCAAGGAATTCGCCAGCCTTGCGGGCGCTTAGTGTGGCGGGTCTTCCACGCGATGCTCCGTCATTCCGGGCTTGCGAAGCATGAACCCGGAATGACGGCGACCGAGATGTCCGACAAACCCTATCGCCCCAACGTGGGAATCGCGCTCTTCAACACCTCGGGTCAGGTGCTGATCGGCCGCCGCTTCCGTGACGACGGGCCGGAAATCATCTTGCCGGGTCTGGAATGGCAGATGCCGCAGGGCGGCATCGACGCCGACGAGAATCCGCGCGATGCCGTCATGCGCGAACTCTGGGAAGAGACCGGGGCGGTCAGCGCCGAATACCTCGGCGAGACCGATTGGATGAATTACGAATTTCCGCCGTATGATGGGCCGGTCGACCATCGCTTGGCTAAATTCCGCGGCCAGCGGCAGAAATGGTTCGCATTGCAGTTCACCGGCCGCGACGACGAGATCGACCCGCTGACGCAGCGCAACGGCCAGCCGGCCGAATTCGATTCCTGGCGCTGGGAGCGGCTCGACCGTGTCGCGGACCTCGTGGTGCCGTTCCGCCGCGACGTGTACCGGATGGTGGTGCAGCAGTTCGCGGAATTCGCTCGCTAGCATTCAGCGCATGTCGCTGCCTGCGATAGCCCAAGATATTGCGTCCGCGGCTGAACAACTTCAGGCGGTCGCGCGACTTACCCACTTGACAGCGACTGCCGCTGCAGCCGAGTTGGCTTTGGAATAGATAGCAACGCCTGATGTCTCGCCTCGCATGAACGACGTGATCGTGACCAAGCGCCGCCGGAGTTGGGAATGGCGCGTGCAGGACCAGAATGGCAGGGTGATCATGAGCGGACGCGAACGCACCCGTCCGGCCGCCAGGTACCAGGGTTATCGGAGCCTTTTCATGCTGCTGTCGGTCGGCCAGAGACCGGGCGCCCAGCAAGCTCTCCGTTTGGGCCAGAACCGCGAATCGGCGATCGGTGGCGTTCGTTCTGATCGGAACGTCCGAGCAGCGCCGGCCGGGCGAACATTGGACGGCTTCACTCCCGATTAAGCCTTCGGTAATCCGTTGGGCCCAGCCAAAAATTCTTGAACCCCACTTGAAACTTTTCTGCCTTTTTCTAATTCGATTTCTGCCGCGGACAGCGGTGCCGGATGCCAGCCTGTGCAGGTCGAGCAGGCCTCGTTCAAGCATGGTCTCTTGATCGTCGATCTCGTTCGCGAAGTGCCTGACGCGATGAAGCCGCGGCGCATCCCGATCCGCAACGCCGGCGCTTCCCACCAGATCGAGCAGAAGACGGCTTGAGCCGCTTCGGCAATACCGGCTCGGCGCGTGGATAACCGGCCGCGCGCGGGCCGATGCAAGCAACATCAGCAATCTCTGTAAGGAGGACACCATGGCTTTTCGTAATCTGATTCCCTGGTCGAGAAACCAGGAGCTTGCGCCTACGCGCGACAGCTTCGATCCCTTCTTCACCCTGCACCGGGAGATGAACCGGCTATTCGATGACGTTTTCCGTGGCTTCCCGACGCCTGCCCGTTTCGGCAGTCCGCTGATGGAAGGTCGCTTCGGATGGCCAAGCATCGAGCTCAACGAAACCGACAAGGAGCTGAAGGTCTCGGCTGAGTTGCCCGGGATGACGGAGAAAGACGTTCAGGTCGAGATCGCCAATGGCGTTCTGACGCTGCGCGGCGAGAAGAAATCCGAACGAACCGACAATGGCGGAAAATACTTCACCGAGCGCTATTACGGTGCGTTCGAGCGGCAGATCCCGCTCGACGGCGTCGTCGAGGACAAGGCCGAAGCCAAATTCCATGACGGCGTCTTGACCATCACGCTGCCGAAATCCGAACAAGCCCGTTCGGCCGTCAAGCGCATCCCCATCGTCAATCAGTGACGAGAATGGCGGCGGCGCAGTGTGCCGCATGAAAAGACAGATGCCCAAAAAGCTCAGCGCCCGTCACGGGGTGACGAGCGCTGGCGTTATCAGGGCCTTCATTGCGCCCCGGAGCGGTGCCCCGGGGCCTAGTGCATAGCGGTGGCGTTGAGCTCGATCTGGATGCTCTTGAAGTGATCCAGCCGCTCGATGGCGTGATCGAGTTCGGTGCCTTCCTTCTCGGCGAGCTTGGCTTCCATCTCGGCAATGGTTTCGGCGAACTGCGCGCGGTCGACCTCGGCCATCGAGGTAGCGACGTCGGCCAGCACGGTCAGTCCGTTTTCCGACATCTCGGCGAGCCCACCGAGCACGATGATCTTCTGATGCGCGCCGCCTGACGTGACGGTCAGGATACCCGGGCGGATCGCCGCCACGACCGGCGCGTGACCGGCCAGCACGCCGAAATCGCCTTCCACGCCGGGAACGTCGACCTGATCGACCTCGCCGGAGAAGGCGAGCTTTTCGGGCGAGACGAGATCGAAATGAAAGGTAGCCATGGAGAACCTGCGAATAGCGAGTGGCGAATGGCGAGTAGCGAATGGTGCAGGAAGTAGCGCTTAACTATTCGCTACTCCCCATTCGCCATTCGCCTCTTAAGCTGCCTCGGCAGCCAGCTTCTTGCCCTTCTCGACGGCTTCCTCGATGGTGCCGACCATGTAGAACGCCGCTTCCGGCAGATGGTCGTACTTGCCTTCGCAGAGGCCGCGGAAGCCCTTGATGGTGTCGGCGAGATCGACGAACTTACCCGGCGAGCCGGTGAAGACTTCGGCGACGTGGAACGGCTGCGACAGAAAGCGCTCGATCTTGCGGGCGCGGGCCACCGCGATCTTGTCCTCTTCCGACAGTTCGTCCATGCCGAGAATGGCGATGATGTCCTGCAGCGACTTGTACTTCTGCAGCACCTGCTGAACCATGCGCGCGGTCTGATAGTGCTCCTCTCCGACGACGAGCGGGGAGAGCATGCGCGACGTGGAGTCGAGCGGGTCCACCGCCGGGTAGATGCCCTTTTCCGAAATCGCGCGGCTCAGCACCGTGGTCGCGTCCAGATGGGCGAACGAGGTGGCGGGCGCCGGGTCGGTCAAGTCGTCGGCCGGCACGTAGATCGCCTGCACCGAGGTGATCGAGCCCTTGTGCGTGGTCGTGATGCGCTCCTGCAGCGCGCCCATGTCGGTGGCGAGCGTCGGCTGATAGCCCACCGCCGAGGGGATGCGGCCGAGCAGCGCCGACACTTCCGAGCCTGCCTGCGTGAAGCGGAAGATGTTATCGACGAAGAACAGCACGTCCTGGCCCTGGTCGCGGAAGTGCTCGGCGACCGTTAGACCCGTGAGGCCGACGCGGGCGCGGGCGCCCGGCGGTTCGTTCATCTGGCCGAACACCAGCGCGCATTTTGACTTCACGCTCGGATCGGGATTGCGCGGATCGGCGTTGACCTTGGACTCGATGAACTCGTGATAGAGGTCGTTGCCTTCGCGGGTACGCTCGCCGACGCCGGCGAACACCGAGTAACCGCCATGCGCCTTGGCGACGTTGTTGATCAATTCCTGAATCAGCACGGTCTTGCCGACGCCGGCGCCGCCGAACAGGCCGATCTTGCCGCCCTTGGCGTAGGGCGCGAGCAGGTCGACGACCTTGATGCCGGTCACAAGGATTTCAGCTTCGGTGGACTGGTCAGTGTAGGTCGGCGCTTCCTGATGGATGGCGCGCTTGCCTTCGGACTTGATCGGACCGGCTTCGTCGATCGGTTCGCCGATGACGTTCATGATGCGCCCGAGCGTGCCATCACCGACCGGAATTGCGATGGGCTCGCCGGTATCGGTCACTTCCTGACCGCGCACCAGACCTTCGGTAGCGTCCATCGCAATCGTTCGCACGGTGGACTCACCGAGGTGCTGCGCGACTTCCAGCACCAGACGGTTGCCCCCGTTCTTGGTCTCGAGCGAATTGAGAATGGCCGGCAGGTGACCTTCGAACTGCACGTCGACAACGGCGCCCATGACTTGGGTGACACGACCGATCTGGTTAGCTGCGGTGGCCATGAATTGCTCTCCTTCGAAATTCTGTACTTGAACGACCGTCGGTTGGTTCGTGCGCTAGACCGCCTCGGCGCCGGAGATGATCTCGATCAACTCCTTGGTGATCTGGGCTTGACGGGTTCGGTTGTAGACCAGGGTTTGCTTGCGGATCATTTCGCCGGCGTTGCGGGTGGCGTTGTCCATCGCGCTCATCTGCGCGCCGTAGAAAGAGGCGTTGTTTTCCAGGAGCGCGCGGAAGATCTGCACCGCAAGATTGCGCGGCAACAGCCGCGCCAGAATCTCGTCTTCTTCCGGCTCATATTCGTAAGCGGTCGACGGACCGGCATTGGCGGCCGGCTCTTCGACCACCAACGGAATGACCTGCTGGGCGGTCGGGATCTGCGCGATGACGGACTTGAAGCGCGAATAGAACAGCGTGCAGACGTCAAACTCTCCGGCTTCGAACCGTGTCAGGATCTTCTTGGCGATATCCTCGGCGTTGACGAAGCCGAGCTGGCGAACCCCGCGCAGATCGACGTGCTCGACGATCTGCTTCTCGAAGGTGCGGCGGAGCTGGTCGTAGCCTTTGCGGCCGACGCAGAAAATTTTGACGTCCTTGCCCTGGTTGATCAGGGAGAGCGCGCGCTCACGAACCAGACGCACGATCGCCGAATTGAACGCGCCACACAGGCCGCGTTCGCCGGTGCAGACGAGCAGCAGATGCACCTGATCCCTGCCAGTGCCGGCCAACAGCGCCGGAGCGCCGGGCGAGGCGGCAGCAGCAGCGGCGATGTTGGAAATCACCGCATCCATCTTTTCGGCGTAGGGCCGGGCCGCTTCGGCGGCGCTCTGCGCGCGCCGCAGCTTCGACGCCGCGACCATTTGCATGGCCTTGGTGATCTTCTGCGTCGCCTTGGTCGAGGCGATGCGGACCCGCATGTCTTTAAGTGAAGCCATTCTCAGTTCACCCCGGCGATCCGGTGTCTGGCACCCGACCGCAAGCCACTCTTTCGTCGGGCCCGACTATCCGCCGGGCCGCAACGGCAAATCATCAAGAAAACGTCTTGGCGAAACCTTCGACCACGCTCTTCAGCTTGCCGGCGAGATCGTCGGAAAGATCGCGGCTGTCGCGGATGCCGTTGAGGATATCGGCGTTCTTGCCGCGCAGCAGCGACAACAGGCCGTCCTCGAAGGCGCGCACCTTGCTGAGCGGAAGCGGGTCGAGATAGCCGTTGGTGCCGGCCCAGATCACGCAGACCTGCTCTTCCATCTTCAGCGGCGAGAACTGCGGCTGCTTCAGCAGTTCGGTCAGGCGCGAGCCGCGGTTGAGCAGGCGTTGCGTCGAGGCGTCGAGGTCGGAGCCGAACTGCGCGAACGCCGCCATTTCGCGGTACTGCGCCAGCTCACCCTTGATCTTGCCGGCGACCTTCTTCATCGCCTTGGTCTGCGCCGAGGAGCCCACGCGCGACACCGACAGACCGACGTTCACCGCCGGACGGATGCCTTGGAAGAACAGGTCGGTTTCCAGGAAGATCTGACCGTCGGTAATCGAAATCACGTTGGTCGGAATGTAGGCCGACACGTCGTTGGCCTGGGTTTCGATGACCGGCAGCGCCGTCAGCGAGCCCGAGCCCTGGTCCTTGTTGAGCTTCGCCGCGCGCTCGAGCAGGCGGGAGTGCAGGTAGAACACGTCGCCCGGATAGGCCTCGCGGCCCGGCGGGCGGCGCAGCAGCAGCGACATCTGGCGGTAGGCGACGGCCTGCTTGGACAAGTCGTCATAGATGATGACCGCGTGCATGCCGTTGTCGCGGAAGTACTCGCCCATCGTGCAGCCGGTGAACGGTGCGATGTACTGCATCGGCGCCGGGTCGGAGGCGGTGGCGGCGACGACGATCGAATATTCCAGCGCGCCCTGCTCTTCCAGCACCTTGACGAACTGGGCAACGGTCGAGCGCTTCTGGCCGATCGCGACGTAGACGCAATACAGCTTGATGTTCTCGTCCGGCTGCGCGTTGAGCGGCTTTTGGTTCAGGATGGTGTCGAGCGCGATTGCGGTCTTGCCGGTCTGACGGTCGCCGATGATCAGTTCGCGCTGGCCGCGGCCGACCGGGATCAGCGCATCGATCGCCTTGAGGCCGGTCGCCATCGGCTCGCTCACCGACTTGCGCGGAATGATGCCGGGCGCCTTGACGTCGACGCGCTTGCGTTCGGCGGCCTGGATCGGGCCCTTGCCGTCGATCGGGTTACCGAGCGCGTCGACGACGCGACCGAGCAGCCCCTTGCCGACCGGCGTGTCGACGATGGCGCGGGTACGCTTGACGGTCTGGCCTTCCTTGATCTCGCGGTCGGCGCCGAAGATCACGATACCGACGTTGTCGGTTTCGAGGTTCAGCGCCATGCCGCGGGTGCCGTTCTCGAACTCGACCATTTCACCGGCCTGGACATTGTCCAGACCGTAGACGCGGGCGATACCGTCACCGACGGACAGCACCTGCCCGACTTCGGTAACCTCAGCCTCCTGGCCGAAATTCTTGATCTGGTCCTTGAGGATCGCGGAAATTTCCGCGGCGCGGATGTCCATCAGCCTGCCTCTTTCATCGCGTGCTTGATCGAATTGAGTTTGGTGCGAAGCGAGCTATCCACCATGCGGCTGCCGAGCTTGACCACAAGGCCGCCAATGATGGAGGGATCGACTTTCACGTTGAGCGCGACGTCCTTGCCCGTCACCGATTTCAGTGCGGTCTTCAGCGCGTCGAGATTCTTGTCACTGAGCTGTTCGGCGACGGTGACGTCGGCGGTCGCCTCGCCCTTGAACTTGGCCACCAGCGCGCGGAAGGCGCGGATCACATCGGCCACGGCAAACAGCCGGCGGTTGGCGGTCAACACTTTAAGGAATTTGGCGGTGGTGCCGGTAATTCCGGCCTTGTCGAGCAGAGCATTGAGCGCCCTGGCCTGCGCATCTGCCGAGAAGACCGGACTGCGGACGAGGCGCTTGAGATCGGCGCTTTCGTTCAGCATGGCCTCGAATTTATCGAGATCGGCTCTTACCGCGTCGACGGATTTCTCCTCGCGCGCCAACTCGAACAAGGCCGTAGCATAACGGCCGGACACTCCCGAAACGGACGGATCTTCAGCAGCCACAGAGTCGCTCTTTTCAGATGTCAAACTCGCAAGGGAAAAACCGTCGCCACGGGTAGCGGCGCCTAGCGATCCAAGCCCTTGGAATTCAAGCGGGACTTCGATTTTCGACCGGCACGAGAGGTGCCGGGATCGTTAAAATCGCGGCTTTGCTAACATAGCAAGCGCGCAGGTGCAACATGACGGCGCATGCGGGCGATGCCTTGTCGCACGTCAATTTTCAGGCCCGGTCAATGCAGCTTGATGGGGGATCAGCGCGCCGGAATTTTGACTCCGGCGGTTGCAGGCGATCTGGAGCGGTCCCCGACCAGCCGATTTGTTCCATCCGTATTTGCATGGCCGCTATGACCGGTAGCATTCGGAACGAATCCGGCAGCTCGCCTCCATTTGATCATTACTTGCGCAAATCTTTACTCGATGTGTGATGACTGTATTGTTAGGTAATAATGAGTATTGAATTGGTTAAAAGTCTATTAACCTGCAAGATTACGGAATATCATTCGGCGGTAACAAGATATGTCCGCCCGATACATTCCCGATTTACTGCCCAATTCATGCCTCATTGCCTCATCAAACGGCCCCCTGAAGTTGGGACGGGGGTTCCATTTGTCACGTATGTGGCAAATACTATCTGAGGGACTAGTTTAATGTTGCATACCAATAATGTGGTGCCGGGAACTCAAACCCGGTCGCGTACGGCGCTCGCCTTGATCGCCGCAACTCTCCTGGTCGGTGGCGCCGTCACCGAAGCTTCTGCAAAATCCAGGCACCATCGCCATCACCACCACCATCACGCCAGCAAGGCCAAGACGGCTGGCGGCAACTGGCTGAACGCCAACGCCTCGATCGGCTCCCAGAGCACCGGGCGCGGCTTCTCGGGAAAGGCCTCCTTTTACGGCAATGAATCCGGCAGCAAGACCGCATCCGGTCAGCGCTTCAACCAGAACGCCATGACCGCGGCCCACCGCTCGCTGCCGTTCGGCACCAAGCTCCGCGTCACCCATCGCGGCCAGAGCGTGATCGTCACGATCAACGACCGTGGCCCCTTCATCAGGGGACGCGTGCTCGACCTCTCCACGGGTGCTGCCCGGGCCATCGGCCTGACCGGCGCCGGCGTCGGCCACGTTACCGCCGAGGTCATCTAAGGCGCGCGATCGCGCGCAGTTTTCCGGTCCATCAGATCGCGTAAGCGTTGCGTTGCGTAACTGCCTGCGGAACTTTCCGCGGCAACAAAGGCCTGCCGTCGCAAATGACGGCAGGCTTTTTTTTACCCTCCCCTGGAGGGGGAGGGTCGACGCTCCTGGAAGGAGCGGCGGGGTGGGGTGACGGTCTCTCCTCTCGAACAGTGCCCGTGTTGAGAGATCACCCCACCCCGACTCACGTTTCGCTACGCTCAACATGAGCCGACCCTCCCCCTCCAGGGGAGGGTGAAGCACCAACTTACAAAAAGCTCTGCGGATCGACGTCGACTTCGAGTTTGAGATTACCCTTGGTCTTCGGACCCGCGGCGAGCCACTCGCGCAAATATTCCGAGAGGTCGACATTGCGCAGCGACTTCAGGAGGATCCGGAACCGGTAGCGGCCCTTGATCACTGCAAGCGGCGCTTCGGCGGGTCCCAGCACCTGGATGCGCTCGTCGATCGGCGCCACAGCCGCAAGGCGGCGCGCAAAGCCTTCCGCGGTCGGCCGGTCGCCTGCGGAAATGATCAGGCTGGCGAGCCGGCCGAACGGCGGATAGCCGGTGCGCTCGCGGGAGTCGATTTCGCTGGCGTAAAACGCCTCACGGTCGTTGGCGACCAAGGCCTTCATCACGGGATGTTCGGGCTGATGGGTCTGCAAGTACCCGACGCCGCGGCCCTGATCGCGCCCCGCACGCCCGATCACCTGATTGAGGAGTTGGAACGTGCGCTCGGCAGCGCGCGGATCACCATTGCCGAGCCCCAGATCCGCATCGACCACGCCGACCAGATTGAGCCGCGGGAAATTATGACCCTTCGCGACCAGTTGCGTGCCGATGATAATGTCGACGCGACCTTCGGCGATTTCGTTCAGCTCGCTGCGCATGGTCTCGATCGAGGTGATGAGATCGCTCGACAGCACCATGGTGCGCGCTTGCGGAAACAGCGCAGCCGCCTCCTCCTGCAGCCGCTCCACGCCTGGACCGACCGCGACCAGCGATTCCTCCGCCTGGCAATGCGGGCAGATATTCGGGCGCGGCATCGAGAAACCGCAATGGTGGCAGACCAGGCGCTGGCGAAACCGGTGGTCCACCAGCCAGGCGTCGCAGATCGTGCAGGCAAAGCGATGGCCGCAGGCGCGGCATAGCGTCAGCGGCGCGTAGCCGCGGCGGTTCAGGAACAACAGCGCCTGTTCGCGTTTCTCGATCGCGAACCGAATTTGCTCGGCGAGCGGCGGCGAGATGAAGCGGCCTCGCGGCGGCGGAGCACGGCGCAAATCGATCGCTTCGATATGCGGCATGTGTTGGCCGCCGAAGCGGGACGGCAGCGCGACGCGCTGATAGCGCCCCTTGCGCGCGTTGACCTCGCTCTCGACCGACGGCGTCGCGGACGCCAGCACGATCGGGATCTTGGCGATATGCGCGCGCACCACTGCCATGTCGCGGGCATGGTAATGCGCGCCGTCATCCTGCTTGTAGGCCTGATCGTGCTCCTCATCGACAATGATGAGACCGAGATCCGCATAGGGCAGAAACAGCGCCGAGCGCGCGCCGACCACGACCGGAGCTTCACCCGCCGATATCGCCGCCCAATTGCGCTGCCGTGTGCGCGGCGTCAGTTCGGAGTGCCATTCCAGTGGACGAACGCCGAAACGCTGGGCGAAGCGGTCGAGGAATTGCCCGGTCAGCGCGATCTCCGGCATCAGGATCAGCGTCTGCTTGCCGCGCCGGACAGCTTCCGCGATCGCCTCGAAATAGACTTCCGTCTTGCCCGATCCGGTGACGCCGTCGAGCAGCGCGACGTGGAACGTGCCGTTGGCGGCGAGCGTGCGCATCATGTCGACCGCCGCGCGCTGCTGGTGGGAAAACTCCGGCTGGGCAAAGGACGGATCGGGCGCAGGCGGCGCCAGTGGCGGCGGCATCGCCTCTATGGCGAGGGTTCCCTCATCGACAAGGCCGTCGACCACGCCTGAGCTGACGCCCGCCTCCCGCGCCGCATCCGACTTGCCGTGCAGCAGGCCGTCCGACAGCACCTCGATCAGCCGCCGCCGGGCCGGCGTCAGGCGCTGCGGCGCTGGGCCTACCAGCCGCACGCCGAGGCGCATCCGTTCGGGCCCGAGGTTTTCGCCCATCCGCAAGGCCATGCGCAGCACCATGCCGCGCGCGGACAGCGTGTAGTTGGCGACCCAATCGACAAGGCTGCGCAATTCCTCTTTGAGCGGCGGCACGTCGAGCTTTTCGCCGACGTCCTTCAGGCGGTTGTGCAGACGCGGATCGGGATTGGCATTCTCCGCCCACACCACCGCCACCACCTCCCGCGGCCCGAGCGGCACGCAAACGACATCGCCCGCCTTCAGCTCCAGGCCGCGCGGCACGCGGTAGGAATAGTTCTGATTGAGCGCGACCGGCACCAGCACGTCGACGACGCGGGTCGACGAGGCCGATGAGCTGCTTTGGCGGGTGGCGTGGTCCATCAGGGGAATCAGGCTTGAGGTATCCGGAGCGAAGCTAGCGCCGCTCCGGCCGGTTAGCGAACGGTAAACGAAAGAGGTGCGATATAATGCGCTGAGTCACCGTCTCCAAGGCAGGTTCTCAAGGCAAGCTCTCAAGACAGGCTTTCGAAGGCAAGGATGATGGCCAGGGAAGTTCCGGCACTGCAAGCGGTCGAGCTCGAATGCGCCGACGAGGGCTTCGCGCGGGAGATGACGCGCTGGCTGACGCATCTGCGCGCCGAGCGGCGGCTCTCGCCGAAGACGCTCGAAGCCTACGCCCGCGACCTCCGCCAATGCCTCACCTTCCTTGCCGAGCATTGGGGTGAGAAGGTCACGCTGAAACGATTTGCGGCGCTGGGAGCTACCGACGTCAGGGCTTTCATGGCGATGCGCCGTGCCGACGACATCGCCGGGCGCTCGCTGATGCGGGCGCTGGCTGGCCTGCGTTCGTTCGGCCGCTACCTCGAACGGGAGGGCAAAGGTAAGGTCGGAGCTCTGTCCGCGATCCGCGCGCCCAAAATTGCAAAAAGCCTGCCGAAGCCGATCCAGATGGCCGCCGCCAAGCGCTTTGCCGATGCCGACGAGCGCGCCGGCGAGGAACGTGATCCCTGGATTCTGGCGCGCGACGCCGCGGTGATGGCGCTGCTTTATGGATCAGGCCTGCGCATTTCCGAAGCGCTGGGACTGAAGCGCCAGGACGTGCCAAGGCCCGGCGAAGGCGACGTCATTATCGTCACCGGCAAGGGCAACAAGACCCGCATGGTGCCGGTGCTGCAAAACGTGCTGGCGCTGATTGCCGATTACGTTGCGATGTGTCCGCATTCATTGCCACCGGCCGGCCCGATCTTCGTCGGCGCGCGCGGCGGGCCGCTTTCCCCACGGATCATCCAGCTCACCATGGAGCGGCTGCGCGGCGCACTCGGCCTGCCCGACAGCGCCACCCCGCACGCGCTGCGGCATTCCTTTGCCACCCATCTGCTCAGCCGCGGCGGCGATCTGCGCGCGATCCAGGAGTTGCTCGGCCACGCCTCGCTCTCGACCACGCAGATCTACACCGGGATTGACAGCGAGCGGCTCCTGGAAGTGTACCGCACCGCGCATCCGCGCCGATGAGTTTCAGCGCTCGGCGCCGACATACTCCCGTCACATCGATGGCCTCTTAGCTTGCCTCTTGCGCTCATGTTGCGGTTCCGGCAATCGTGCGCGCGCCAACCGACAGGAGGGGAATAAATGGGCGCACATGAAAGCATGGAGCATGCGGAGCATGCCGAGCACGCTTCGGGCTCGAACAAGAAGATCGCGCTGCTGATCGCGGTAATCGCCCTGTTTCTGGCGCTGTCGGAAACGCTCGGCAAGGGCGCACAGACCGAAGCCATCAGCAAGAATGTCGAGGCTTCGAATCTCTGGGCATTCTTCCAGGCCAAGAGCATTCGCCGCACCACGGTTCAGGCCACGGCGGAGCACGCCAAGCTCAGCCTGGGCACCATCGGCGACGATGCTGCGAAAGCGGCCTTGCAGAAGCAGATCGACGACTGGAACAAGACCGCGGCGCGTTACCGTTCGGAGCCGGAAACCGGGGAGGGTTCGGAACAACTCGCCGCACGCGCCAAGCATGCCGAGCACGAGCGCGACCTCGCGACGGCAAAGTATCACCACTACGAAATCGCCTCGGCCGCCTTCCAGATCGGCATCGTGCTGGCGTCCGCCACCATCATCACCGGCATGATCGTGCTGGCCTGGGTGTCAGGCATATTGGCGATCGCAGGCATTGGAATTACTGCGCTTGGCCTCTACGCGCCGCACCTGCTGCATTTGCATTGAAAGGCCCTACCGCGCTTCGTGTATGCTCTTGCGGAAGCGCGCGATCGTGCGCAGCATGCGCGATGACCAGCTATTGCCGTCGCCGCGCAAGATTTCCCGGATGCGCTGCTTGATTGGATCGACCAGGGCGGCCGCCTTGGCGCGCATCGCCATGATGAATTCATAGATGTTCTTGAACCACGCCATTTGCAGCAGCTTCGGCCGCGTCACGTCGAAGATGAACGCGGTGACGCCGACGCCGAGGAATTTGCCTGATACGATGACGATGGCGGCGCTCACCCAATATTCATTCGCCAGCAGCCACAAGCCGACCAGCTTGAGCGGAAACAGCAGAATCACCGGCACGGCAAAGACGATCAGCGTCATCGCCGGCGACAGCGCATCGACCCGATCGGACAGCCATCGCTTGAAGGCGCGAAGCGGAATCAGCGCAACGATGCGCTCGACGATCGGCTCGAGATGATCCCACAGCCATGCTTCGATCAGGAAGATGACCGCAAGCAGGACCCAGAACGGCTGTAACAGGCGGCGCATCATCGATCGTGATCTCTAGAGCGAAATGACGTCCTTGATTGGTCGCTCCGCTCGATCTCTATGTTCAAAGCATGGTGTTTTCGGGAATGGGATAGTTCTACTGTGCCCCCTCATCCTGAGGAGCCCGCAGGGCGTCTCGAAGGATGTAGGCCACGGACGGGGCCTCATGGTTCGAGACGCGCTTCGCGCTCCTCACCATGAGGGTTTATCGCTCTTACCCAGCATGTACCGGGCGTCGATCACATATGAATGGCGCGTTTGCCGACCGCAAGCGCGGCTTCCTTGATCGCTTCCGAGCGGGTCGGATGCGCATGACAAGTCCGCGCCAGATCCTCGGCAGAACCGCCAAACTCCATGAGAACCGCGGCCTCCTGGATCATTTCGCCGGCTTCGCGGCCGACAATGTGTACGCCAAGCACGCGATCGGTCTTCGCATCTGCGAGGACCTTCACAAAGCCGTCAGTGGTCTGGTTGACCTTGGAGCGGCCGTTGGCGGTGAACGGGAATTTGCCTGAGGTGTAGGCGACGCCGGCCTGCTTCAGCTCTTCCTCGGTCTTGCCGACCGACGACACTTCCGGGGTGGTATAGACGACGCCAGGGATGACATCGTAGTTCACGTGGCCCGCCTGCCCTGCGATGATTTCGGCGCAGGCGACGCCTTCGTCCTCGGCCTTGTGCGCGAGCATCGGCCCCGCCACCACGTCGCCGATCGCATAGACGCCTTTCAGGCTGGTAGCGAAATGCGCGTCGATCTGCACACGGCCGCGGTTATCGAGTGCAATGCCGGCTTCCTTGCAGCCGAGCCCGTCGGTGTAGGGCACGCGGCCGATGCAGACCAGCACCACGTCAGTCTCGATCGTCTCCGCTGTGCCGCCAGCCGCCGGCTCCACCGTTGCCTTCAACGTCTTGCCGGACGCGTCGACCGCCGTCACCTTGGCGCCGAGCTTGAACACAAAGCCCTGCTTTTCGAGGATGCGCTGGAATTGCTTGCCGACTTCCCCATCCATGCCGGGCAGAATGCGATCGAGGAATTCGACGACCATGACCTCAGCACCAAGCCGTTTCCAGACCGAGCCGAGCTCCAGCCCGATCACGCCTGCGCCGATGATCAGAAGCCTCTCCGGCACCTTCTCGAGCGACAGCGCGCCGGTCGACGACACGATGCGCTTCTCGTCGATCTCGATGCCCTTCAGCCGCGCGATGTCGGAGCCGGTGGCGATGACGATGTTCTTGGTCTCGACCGTCTGCGACTTGCCGTTAGCGCTGACTTCAACCTTGCCGGCGCCGAGAATCTTGCCGGCGCCGTAGAGGACGTCGATCTTGTTCTTCTTCATCAGGAACTCGACGCCCTTGACGTTGCCGTCGATGCCCTGCTGCTTGAAATTCATCATCGCCGGCAGATCGAGCTTTGGCGCGGAAATGCTGACGCCCATCTTGGCAAAGGAATGCGCGGCCTCCTCGAACATTTCGGAGGCATGCAGCAACGCCTTCGACGGCATGCAGCCGACATTGAGGCAGGTGCCGCCCAGCGTTGGATTCTTCTCGACGACGGCCACCTTCATGCCGAGTTGCGCCGCGCGCACCGCGCAGACATATCCGCCCGGGCCAGTGCCGATGACGACGAGATCGTAGGAAGCCATGATGAAGTCCTGTTAGCTTAAGAAAGGTGTCAGGTATTACCGGCCGCCCGATACATCAAGGATGGCGCTGGTGACGTAGGACGCCTCGTCCGAGATCAGCCAGACGATGGCATTGGCGATTTCTTCCGCAGTGCCGACGCGCTTCATCGGCACCATATGCGCGAGCCGATGCGCGCGATCGGGCTCGCCGCCGGACGCGTGAATATCCGTATCGATCAGTCCAGGCCGGATCGCGGCGACGCGAATGCCCTCGCCGGCAACCTCATAGCCAAGGCCAATGGTGAAGGAATCCACTGCGCCCTTGGACGCCGCATAATCGACATACGTATTGGGCGAGCCGAGTTTCGCCGCGACCGAGGAAAGATTGACGATGACGCCGCCCGCGCCGCCGTTGCGGGTCGACATCCGCTTCACGGCTTCGCGCGCGCATAAAATGCTGCCGGTGACGTTGACCGCCATCATGCGCTGAATGCGCTCGGCCGACATGTCCTCGACTCGTATCGACGGACCAACAATTCCGGCATTGTTGACGAGCGCACCAAGCGTTCCGAATGCGTCGGCGGCCTTGAACAGCGCGAGAATGTCCGCCTCGCTGCCGACGTCGCATTTCACGGCGATCGCCTTGCCGTTCTTGCGCTCGATCAGCGCGACGACGTCCTTGGCCGCGGCTTCATTGCTGGCGTAGCCGACCACAACGCGAAAACCGCGCGCGGCGGCGGCGATGGCGGCAGCACGGCCGATGCCGCGGCTGCCGCCGGTGATCACAACAACCTTGTCCGTCACATCAGGCCCCACAAATCAACGTGCATCGATCCACGGCTTGCGACGCAGGCGTGAGTGCCGACGCCGGCAAGCATGTTGTGTCAGAGATCCAGCACGAGCCGCGCCGGGTCTTCCAGGCTCTCCTTGACGCGCACCAGGAACGTCACGGCTTCCTTGCCGTCGATCACGCGGTGATCGTAGGACAGCGCCAGATACATCATCGGGCGGACCTCGATCTTGCCGCCGACCACCATCGGCCGCTCCTGGATCTTGTGCATGCCCAAGATGCCGGATTGCGGGGCGTTAAGGATCGGCGTCGACATCAGCGAACCGTAGATGCCGCCATTGGTAATGGTGAAGGTGCCGCCCTGCATCTCGTCGATCTTGAGCTGGCCGTCGCGCGCGCGGCGGCCGAAATCAGCGATCGACTTTTCGATGTCGGAGATCGACCTGTGGTCGCAGTCGCGCACCACGGGCACGACAAGGCCCTTGTCGGTGCCGACGGCGACGCCGATGTGGTAATAGTTCTTGTAGATCAAATCGGTGCCGTCGATCTCGGCGTTGACGGCCGGAATGTCCTTCAGCGCCTGCACGACCGCCTTGGTGAAGAAGCCCATGAAGCCGAGCTTCGAGCCATGCTTCTTCTCGAACACGTCCTTGTACTGCGCGCGCATCGCCATGATGTGGCTCATGTCGACCTCGTTGAAGGTCGTGAGCATCGCGGCCGTGTTCTGCACGTCCTTGAGCCGCCGCGCGATGGTCTGGCGCAGCCGCGTCATCTTCACGCGCTCCTCGCGTGCCGCATCGTCGGCCGGCGACGGCGCACGCACCTGCACGGACGCGGCCGGCTGATTGACCGGGGTCGGCGCCGACGCCGCCTTCTCGATCGCGGCCAGCATGTCGCCCTTGGTGACGCGGCCGTCCTTGCCCGAGCCGGGCACGGTCGCGGCATCAATGCCGCTCTCGGCGGAGAGTTTGCGGACCGACGGCGCCAGCGGCGCATCGACTGCCGCAGCCTTCGGAGCCGCAGCAGGCGCGGCGGCGGGCGCTGCAGCCGCTGCAGCCGGGGCAGCGGCCTTGGCGGGCGCGGCCGGCTTGGCGGCGCCGGCGGCACCTTCATTGATCTGTCCGAGCAGCGCGCCGACGGCGACGGTCTCGCCGTCCTTGGCCGCGATCTCGCCGAGCACGCCGGCGGATGGCGCCGGCACTTCGATGGTGACCTTGTCGGTCTCGAGCTCGACCAACGGCTCATCCACCGCCACCGCGTCACCGGCCTTCTTGAACCAGCGGCCGATGGTGGCTTCCGTCACGGACTCGCCGAGCGTCGGAACACGAATTTCAGTCATGGTATGGTTTCCTCAGTAACCTTAAGCGTCATGTAATTCCAAAGTGGTCATCGCCCGCGCAGGCGGGCGATCCAGTACGCCGGGACGGTCGTAGTCGAATTCGAGCGCCATCGGGTACTGGATGCCCCGCCTTCGCGGGGCATGACACAGGATAAGAAGGCTAGTTCAGCGCCTCATCCAGCATGGCCTTGAGCTGCGCCAGATGCTTCGACATCAAACCGGTGGCGGTTGCCGCCGAGGCGGCACGGCCGGCGTAACGCGGACGCCGGTTCGGCGCGTGGATCTGGTTCAGCACCCATTCCAGATAGGGCTCGATGAAGTGCCATGAACCCATGTTGCGCGGCTCTTCCTGGCACCAGATCACTTCGGCATTCTTGAAGCGGCCGAGCTCGTGCACCAACGCCTTCAGCGGCACCGGATAAAGCTGCTCGACGCGCAGGAGGTAGATGTCGTCGATGCCGCGCTTCTCGCGCTCCTCGTAGAGATCGTAATAGACCTTGCCCGAGCACAGCACGACGCGGCGGATCTTGTCGTCCGGCACCAGCTTGATCTTCTCGTCGGACAGCATCTGCGCGTCATCGTAGAGAATGCGATGGAAGGTCGTGTCCTTGCCGAGTTCGTCGAGCCGCGAAACCGCGCGCTTGTGGCGCAACAGCGACTTCGGCGTCATCACGATCAGCGGCTTGCGGATCTCGCGATGTAACTGGCGCCGTAGCACGTGGAAGTAATTCGCCGGCGTGGTCGGATACACCACCTGCATGTTGTCTTCGGCGCACATCTGCAGGAAACGCTCGAGCCGCGCCGAGGAGTGCTCCGGTCCCTGCCCTTCATAGCCATGTGGCAGCAGGCAGACGAGACCGGACATGCGCAGCCATTTGCGTTCGCCAGATGAGATGAACTGGTCGAACAGCACCTGCGCACCGTTGGCGAAGTCGCCGAACTGGGCTTCCCACATCGCCAGCGCCTTCGGCTCGGCCAGCGAATAACCGTACTCGAAGCCGAGCACCGCCTCTTCGGACAGCAGCGAGTTGATGACCTCGTAGTGGCCCTGATCGTGGCCAAGGTGATTGAACGGCGTGTAGCGGCTCTCGTCTTCCTGGTCGATCAGCACCGAATGGCGCTGCGAGAAGGTGCCGCGTTCGGAATCCTGGCCGGATAGCCGGACGTGGTGGCCTTCCTGCATCAGCGTGCAGAATGCCAGCGCTTCGCCGGTCGCCCAGTCGATGCCGACACCGTTGTCGATGGCCTTGGCGCGGTTTTCCAGGAAACGCTGGATCGTGCGGTGAACCCGGAAACCGTCCGGCACCTTGGTGATCTTGCGCCCGATATCCTTGAGGATGCCGACATCGACGCCGGTGACGCCGCGGCGGGCATCTTCTTCCTGGTCGGCGGATTTGAAGCCGGCCCATTTGCCGTCGAGCCAGTCGGCCTTGTTGGGCTTGTAGCCGGAGCCCGCCTCAAGCTCGGCATCGAGCCGAGCGCGCCAGTCGGCCTTGGTCTTATCGACCTCGCCCTCGGTCATCACGCCGTCGGCGATCAATCGCTTGGCGTAGATTTCCAGCGTGGACGGATGCGAGCCGATCCGCTTGTACATCACGGGCTGGGTGAACGCCGGCTCGTCGCCCTCGTTGTGGCCGTGGCGGCGATAGCAAAACATGTCGATCACGACCGGCTTGTGGAATTTCTGCCGGAACTCGATCGCGACCTTGGCGGCGAACACCACCGCTTCCGGATCGTCGCCGTTCACATGAAAGATCGGCGCGTCGATCATCTTCGCCACGTCGGACGGATAGGGCGAGGAGCGCGAATAGCGCGGATAGGTGGTGAAACCGATCTGGTTGTTGACGATGAAATGCAGCGAGCCGCCGGTGCGGTAGCCCTTCAGGTCGGACAGGCTGAAGCATTCCGCCACCACGCCCTGGCCGGCGAACGCCGCGTCGCCATGCATCAGCATCGGCAGCACGGAAATGCGCATGTCCGGCGGATCGCCATGCTGGTCCTGCTTGGCGCGCACCTTGCCGAGCACCACGGGATCGACGATTTCCAGATGCGACGGGTTGGCGGTCAGCGACAGATGGATCTTGTTGCCGTCGAATTCGCGGTCGGACGACGCGCCCAGATGGTACTTGACGTCGCCAGAGCCTTCGACCGCGTCCGGATTGGCGGAGCCGCCCTTGAATTCGTGAAACAGCGCGCGATGCGGCTTACCCATCACTTGGGTCAGCACATTGAGCCGGCCGCGATGCGGCATGCCCAAAACGATTTCCTTCACGCCGAGATTGCCGCCGCGCTTGATGATCTGCTCCAGCGCGGGGATCAGCGATTCAGCGCCGTCGAGGCCGAAGCGCTTGGTGCCCGTAAACTTGAGATCGCAGAACTTTTCAAAACCCTCGGCCTCGACCAGCTTGTTCAGGATCGCGCGGCGTCCCTCTCGCGTAAAACTGATTTCCTTGTCCGGACCCTCGATGCGTTCCTGGATCCAGGCCTTCTGCGCCGCGTTGCTGATGTGCATGAACTCGACGCCGAGCGTCTGGCAGTAGGTGCGTTCACAGATCGCGACGATCTCGCGCAAGGTGCCGTATTCGAGGCCGAGCACATGGTCGAGGAAGATCTTGCGGTCGAAATCGGCCTCGGTGAAGCCATAGGTCCGCGGATCAAGCTCCTCGCGATCACGCGGCGCCTCGATGCCGAGCGGATCGAGCTTGGCGTGGAAATGACCGCGCATGCGGTAGGCGCGGATCAGCATCAGGGCGCGAACCGAATCGCGCGTCGCCTGGTTGACGTCAGCAGGGGATAGTTCGGCGCCCCTGGCCTGCGCCTTGGCGGCCAGCTTGGCACCGACGGCCTTCTCGACGGTGACCCAGTTACCGTCCAGCGCCGAGGTCAGTTCGTCCTGCGGCGTGATCGGCCAGTTGTCGCGGCCCCAGGACGGACCCTCGGCGTTCTTCTGGACGTCGGCCGGGGTGTCTTTCAGGCTCTTGAAGAATTCCTGCCAGTCGCTGTCGACCGAGCCGGGGTCCTGCTCGTAGCGGGCGTAGAGCTCGTCGATATAGGTGGCGTTGGTGCCTTGCAAAAATGAGGAAAGGGCAAATGCTGCGTTCGCGTCCTGGCGAGACATGATGGCGTCCTGGTGAGTTTCGCTTTGCGCGTGGAAAACGGCGCTGTAGCCGGTCCGGGAGGCCCGAACCAGCTCGGTAAGAAGCTTTACCCTATTTAAGACGGATATTCCCGCCTAAAAGGACCAAGGACTGAATTAAGACTTCAATTTTTCGGCAAGGGTATGTCCAAGCCGTGCCGGCGACGGAGATACCGTAATTCCGGCCGCTTCCATGGCCGCCGTCTTGGATCCGGCGTCGCCCTTGCCGCCGGAAATGATGGCGCCGGCATGGCCCATGCGGCGGCCGGGAGGGGCGGTGACGCCAGCGATGAAGCCAACCATCGGCTTTTTCCGGCCGCGCTTGGCCTCGTCCTTGATGAACTGGGCGGCGTCTTCCTCGGCCGAGCCGCCGATTTCACCGATCATGATGATCGAGGTGGTTTTCTCGTCCTTGAGGAACATCTCCAGCACGTCGATGAATTCGGTCCCTTTGACCGGGTCGCCGCCGATGCCGACCGCGGTGGTCTGGCCGAGGCCCTCCTGGGTGGTCTGGAACACGGCCTCATAGGTCAACGTGCCGGATCGGGAAACGATCCCGACGCTGCCCGGCTTGAAGATGTTGGCCGGCATGATGCCGATCTTGCATTCGCCCGCGGTCATCACGCCCGGGCAGTTCGGCCCGATCAGCCGCGACTTCGATCCCGACAGCGAACGCTTGACGCGCACCATGTCGAGCACCGGAATGCCCTCGGTGATGCAGACGATCAGCGGAATTTCCGCGTCGATCGCTTCGCAGATCGCGTCTGCCGCACCCGGCGGCGGGACATAGATCACGCTGGCGTCAGCGCCGGTCTTCTCACGCGCCTCACGAACGGTGTCGAAGACGGGCAAGCCGAGATGGGTCGAGCCGCCTTTGCCCGGCGAGGTGCCGCCGACCATCTTGGTGCCGTAAGCGATCGCGGCTTCCGAATGGAACGTGCCGTTCTTGCCCGTAAAACCCTGGCAGATGACTTTGGTGTTGCTGTCGATCAGAACGGACATGGTTGCGAACGCTTTCTTCGGTGACCGTGAACGAGGGGTTAATGAATGCGCCGGTACGACCCGGTGAGCACGTCGGCCCATCCTTCGGCATCAGGCGAGAACTGGATCTTCATGGTGTAGTTGCTGTCATCGAGGACTTCATATACGTGGCGCGCATTGCCGCGCAGCGAGCCGCGCACCAAGGTCAGCTTGTTGCCGACCCAGGTGCCGGAGGCAGGTGCCGGCGAATAGTAGCCGAGCGAATCGTGCCAGAATAATTTGTAGGTCCGGTCGTCACGGTCATAGGTGAACACGCCGTGGGTGGCGAAAGTCTCCTTGCCGTCGCGCATCTGGCGGGCATCCTGGATCAGGTAGAAGCCGTTGAGATCCATCCGCGCGACCACATGCGAGGTCGCCGGACCGCCCGCGGTCCAGCGCGACGGGTAGACCATTTCCTCGCCGGCCCACTCGCCCGCAAAAACCGCGAGCTTGCGGTGTTCTTCCAGCGGTGTCGGAGCGGCGAGACGGTCAGGCATCGCTAGCCTCCCTTGACGGCTTTCACGATTTTCTGTGCGGCATCGTCGAGATTGTCGGCCGGCACCACGTTGAGGCCGGATTCGCGGATGATCTGCTTGCCAGCGTCGACATTGGTGCCTTCGAGCCGCACCACCAGCGGCACTTTCAGGCCGACTTCCTTCACCGCGGCGACCACGCCTTCGGCGATGATATCGCATTTCATGATGCCGCCGAAGATATTGACCAGGATGCCCTTCACGTTCGGGTCCGCGGTGATGATCTTGAACGCCGCCGCGACCTTTTCCTTGCTGGCGCCGCCGCCGACGTCGAGGAAGTTGGCGGGCTCCATGCCGTAGAGCTTGATGATGTCCATGGTCGCCATGGCAAGGCCGGCGCCGTTGACCATGCAGCCGATGGTGCCGTCGAGCGTGACGTAGTTGAGATCGTACTTCGACGCCTCGACTTCCTTGGCGTCTTCCTCGGTCAAATCGCGCAACGCCACCGCCACTTCGGGATGGCGGAACAGCGCGTTGTCATCGAACGACACCTTGGCATCGAGCACGCGCAGTTCGCCCTGCTTGGTGACGACGAGCGGATTGATCTCCAGCATCGCCATGTCCTTGGCAACGAAGGCCGTGTAGAGCTGCGTCACCAGCTTCTCCGCCTGCTTGGCGAGATCGCCGGTGAGCTTCAGGGCTTTCGCGACCGTGCGGCCGTGATGAGCCATGATGCCGGTTGCCGGATCGACGGAGAAGGTCACGATCTTCTCAGGCGTGTTGTGGGCGACGTCCTCGATATTGACGCCGCCTTCGGTCGAGACCACGAACGCGACTTTAGAAGTTTCACGATCGACCAGGATTGAGAGATAGAACTCCTTGTCGATGTCGGAGCCTTCCTCGATGTAGAGGCGATTGACCTGCTTGCCCTGCGGGCCGGTCTGCACCGTGACCAGCGTCGCCCCCAGCATCTGCTTGGCGAATTCGTTGACCTCGGCGACTGATTTCGCGATGCGGACGCCGCCCTTGTCGCCGGCGGAAGCTTCCTTGAATTTGCCCTTGCCGCGGCCGCCGGCATGGATCTGGCTCTTCACCACCCAAATCGGGCCGGGAAGCTGTTTGGCGGCGGCTTCCGAATCCGAGGCCTTCAAGACAGGCACGCCACGCGAAATCGGCACGCCGAATTCATGCAGCAGAGCCTTGGCCTGGTATTCGTGGATATTCATTTGGACGCTCCCCAAAATCCCTAGCGGCGAGTTCTACAGTTCACCGGCATTGGTAGTTGGCATACCATATACCAAGATAACTGCAACCCTGAAAAAGCTTTCGCCCCGGCAAGGGGCGAAAGCCGAGTAAAATCAACGACCGAGCAGGTCGGGCGCGATCTTCTTGCAGGCATCGACCAGTCCCTGAACCGCGCCGACCGACTTGTCGAAGGCTTCGCGATCCTTGCCGGCCAGCTCGATCTCGACGATGCGCTCGACGCCCTTCGAGCCGATCACGACGGGGACGCCGACATACATGTCCTTCACGCTGTACTCGCCGTTGAGATAGGCGGCGCAGGGCAGCACGCGCTTCTTGTCCTTCAGATAGCTCTCGGCCATCGCGATTGCCGAAGCGGCCGGCGCGTAGAACGCCGAACCGGTTTTCAGGAGATTGACGATCTCGGCGCCGCCGTTGCGGGTGCGGTCGACGATCTCGTCGATGCGCGTCTGCGAGGTCCAGCCCATCTTGACGAGGTCAGGCAGCGGAATGCCAGCGACCGTGGAGTAGCGCGTCAGCGGCACCATGGTGTCGCCATGGCCGCCGAGCACGAAAGCGGTAACGTCCTCGACCGAGACGTGGAATTCGTCGGCCAGGAAATAGCGGAACCGCGCGGAGTCGAGCACACCAGCCATGCCGACCACCTTCTTGTGCGGCAGACCGGAAGCCTTCTGCAGCGCCCATACCATCGCATCCAGCGGGTTGGTGATGCAGATGACGAACGCATCGGGCGCATACTTCTTGATGCCGGCGCCGACCTGCTCCATGACCTTGAGATTGATGCTCAGGAGATCGTCGCGGCTCATGCCGGGCTTGCGCGGCACACCGGCGGTGACGATGCAGACCTTGGCGCCATCGAGCGCCTCATAGGAATTGGCGCCTGTGAGATGAGCGTCGAAACCGTCGACCGGCGAAGATTGCGCGATATCGAGCGCTTTACCCTGGGGGACGCCCTCGGCGATGTCGAACATCACGACGTCGCCAAGCTCCTTCAGGCCGACGAGGTGAGCCAGCGTTCCGCCGATCTGACCGGAGCCAATCAAAGCAATCTTGTCGCGCGCCATGGGAAATTTGTCCTTCTGAGACGAAGAGTGAGGGGTGGATAATCAGTCGGATGGCTGGTTATCCCTTTCGAATGGCCGGTTCAAGCCGGGGCATGCCCGATTCTAAGGCCGCGCCTGGATTTCGATCAGGTATGCCACGACCGTCATCCCCGTCATTGCGAGCGAAGCGAAGCAATCCACCTCTCCACTCGGGGATAGATGGATTGCTTCGTCGCGGAGCCTGTCATCGGGCGCGCATTCGCGCGACCCGTTGGCTCCTCGCAATGACGGGGAAAGACCAATGACGGAAGAGACTACGTCTCCACCAGCCCCGTGCTCGATCCGCTGGCCGCGGAATCCTTCCGTCCGTGCGGCAGCGCGAGGTAGGACTCAGAGCTCATTTCGATCAGACGCGACGCGGTCCGCTTGAACTCGTTGGCTTCAACGCCCTCGGCAGCGACATACAGCGACACCGGATCGGCCTCGGCCGAGGCCATCAGCTTCACGGCATTATCGTAGAGCGTGTCGATCAGCGAGATAAAGCGCTTGGCGGCGTTGCGCTCGGCGTAATCCATCACTGGAATGCGATCGATCAGGATGGTGTGATAGTCGTGCGCCAGCCGCAGATAGTCCGACGCGGCCAACGGCTTTTCGCAGATATCGGCAAAGGAAAATCGCGCCACGCCGTGCGCCGAACAGGGCACGCGCAGGACGCGGCCCTTGATCGCAATGTCGCGCGGCTTGCACGGCGCGTTGCCGGTCATCTTGCCCCAGGCGCGGTCGAGCGCGGCGCCAGCTTCATCATCCGGCGGCACCAGCCACATCTTCACGCCGGTCAGTTTTTCCAGCCGGAAATCGGTGCGGGCATCGAGCCGCAGCACATCCATGCGGTCTTCGATCTGCGAAATGAACGGCAGGAACAGCGCGCGGTTGAGCCCACCCTTGTAGAGGTCCTCGGGGGCGACGTTCGACGTCGCGACCACGACGGTGCCGAGTTCGAACAGTTTTGAGAACAGCCGGCCCAGGATCATGGCATCGGCGATGTCGGTGACGTGGAATTCGTCGAAGCACAGCAGCCACGCCTCGTCGAAGATCGCGTTGGCCGTGAGCTCGATCACGTCGCTATCTTCGATTTCACCGCGCGCGATGTTCTGGCGGTAGGCGTAGATCTTCTCATGCGCCTCGGCCATGAATTCGTGGAAATGGGCGCGGCGCTTGCGCTGGACCGGGCTGTACTGAAAGAACAGGTCCATCAGCATGGTCTTGCCGCGGCCGACCTCGCCGTGAATGTAAAGCCCGCGCGGCGGCGGCTCGCTTTTGTCGCCGAACAACCGGCCGAGCAGGCTCAACTTGCGCGCCGGCTTGTAGCTCGACAGCCGCTCCTCAAGTGCGGCAAACGCCTCGGCAGCATCCGCCTGCGCGGGATCGGCCTCGATCGCGCCGGAGGAAACCAGGGCCTGATACTGTGCGCGGAACGAGGTGGGGTCAGTCGACAGCATGGCCCCTTTCGGCCTCAAGCGTGCGGAAATTGCAAGCCGCTAATTAGGTCTGGAGGTAACACAATCTGTCATA
This sequence comes from Bradyrhizobium sp. AZCC 1719, assembly GCF_036924525.1. Classification (NCBI taxonomy): domain Bacteria; kingdom Pseudomonadati; phylum Pseudomonadota; class Alphaproteobacteria; order Hyphomicrobiales; family Nitrobacteraceae; genus Bradyrhizobium; species Bradyrhizobium sp. AZCC 1719. Next base: position 1,907,649 of record NZ_JAZHRU010000001.1, on the reverse strand, counting down.
CCCGCGAAGGCGGGTATCCAGTACGCCGCGGCTCCTCGGTTTGATCCGAGATGTCTCTGGTATACTGGATCATCCGCTTTCGCGGATGATGACAGCGGAGGCGCGGCAAGAGCCTAGCTCTACGCGCTCAGCGCATAGGAATCCTCGACCACATAAGGCCCGCCGCCGGTGGACGCGCGGGACGAGAACAGCACGAAGCGCGAAGCCCAGAACGTGCGGCTCGGGAAATAGCCGCGCACCGAGAGATAATCGGCAACGTCCTGGCTGGAAGCGTCATGCAGCCGCGCCAGCGTCACATGGGGAATGAATTTGCGCCCCTCCGGATCGAGCCCGAGCCGCTGCATCAGCCGTTCGAGTTCGGCCTGCAGCTCGATCAGCGGTCGACTCGGCTCGACGGAGGCGACCACTGCGCGCGGTTTCTTGCCGCCAAAGCTCTGCAGGCCCTGCACCTTGACCTCGAACGGCTTGCGGTTGACCCGAAACAGCATCGAGGCGATTTCATTCGCCGACATGCCGTCGATGTCGCCGATGAAGCGCAAGGTGACGTGATAATTTTCGGGATCGATCCAGCGTGCGCCGGGAAGGCCGCCACGCAAATTGGAAAGGCTCTGGCCGATCTCGGCCGGAATTTCCAGTCCAGCAAACAAACGCGGCATCGCATGACTCCCGATGCTTGGGCATGACCTTGAAAAGGACCATGTCCTGTAACAGCGCCCGGTGACGAATCACCGATAGTTATTTTCTATCCGACTTATGTGACTCTGCGAAGCGCGCGGGGCGAGCACTCCGCAATGCTACGGGAAAACCTTGGGGTAACCTCATTCGTTGCTGCTTTTTCAACTCCGCTGCCCGGAGATCGTGCCGATAAATGCCTCTACCATGGGCAGAATATTCTTCACGATGATATCGACACCCTCGGCGGTCGGATGAATTCCGTCGGCCTGGTTGAGCTTGGCCTCACTCGCAACCCCCTCCAGGAAAAATGGGTAGAGCGGCACCCCGAACGATTTGGACAGCTCCGGATAGATGGCGTTGAAGCGCGCCGCATATTCGCTGCCGTAATTGGGCGGCGCCAGCATCCCGCACAACAGAACCGCGATCTTGCGTGCCTTCAGCCGGGTCAGGATGTCGCTCAGCGCCGCACGGGTGACGGCGGGATCGATCCCGCGGAGCGCATCGTTGGCGCCGAGCTCGAGAATCACCGCCTCGGTTCCCTCCGGGATCGACCAGTCCAGCCGGTCGCGGCCGCCGGACGTGGTATCGCCGGACACCCCCGCGTTGACCATATCGACCTTTATCCCCTTGTCGCTTAACGCTTTTTGCAGGCGGGCGGGGAACGCCGCCGGCGCAGACAGGCCGAGGCCAGCGCTCAAGGAATCACCGAGGACGACCATTTTGACCGGTTTGGCGGGCGCCGTGGCCGGGGCTTGAGTCTGAGCCAAAACCGGCCCGGCCGTCATCAAAGCCACAATCAACACGCGTATGTGCGCAAACATCCGTTTCAAGCCCTCGACCCGAGCGGTGGAAGTGCCATATGACCGAGCCATGGACAGTCTCATCGAACCCTCTTCACTGACCGGCGTCGGGCCGGACACCATTTCCATCTCCAACGTCAACCTCTCGCTCGGCACAGGCGCCGCCCGCGTTCATATCCTGAAAGATATCAGCCTTCGTGTGGCATCCGGCGAGGCGATCGGCCTGATCGGGCCGTCAGGTTCGGGCAAATCGACCTTGCTGATGGTGATGGCGGGGTTGGAACGTCCTGACAGCGGAGAGGTGGTGGTCAACGGCACCCCGTTCAATGCCCTCGACGAGGACGCCCTCGCCCGCTTCCGCGGCCGCCAGGTCGGCATCGTATTCCAGTCGTTTCATCTGATCCCGACCATGACGGCGCTGGAAAACGTAGCCGTGCCGCTGGAGCTTGCCGGTAGTCCCGACGCGGCGGAGCGCGCGGCGAAGGAACTGGCGTCGGTCGGCCTCGGCGAGCGCCTGCATCATTACCCGACCCAATTGTCCGGTGGCGAACAGCAGCGCGTAGCGCTGGCTCGCGCCCTGGCGCCTGATCCCGCCATTCTCGTCGCGGACGAGCCGACCGGCAATCTCGATGAAACCACCGGCAAGCAGATCGTCGACATGCTCTTCACCAAACATGCCGAGCGCGGCATGACGCTGGTGCTGGTGACGCACGACAGCTCGCTGGCGCAGCGCTGCGACCGCGTGGTGCGGCTGCGCTCCGGCCGGATCGACGGGCACTCATGACCGCGATTTCCGAGCCGGTCTACAAGAGCCGCGCATCCTCGCTGGCGCTGCGTTACGCGCTTCGCGAATTGCGCGGCGGCCTGCGTGGCTTTTACGTCTTTATCGCCTGCATTGCGCTCGGCGTCATGGCAATTGCCGGCGTCGGCTCGGTGGCGGCAAGCCTTAGCGAAGGTCTGACCCGCGAGGGCCGAACATTGCTCGGCGGCGATGTCGCATTCTCGCTGATCCAGCGCGAAGCCAAGCCGGAGGAACTGGCTTTCCTACGCGCGCGCGGCCAAGTGTCGGTTGCGGCCGCGCTGCGGGTGATGGCCCGCGCCAGCGACGGCAAGCTGGCGCTGGTCGAGCTCAAGGCGGTCGACGGCAATTATCCGATGCTCGGACAGTTGACGCTTGATCCCCAAATGCCGATGTCGGATCTGCTGGCCGAACGCGATGGCGCGTTCGGCGCGGCGGTCGATTCCACCCTGCTGGCGCGACTCGACCTCAAAGTTGGCGACCGCATCGGCATTGGCAATGCCACGATCCAGATTCGCAGCGTGGTTGGCGCCGAGCCGGACAAGCTCGCCGGCAATGTCGGCCTGGGCCCGCGGGTTCTGGTCAGCGAGCAGAGCCTGCGCGCCAGCGGATTGCTGCAGCCGGGCAGCCTGGTGCGCTGGATGTACCGGGTAAAATTGCCGGACAATGCGGCCGACGAACGCGCCGCGGCCCAGTTGGTCAACAGCGCCCGGAGCGCCTTGCCGGAAGCCGGCTGGTGGATCCGCAGCCGCGACAATGCCTCGCCGCAGCTCGAACGCACCATCAACCGCTTCACCCAATTCCTGACGCTGGTTGGCCTCGCGGCCCTTCTGGTCGGCGGCGTCGGCGTCGCCAACGCCGTCAAGAGCCATATCGATCGCCGACGCGACGTCATCGCCTCGTTCAAGGCGCTTGGCGCCACCGGGCGCGACGTCTTCACCATCTACCTGACTCAGGTGATCGTGCTCGCCGGGATCGGCTCGATAATCGGGCTTGTCGCCGGCGCGGCCTTGCCGTTTGTCATCGTCGGCCTGTTCGGCAAGCTGTTGCCGCTGCCGGTGATCCCTGCCCTGCACGCCGACGAACTGGCGCTGTCGTTCCTCTACGGCTTGCTCACCGCGCTCGCCTTCGGGCTATGGCCGCTCGGCCGGGTCCATGATGTCCCGGTCGCGGCATTGTTCCGCGAAGAGGTCGCCCGCGAATGGCACCGCCCGCGCTGGAGCTATCTCGCGCTGATGGCCGTGGTGATCATACTCCTTGTCGCGGTCGCGATCGGGCTGGCCTATGACAAGCGGGTCGCCGCCGTGTTCGTCGTCGCTTCGGTTGCGGTGTTTGCGCTGTTGCGCGGCGTCGCCGCCGGCCTGATGGCGCTGGCGCGGCGCCTGCCGCGGTCCAGCATCACCATGCTGCGGCTGGCGATTGCCAATATCTACCGGCCCGGCGCACTGACGCCGTCGGTTGTGATGTCGCTCGGGCTTGGGCTCGCGGTCCTCGTCACCATTACCCAGATCGACGGCAATCTGCGCCGGCAGTTCCTGGCCGCCCTGCCGGAGCGCGCGCCCTCGTTCTACTTCATCGACATTCCGACCGCCGACGCCGACCGCTTCGGCGCCTTCCTCGAGCAGATCGCGCCGCAATCCACCGTCGACGACGTGCCGATGCTGCGCGGGCGCATCGTTGCCGCCCGCAGCGTCAAGGCGGACGAACTCAAGCCTTCGCAGGATACCGAATGGGTGCTGCAGAGTGACCGCGGCCTGACCTATACCGGCGAAGTTCCAAAAGGCTCGAAGGTGGTCGAAGGCGAATGGTGGAGCGCGGACTACAAGGGGCCGCCGCTGGTCTCGCTGGAGAAGAAGATCGCCGACGGGCTGAAGCTCAAGATCGGCGACGAGATCGTCGTCAACGTACTCGGCCGCGACATTTCGGCCAAAATCAGCAATCTGCGCAACGTCGACTGGCAGGGGCTCGGCATCAATTTCGTGCTGGTGTTCTCACCCAACGCGTTCAAGGGCGCGCCGCACAGCCATGTCGCCACCCTATCCGAGGTCCACCCCGACCCGGCAGGCGACGCCCGAATCATCAAGCAGGTGGCGGACGCCTTTCCGATGGTGACCAGCGTCCGGGTCCGCGAGGCGCTCGAGACCGTCGGCACCGTCGTTACCAACCTCGTGCTCGCCATCCGCGGCGCCAGCGCGGTGACGCTGATCTCGGCGATCCTGGTGCTCGGCGGCGCGCTCGCCGCCGGCCATCGCCACCGGGTCTATGACGCGGTCATCCTGAAGACGCTCGGCGCAACCCGGGTGCGTCTGCTCGGGGCCTATGCGCTCGAGTACCTCATGATCGGCCTCGCGACCGCCATATTCGGCGTGATCGCGGGATCGATCGCCGCGTGGCTGATCGTAACCAGGCTGATGACGCTCAGCTTCATCTGGCAGGCCGGCAGCGCGGCCGGGGTGGTCGCAGCCGCCCTGATCGTCACGGTGGGGCTGGGGCTCGCCGGAACGTTGTTGGCCCTGAACCAAAAGCCGGCCACCGTGTTACGGAATTTGTGACAATTTGTAGCGGCGGAAGGCAGGGGTTAACACTGCTTTTACCCGGAAATAGCCGGCAGAAGCGACATTCAGCCGCGCGTGGAAGCTTGCGTCGAATGTGTTAGTTTCCCACATACCAGCCAAGATCAGTGGCCGGGTTGATGACGTTAGATAAACAGATAAACGTCGGCAGATCGGGACATCTGAGATAGAAATCCAACCGGCGCCGCAAACCCCTTGCGCTCCGCCGGGCAACCAACGGGAATTCGACCATGTCGGACCTAGACCGTAACTACGTATCTCCTTTCGGCCGGGCTGCCGGACGCGTTGACGCCGCGGCCGTCGATGCCGGTCTGCGCGCCTACATGCTGCGCATCTACAACTACATGAGCATCGGCCTGGCGATCACCGGCCTTGCGGCGCTCGGCGTCTACATGGCCGCGGTGACGACCGACCAGGCCGGGGCCGCCGCCAGGTTCGGCAACGCCTACCTGACGCAGTTCGGCTACGCGATGTATGTCAGCCCGCTGAAGTGGCTGTTCATCCTCGCGCCGCTGGCGATGGTGTTCGCGATCTCGGCCGGCATCAACCGGCTGCGGCCCGCGACCGCCCAGATGCTGTTCTGGGTGTTCTCGGCGCTGATGGGCATTTCGCTGTCGTCGATCTTCCTGGTGTATACGCACACCTCGATCGTTCGGGTGTTCTTCATCACCGCTGCGACCTTCGGTGCGCTGAGCCTCTACGGCTACACCACCAAGCGTGACATGAGCGGCATGGGGTCGTTCCTGTTCATGGGCCTGATCGGCGTCATCATCGCGAGCCTGGTCAACCTGTTCCTGGCGAGCTCGATGCTGCAGTTCATCGTGTCGGTGGTCGGCGTGCTGGTGTTCGCGGGCCTCACCGCCTGGGATACCCAGCGGCTGAAGAACGAGTACATCTACGGCTACGCTTCGGGAGGCGCTGACGTTGAAGAGCGCGCGGCGATTACCGGTGCACTGTCGCTCTACCTGAACTTCATCAACCTGTTCACGCTGCTCCTGCAGCTCCTCGGCCAGCGCGACTAGCCGCTGCCGACCAGGTTCAAGAGCTAAAGCCCCGGCCTCGCGGCCGGGGCTTTTCTTTTGCCCGCGACAAAAATATTCTACCCGCATGTCCGCTCCCGAAATCCGGCCCGCCACCGAGGCCGACCTCCCCGCCATCACCGAAATCTACGAGCACGCGGTACGCTACGGCACCGCGACGTTCGAGCTGATCCCACCCGATCTCACTGAGATGACCCGGCGGTTCAGGGCGCTGTCGGATGGCGGCTTTCCCTATTTCGTCGCAGCCATCGAAGGCCAGGTGATCGGATACGCCTATGCCGGGCCATACCGGCCGCGGCCGGCCTATCGCTTCACCGTAGAGAACTCGGTTTACCTGAAACCATCGACTCACCGGCGCGGCATTGGCCTGCAGTTGATGCAGCGGCTGATCGCCGAATGCGAGGCGCGCGGCTACCGGCAGATGATCGCGGTGATCGGCGATTCCGCCAATGCCGGTTCGATCGGGGTTCACACCAAGACTGGCTTCCAGATGATCGGAACCCATCCGAGCGTCGGCTTCAAATTTGGACGCTGGCTTGACACGGTCATGATGCAGCGTGCGCTGGGCGAAGGCAGCACGACGGTCCCCACTTCGTAGTCTGGATAACGCGTGGCGCCTCTTTCGCGGTACACCGGCAGGCCCACACTCAGAATCGCGAAAACAACCCCATGCAAAGTAGCTCTGTAGGGTGGGCGAAGCGAAGCGTGCCCACCACTGGGGTAGCAGTCCAGGGAGGGATGGTGGGCACGGCGCGATCGCGCCTTTGTTCTACTGCGTCACACCCGTTCAAACCCTCATCCTGAGGAGCCCGCAGAGCGGGCGTCTCGAAGGATGTAGGCCACAGACGGGGCCTCATGGTTCGAGACGCGCTTCGCGCTCCTCACCATGAGGAACTTATGACGCAGTAGGGTTTGCCCACCCTACAGCGGCCCGCCTAAACCACCGCCAACTTGCGGTCGATCACCAGCAGCACGCGCTCGAGTTCATGGCCGCGGCGCAGGATCAGTCCGGTCGCCGAGATCACGCTGTACATGCCCTGCTTGCGCGCGAGCCGCGGATCTTTCTCGATGCGGTAGATCGGAACTTCGGAAGCGCGGCGGAATACGGAGAACACCGCGCGGTCTTTCAGAAAGTCGATGGCATAGTCGCGCCACTCGCCGTCGGCGACCATGCGCCCATAGAGATTGAGGATACGGTTGAGTTCGAGACGATTGAACGTGATGCGATTCGGCGGCGTGCTCGCAGTGGCGACGCGCGCCACTGCGCGGCTGTCGCTCGGATCGGTGTCCTCCGATATCAGGGTCATGGAGCGCCTCCTGTCATCCAATTTACATGATCGCGCTAACCACGGGGCGCCGCAAGGGGGTGTAAATACGAAGGAAACTGCGGCGGATGCCCCGATATCCCAGGAAATATCGATTCACGGGATCGTTAGCGGAATCTTATTGCTGCCCTACTTCCGCCAACCGTCCGCCCCGCTAAATTGCGAAAAGAAAATCCTGCGTTGGCCCGGTCCTTTCGGTTCCGGATTCCTCAGCCCCCAGCCCCCCGGGGCCGTCGGGATCGGGCCTGTTCGCAGGAGGGAGTTAATCCCGATACTGGGCCAACGAAAGTTGGTCCTTTTTCGTTTGGGGCCGCGAGTTTCGTTTGGGGGTCGCGAGCTGCGCGGGATGCGCGTCTGCTCGCCACAGGCTTCGCCGGCGCCCAAGCGCATCCATCCAAGAAAATTTCGAGAACAGAACTAGCGCAGCGCCGTCATGGCGGCGCCGAGCATCGCGCCCGGCTTGTCGCGACTGCCGTCCTGGACGTAGACGACCGCGGCGTCCACGCCGTCGCGGGAAATATTTTCAAGCGGAATAGTCCAGCTTCCCGAGCCGCCGTTCCAGTCGCCGACCTTCACGAGGTTGCGTACCACGTTGTAGTAGGTGAGTTGCTGGCCGCGATTCTCACCGCGCCCGATCGAGATCGGCACCGCCTTCGAGACCGAGCAGATCCAGACTTCGCCCCGGCCCGCCGTCGGCACCTTGCTCGCCTCTACCGAGATATTGAGCAGCTTGCCCGACAACTTCATCTTTACCGGCACCGACATCACGCCTTCAGTCTTGCTGGTATTCTTGATGGCGCTTTCGATAGCGGCGCGATCGCTGCCGATCACCTGCGCCGAGCCGTTGACGATCATCTGTGGCGTGTAGAGGTTACGATCGCCACGCACATGCGAATAGGCCTTCTGACGCGCGCTGAAACGCGAGTCCGCCAGCGTGTCCTTCCAGCCAAGATAGTCCCAGTAGTCGATCGGCATGCTCAGCGCGATGATGGACGGATCCTGGGCGAGCTCGCCGACGATCTGGTCGGCCGGCGGGCACGACGAACAGCCTTGCGAGGTGAACAATTCGACCACGGTGCGCGGATCGGCATGAGCCGGACGGATGATGGCGATGATCGCGCAAACGCCGAGCGCGCCGGACCATCGCGATATGAAGTTGTAGGCCATCATCGCTGTCATCGTGCGAACCAGGCGTAGCGTTTTCCATCCGTAATTGTACGGGGCATGATTTGATATCCCAAAGGCGTGCCCCAGACGCACGAAAGCGGCCCTGTCATAGGCCGCCTTCTCCTTGCTCGCTACTCACTTCGAAGTGAGGCACCGATCACAAATCCGCGTTAAGCCGCGAGTCTGCGCAGCACGTAATGCAGAATGCCGCCGTTTCGGTAGTACTCGAGCTCATCGAGGGTATCGATGCGACAGAGCAGCGGCACGCGCTGCAGCGAACCGTCGCCGGACACGACCTCGGCCGTCAGGGTCTGGCGCGGCTTCAAATCACCCTGGAGCCCGCGAATCGTCACCGTCTCGTCGCCCTTGAGGCCGAGCGATGTCCACGACGTGCCGTCTTCGAAGGTCAGCGGCAACACGCCCATGCCGACCAGGTTGGAGCGATGGATGCGCTCGAAGCTCTGGCAGATCACGGCGCGGACGCCGAGCAGGCGGGTGCCCTTCGCGGCCCAGTCGCGCGAGGAGCCATTGCCGTATTCGGCGCCCGCGAACACCACCAGCGGCACGCTTTCCTGCTGATACTTCATCGCCGCGTCGTAGATCGACATCTGCTCGCCGTCGGGCCAGTGCTTGGTTAATCCGCCCTCCGGAATATTGCCGTCAGCGCCCTTCAGCATGAAGTTCTTGATGCGGATGTTGGCGAAGGTGCCGCGCATCATGATCTCGTGGTTGCCGCGCCGCGTGCCGTACTGGTTGAAGTCGGCGGGCCGGACCTGGTGCTCGCTGAGGAATTTTCCAGCCGGCGAAGTCAGCTTGATCGAGCCGGCCGGCGAGATGTGGTCGGTGGTGATCTTGTCGCCGAACATCGCCAGGATCCGCGCGTCGACCACGTCTGAGATCGGATCGGGCTGCTTCTTCATGCCTTCGAAATAGGGCGGGTTCTGCACATAGGTCGAGCTCATGTTCCAGCGATAGGTCTCGCTCTCGACCGTCTTGATCTTGCGCCAGTTGGTGTCGCCCTTGAACACGTCGGCGTAGCGCTTCTTGAAGATCGTGGCTGTCACGAACTTCTTCATGAAAGCATTGATCTCCTTCGCGGTCGGCCAGATGTCCTTCAGATACACCGGCTTGCCGTCCTTGCCGGTGCCGATCGGCTCGACCGCGAGGTCCTTGGTCACCGTGCCCGCCAGCGCATAGGCGACGACCAGCGGCGGCGACGCCAGATAGTTTGCCTGCACGTCCGGGCTGACGCGGCCCTCAAAATTGCGGTTACCGGACAGCACGGCCGCAGCAACGATGCCGTTGTCGTTGATCGACTTCGAAATGTCCTCCGGCAGCGGTCCGGAATTGCCGATGCAGGTGGTGCAGCCGAAGCCGACCAGGTTGAAGCCGACCTTGTCGAGATCCTTCTGCAGGCCGGAATTGGCCAGATATTCCGCAACCACCTGGCTGCCCGGCGCGAGCGAGGTCTTCACCCACGGCTTGGCCGTCAACCCCTTGGCGGCGGCGTTGCGCGCCAGCAGGCCTGCGCCGATCAACACGCTCGGGTTGGAGGTGTTGGTGCAGGAGGTGATCGCGGCGATCACCACGTCGCCATGGCCGAGATCGAAATCCCGGCCCTCGACCGGATAGCGGCTCGCAGCCGCGTCGGGCTTCTTGTACTCGCTGGTAAGTGCGGTCGCGAAGCCAGTGGAAACCGCCGGCAGTGCAACACGGCCTTCGGGGCGTTTCGGGCCCGCCATCGACGGCACGACGTCCTTGAGGTCAAGCGTCAGGGTTTCCGTGAACACCGGATCGGCCGATTTCGCCGTGCGGAACAGGCCCTGCGCCTTGGCGTAGGCCGCCACCAGCGCGACGCGGTCGGCCTTGCGGCCCGAGGTCTTGAGATAATCGATGGTCGCGGCATCGACTGGGAAGAAGCCGCAGGTCGCGCCGTATTCCGGCGCCATGTTGCCGATCGTCGCCTTGTCCGCCACCGAGAGATAGTCGAGGCCGGGGCCGAAGAATTCGACGAATTTGCCGACCACGCCCTGCTTGCGCAGCATCTGCGTCACGGTCAGCACCAGGTCGGTCGCGGTTACGCCTTCCTTGAGCTGGCCCTTGAGCTTGAAACCGACGACTTCCGGCAGCAGCATCGACAGCGGCTGGCCGAGCATGCAGGCTTCTGCCTCGATACCGCCGACGCCCCAGCCGAGCACGGCGAGGCCGTTGACCATGGTGGTGTGCGAATCGGTACCGACAAGCGAATCCGGGTAGGCGACCTCGAAGGTGCCGGTCTTTTTGCCGACCGTCATCTTCTCCTTCTTGGTCCACACCGTCTGCGCGAGATATTCGAGATTGACCTGGTGGCAAATGCCGGTGCCGGGCGGCACGACGGAGAAATTCGAGAACGCCTTCTGGCCCCACTTCAGGAATTCGTAGCGTTCCTGGTTCTGCTTGTATTCCTCGACGACGTTCTTGCCGAACGCCTTGTTGTCACCGAAGAAGTTGACGATGACGGAGTGGTCGATGACGAGATCGACCGGCACCAGCGGGTTGATCTTCTCGGCATCGCCGCCGAGCGCCTGCATCGCGTTACGCATCGCGGCGAGATCGACCACCGCCGGCACGCCGGTGAAATCCTGCATCAATACGCGCGCCGGGCGGAACGCGACCTCGTGCTCGAGCTTGCGCTTCCGGAGCCACTTCGAAACCGCGACGATGTCAGCCTTCTTGACCGTGCGGTCGTCCTCGTTGCGCAGCAGGTTTTCGAGCAGCACCTTCATCGAATAAGGCAGCTTGGAAATTCCCTTCAGACCGTTCTTCTCGGCGGCGGGCAGGCTGTAATAAACATAGGTCTTGCTGCCAACCTTGAGGGTCTTGCGGCATTTGAAGCTGTCGAGCGAGGTCATGTCAGGAAATCCCAAATTCTAGTTATACCCGGCAAGGGTATTTAAACACCGTCAGCGGAAGGCTGGCTTCTTGGCTTGCAGCCGCCGATTGTGTGCTGCATCAAGTTCCGGGCTTATAGAATCTTTCTAGAAGCGCCGCCACAGCGACAAACGTGCTGCAGCAATGCGGTACCCACAAATTCTGACGCGGTACCCATCAATTTCAGAGGGCTGTGACGAAGCAAAATGCGGCTCTCGGGACGCCAAATCAGTTGTGTCAGAGGCGGCCGAGAGGTGTTCTCGGGCCTCGATTTCGAGGCCGCTTCCGGCGAAGTGCTGGCCGTGGTCGGCCCGAACGGCTCGGGCAAGACCTCGCTGCTGCGCCTGATCGCGGGTCTCCTGGTGCCGGGGGGCGGATCGATCGGCCTGGAAGGCGGCGAGGCGGAGCTGACCTTGCCGGAGCAATCCCACTATCTGGGCCACCGCGATGCATTGAAGCCTGCGCTGAGCGTTGCGGAAAACCTGTCGTTCTGGCGGGATTTTCTGGGTGGGGCGACCGGCGACGTCAAAGAGTGCCTCACCGCCGTGGGGCTCGGCCACGCCACTTATCTGCCGGCGGCCTTTCTCTCGGCTGGTCAGCGGCGCCGACTGTCGATCGCGCGGCTGCTCGTGGTGCGGCGGCCGCTCTGGCTATTGGACGAGCCGACCTCGGCGCTCGACACCGCCGGACAGGAACTATTCGTGGGCGTGATGCGCGAGCATCTCGCCAGCGGCGGCATCATTGTTGCGGCGACACATACTCCGCTCGGGATCAAAGCGAGGGAACTGCGGATGGGGGGCGGGAAGTGACTTTGCAGTTGATGCTGCCGCGAGCCGTCCTGCGCCACGCCAAGACTCTCTCCGTTCCCTCCCCCCTTGCGGGGGAGGGTCAGGGAGAGGGGTGCCACACGACGTGCTCTCTCGGTTGGGTCTCTAACGACAAGCGCCTTTCCCAAACACCTTTTACGTGGCCACCCCTCTCCCCCGCCCTCCCCCGCAAGGGGGGAGGGAGCGCACCGTCTGCGCGGCAATGGCCGTCGGCTCCCAGCAGCCATTCAGCGGGGCGCCCCTCATGACCGCGCTCGCCGCACTGATTCGCCGGGACATCAAAATCGCACTCCGCGTCGGCGGCGGCGCGCTGATCGGCGTGCTGTTCTTCCTCACCGTCACGGTGCTGATGCCGTTCGCGATCGGACCGGACCTGCCACTGTTGGCCCGGCTCGGCCCCGCAATCCTCTGGCTCGGCGCGCTGTTGGCCAGCCTGCTCACGCTCGACCGGCTGTTCACGGCCGATCATGAGGACGGCTCGCTCGACCTGATCGTGATGGGCCGGACGCCGCTGGAACTCGCGTGTGCCGCGAAAGCGCTGGCGCATTGGCTCGCTGCCGGTGTGCCGCTGATCGCGGCCACGCCCGTCCTCGGGCTGTTGCTCAACCTCGACGCCGCGGCGACCTCGGCGGTGGCGCTGACCCTGCTGGTGGGGACGCCGGCACTGACGTTCACGGGCATGATCGGCGCGGCGCTCGCCGTGACATTGCATCGCGGGGGCCTCCTGCTCGCGGTGCTGGTGCTGCCGCTGTCGATCCCGGTGCTGATCTTCGGCGTTGCGGCGTCACAGGCGGCCATTACCGGCCCGCTATCGTTTGGAACTCCGTTTTCGATCCTTTGCGCGCTCTCGCTGGTCAGTTTCGTGGTCGGACCGTTTGCCGCTGCGACCAGCCTGCGGCACGGTCTGGACTGAACTTGTTGACACCGATCAACTCTGGCGGAGGGGATGCGAAACAAACCATGCCGCATTGCCTGCTCCGCCGCTGACGACTATCAGGATCCCATGACGCTGATCGACCTCGCCAATCCCTCGAAATTTCTCGCGCTGACGGCGCGCGTGCTGCCGTGGCTTGCGGGCGCGACCGCGATCCTTTTGCTGGTCGGTTTCTATCAGGCGGCGATGGCCCCCGACGATTACCAGCAGGGCGCCACCGTGAAGATCATGTTCATCCACGTGCCGAACGCGTGGCTTTCGATGTTCGTCTGGGGCGTTATGAGCATTGCCGCGCTGGGCACGCTGGTATGGCGGCATCCGCTCGCCGACGTCGCGGCCAAGGCCGCCGCTCCGATCGGCGCGGCGTTCACCTTTCTGGCGCTGGTCACGGGTTCACTGTGGGGGCGGCCGATGTGGGGCACCTATTGGGAATGGGATGCGCGACTCACATCGGTGCTGGTCCTGTTCCTGATGTATCTCGGCCTGATGGCGCTATGGCGTGCAGTGGAGGACCCGTCGCGGGCGGCACGGGCCGCCGCCGTGCTGACGCTGGTCGGCGCGATCAACCTGCCGATCATCAAGTTCTCGGTCGACTGGTGGAACACGCTGCATCAGCCGGCATCGGTGATGCGGATGGGCGGACCTTCGCTCGACAACGCGTTCCTGATTCCATTGCTCGTGATGGCGTTCGGTTTCTCGCTGCTGTTCGTGACGCTGCATGTGGCGGCGATGCGCAACGAAATCCTGCGCCGCCGCGTGCGCAGCTTGCAGATGATGCAAGCCAGCCAACAGGCGGCATGACGATGTCGCTCGGCCCCTATGCCTCGTTTATCGTGACCTCCTACGCGCTGGTCGCGGCGATCGTGCTGATCCTGATCGGCTGGATCGCGCTCGACTATCGTCATCAGAAGGAGCGCCTGCGCGAACTCGAGGCCTCCGGCGTGACCCGGCGCTCCGGCCGTCAGGCGACGGACATTTGATGAGCGCGCCCGCAACATCGGATCGACCGCGCAGCCGGCGCTGGGTGGTGGCGCTGCCGCTGATCGGCTTTCTGGCGGTCGCCGGACTGTTCCTGTTGCGGCTTTACGGCGGTGACCCCTCCAGGATCCCTTCCGCCCTGATCGGCCGGCCAGCGCCGCAAACCACGCTGCCGGCGCTGGAGGGACTCGTCCATAATGGGAACCCTGTGCCCGGGCTCGACCCGGCCGTGTTCAAGGGCAAGGTCTCCGTCGTCAATGTCTGGGCATCCTGGTGCGTGCCCTGCCATGACGAGGCGCCGCTGTTTACCGCGCTGGCGAAGGACACGCGGCTGCAGATCGTCGGCATCAACTACAAGGATTCCCCTGATAACGCCCGCCGCTTCCTCGGCCGCTACGGCAATCCGTTCACCGTCGTCGGCGTCGACGGCAACGGCCGCGGCTCGATCGAATGGGGCGTCTATGGCGTGCCCGAAACCTTCGTGGTCGGCCGCGACGGCACCATCCGCTACAAGCTGGTCGGGCCGGTGACGCCGGCCAATCTCCATAGCGTGCTGAAAGTCGAAATCGAGAAGGCGCTGAAAGCGGGAAATTGAACACGGTCCTCATCCTGAGGAGCCGCGAAGCGGCGTCTCGAAGGATGGCCACGGGCCTCATGGTTCGAGACGCGCGAAGACGCGCTCCTCACCATGAGGGTCAAATAATCTCCCGCTTTTATCTATCGTTCATTTCGCAGCCATGGCGCCGCCACTAATTCGCAGCTAGCTTCAGGGTGTTACCAAAACCGTCCTTGGGAGGGACACCCATATGCGTCATTTCACGCTCGCTTCTCTTCTCGCCACCGCGCTCACGCTGGGCATGCTGACGGCGACGCCGTCGATGGCCCAGACCGCGCAGCCCGCGGCCAAGTCCGACAGCAAGATGGCTCCCGCGCCAAAGGCCTCGGAGTCGAAGATGGCACCGGCGCCGAAGGCCGAGCTGCTGGACATCAATTCGGCGACCGCCGAGCAGCTCGATGCGCTGCCGGGCGTCGGGAAGGCCTACTCGGAGAAGATCATCAAGGGCCGCCCGTACAAGGGCAAGGACGAGCTGGTGCAGAAGAGCATCGTCCCGCAGGCGACCTACGACAAGATCAAGGACAAGATCATCGCCAAGCAGAAGAGCTGATCTCGTGTCCCGGACGCGGCGCAGCGCGATAGCGGTGCGCTGCAGAGCCGGGGCCCACGCTCGAGCGGAGATATGGGTCCCGGCTCTGCGGTGCATCGTAAAGCCGGACGATGCTTCGCATCGCCTAGGCTGCACCGCGTCCGGGACACGCTACCTAGCCCTTGCTTACATCCCCGGCTTCCGCTTCGCTGACCTCCAGCGAAGCCGGTTCCAGATGATAGCGCTTGATCAGCGGCATCTGTGTTACGGCAAACAGCATCGTCAGCGGCACCATGCCGAAGACCTTGAAGGTAACCCAGAAGTCGGTGCTTTGCGTGCGCCAGATGATCTCGTTCAGAACCGCCATCGCGAAGAACCATAACGCCCAGCGCGCGGTCAGGATGCGCCAGCCGTGCGGGGTGAGATTGAACATCTGGTCGAACATGATGGCGATGAAGGAGCGGCCGAACAGCAAGCCGCCACCGAGAATGGCGGCGAACAGCGTGTAGACGATCGTCGGCTTCATCTTGATGAAGGTCTCGTCATGCAGGATCAGCGTCAGCGCGCCGAACACGACGACCACGACCGCAGTGACGATCGCCATCATGGGCACATGCCGCGTCACCATGTAAGACGCGACCATCGCAGCCACCACCGCCACCATGAATGCGCCGGTGGCGACGAACAGGTTGGACTTGGCATTGGCGACGAAGAAGATGAGCAAGGGACCGAGTTCGGTCGCAAGCTTGAACAGCGGATGCGGTACTTTCTTGTCCATTACTCGATTCCTGCAATCGCGTTCGCAAAGTCCCGCGCCGTGAACGGCGCGAGATCGTCGATGCCTTCGCCGACGCCGATGAAGTGCACCGGCAGTTTGAATTTCTCCGCCAGCGCCACCAGAATGCCGCCGCGCGCGGTGCCGTCGAGTTTCGTCATCACAAGCCCGGTGACGCCAGCGGTACGATGAAACGCTTCGACCTGCGACAGCGCATTTTGTCCCACCGTCGCATCGAGCACGAGCAGGACCGCATGCGGCGCCGACGCGTCGACCTTCTTGAGGACGCGAACGACCTTTTCCAGCTCGTTCATCAGTTCGGCCTTGTTCTGCAGCCGTCCCGCCGTATCGACCAGCAGCACATCGAGCTTTTGTTCCTTCGCCGCGCTCAGCGCGTTGAAGGCGAGGCTCGCTGAATCCGAACCCTGCGCACCCGCAACGACCGGCGATTTGGTGCGCTCACCCCAGACCTTGAGCTGTTCGATTGCGGCGGCACGAAACGTATCGCCCGCCGCCAGCATTACCTTGCGGCCCTCGGCGCTCAGTTTCGCGGCAAGCTTGCCGATGGTGGTGGTCTTGCCGGAGCCGTTGACGCCGACCACGAGGATGACGAACGGCTTTTGCACCACGTCGATCTCCAGCGGCTTCGCCACCGGCGCCAACACCTTCTCGACCTCGGTCGCGACGACCGTCTTCACTTCGTCGGCGGAAATCGCCTTGTCATAGCGGCCGGCGCCGACGGCATCCGCGATCCGCACCGCGACCGCGGTGCCGAGATCGGCGCGCAGCAGCACATCCTCGATATCGTCGAGCATGGCGCGGTCGAGCTTGCGCTTGGTGACGAGGTCGGCGACCGCCGTGCCGAGCGAACTCGAAGTCCGCTTCAGGCCGCTCGAAAGCCGCCGCCACCAGCTCAGTTTGGGAGTTCCAGGAGTGGTATCGCTCATGTCGGGGACGTGTTAGCGGTTTCGCGCCATGAGCGGAAGTCACAACAAACCTATCGATGTTCCCGGGTTATCCTTCGGTTTGCCCGGGGCATCCTTTGATGTGCCCAGGACATCGATTGATGTCCAGGGATTAACGGCGGACGAAATCCTGGCCCGCGTGCTCCATCGCGACGGGCTGATGCTGGTCATCGACAAACCGGCCGGCCTGCCGGTGCATCGCGGCCCCAAGGGCGGCGCCAATCTGGAAGCTTCCTTCGATGCCTTGCGATTCGGCCTGCCGCGCCCGCCGGTGTTGGCCCACCGGCTCGACAAGGACACCTCAGGCTGTCTCGTACTGGGACGCCACCGCAAGGCCACCGCCTCGCTCGGCCTTTTGTTCAAGCACGGCAAGGTCGGAAAGACCTATTGGGCCGTGGTCGAAGGCGGACCTGCCGAAGATGAAGGCACCATCGACATGCCGCTCGGACGGCTGAACGCCGAGCGCGGCTGGTGGCAGAAGCCGGACCCGGAGGGCCAGAAAGCCATCACCACCTGGAAAGTGCTCGGCCGCGGCGACGGCCTCGCCTGGCTGGCGCTGGAACCCCTCACCGGCCGCACCCACCAACTGCGCGTGCACACCTCAGCGATGGGCTGGCCGATCGTCGGCGACAATATCTATGGTAATGGCCCAAGGTTCGGCGAGCCGATCCTGCACCTGCATTCCCGCGAGATCGTGGTTCCAATTTCGAAGAACAAGGAGCCGGTCCGCGTGGTAGCCCCGGCGCCGGAGCATATGCGCGAGCGGTTGCGGAAATGTGGGTGGAATGGGGAGTAGACGCTCGCGAGCGCGGCGCCCCAACTACGGCTGTCATCATCCGCGAAGGCGGATGATCCAGTATTCCAGAGACATCTGTGATGAACTGAGAGGCCGCGGCGTACTGGGTCGCCCGGTCGAGCCGGGCGATGACAGCGGGATGTGCGATTCACACCGTCAGCCGCGCGCCATCATGCCCCTTGATCGCAATCGGCATCACGGCACCCGGCTTTTCGCCTGATATCGCAACCGGCAGAAAATGCTCGGTGCGACCCTGTTTGTCGCTTTCGATCAAGACCTGACGCATCGCGCCGACCTCTGCCGTCAGGCGTCGCTGCAATGCGGCCTCGCCCACCGTGCGCAACCGCTTCGCACGCGTCTTGATAACCTCACCCGCCACCTGCGGCATCCGCGCGGCCGGGGTCCCCGGGCGCTTGGAATAGGGAAACACGTGCAGGAAGGTGAGATCGCATTCCTCCACCAGGCCCTGCGAACGTGCGAACATTTCTTCCGTCTCGGTCGGAAAACCCGCGATGATGTCGGCGCCGAGCGTAATGTCCGGGCGCAATCGCCGCACCTGCGCGCAGAATTCGATCGCATCCTGCCGCGAATGCCGCCGCTTCATCCGCTTCAAAATGAGGTCGTCGCCGGATTGCAGCGACAGGTGCAGATGCGGCATCAGCCGCTCGTCCTCGGCAATGACGTCGAGCAGATCGCGGTCGGCCTCGATGGAGTCGATCGACGAAATCCGCAGGCGCTTCAACTCCGGCACGTGGCGCAAAATCTGTTTTGTCAGTTGCCCGAGCTTCGGATCACCCGGCAGATCGGCGCCGTAGCTCGTCAAGTCCACACCGGTCAGCACGATTTCGGCATGGCCGCGCTCGGCGAGCGCCCGCACCTGATCCACCACCGCCCCCATCGGCACCGAGCGCGAATTGCCGCGGCCGTAGGGAATGATGCAGAAGGTGCAGCGATGGTCGCAGCCGTTCTGCACCTGCACGAAGACGCGCGGCAGGCCGGCCTTGAACCCGTCAAGCAGATGCGGCGCCATTTCCTTGACAGCCATGATGTCGGCGACCGCGATCTTTTCGCTTGTCCCGACGCCAAGGCCCAGGTCGAACGCCGCGCGCGCATCGCGCCAGGCTTCGCCCCGCATCTTGTCGTCATTGCCGACAACGCGATCGACCTCGGCCATTTCAGCGAACATTTCTGCTTGCGTCTGCGCCGCGCAGCCGGTGACGACGATGCGCACATCCGGCCGTTCGCGCTTCAGCCGGCGGATCGATTGCCGCGCCTGCGCCACGGCCTCATTGGTGACCGCGCAGCTATTGATAACGACGGTATCGGAAAGCCCGGCGCGCTCCGCCTCGCGGGCGATCACCTCGGATTCGAAGGCGTTGAGGCGGCAGCCGAACGTGAGGACGTCGACGCTCATGGCGCTCAGGCGACGTTGGCGAACAGCGCCGGATCGAAGCGGCCTTCATATTCGAAATCGGCAGTGCCGGTCATCAGCACATGGTCGTCGCGCTCGCGCCATTCGATCGCAAGCTTGCCGCCGGGCAGCGTGATCTCGACCGACCGATTGGCGCGCTTCAGCCGGGCGGCGGCGACCGCGGTCGCGCAAGCGGCCGAGCCGCAGGCCTTGGTCAAGCCGACGCCGCGCTCCCAGGTGCGGATCGTGATGTGATCGCGATCGACGATATGGGCGAGCGTGATGTTGGCGCGCTCCGGAAAGATCGGGTGGTTTTCCAATAGCGGCCCGAAGCGCTCGAGGTCATGCGCATTCACATCGTCGACCCAGAAGATCGCATGCGGATTGCCCATCGAGACCACCGACGGCGAATGCAGCACCGGCGCATCGATCGGCCCGACCTGCAACTCGATGTAGCGGGTGTCGCGAAATTCCTCGGCCAGCGGAATATCCTGCCAGCCGAACTTCGGCGCCCCCATGTCGACGGTGTAGAGATCAGGCGCCGGGCCCTGCCAGCAATTCAACAGCCCGGCGCGGGTCTCAAACGTCACCGAGGTCTGGCCGGTCTTCTCGAACAGGCGGCGCACCACGCAGCGCATGCCGTTGCCGCAGGCGCCCGCTTCCGAGCCGTCATTGTTGTAGATGCGGATGAAGGCCTCGGTGCCGGCGAGCCGCGGCGGCTGCAATACCATCAACTGGTCATAGGGCACGCCCGCGGGCGAAGCCACGGCGCGGGCGTCTTCCGGCGTCACGGCGGCCTTCGAACCGGCATTGGAGTCACGCAGGTCGACCACGACGATTTCGTTGCCGATGCCGTTCATTTTGGCAAATGCGTGGTTGGCCAGCGCGCTCATGGAATTTCCCAATTTATGCCTGCCTTATATGGCGAATGATGGCGCGTTGACCAGTGCAAGGGCCTATGACGCATCTGTCATGGGACGAAAACGGCCCTCGCGTGTTAGGAATACGCCCATCCTGGCGGGCGCGGACCCGGGACATGCCGCCGCCAGGTGGGGTGGATGGAGAATACCTGAGATGAACCGTATCAGCACTTTCCGTGCGGCCATGGCCGCGCTCGCCATGGTTGCGCTTGGCGGGGCCGCACTGGCGCAATCGCCGGCGCCCTCAGCCCCTCCGGCCACAAGCCCGGCGGCGACGCCCAGCCCCGCACCATCGGTGGTGCCGGTCCCGCCGCCGGCCGAAACCAAGTCCCCGGCGGATGCCCCGACCGCAGAGAAAGCCCCGACGCCCGTACCCCCGCCGCCGGCCGCCAGCGTCCAGAACGCCGACCCCTTCGGCGAGGAGTTCACGCTGGAGCCCAAGAAAGTCTTGGTGATGAAGGGCACCGCCAACTGGGATGCGGCGTTCGACACCCTGATCGATTCGTTCAAGGCGCTGACCGCACTGCTCGACAAGCAGGGCATCAAGGCCACGGGCAATTCGATGATCGTCTACACCTCGACCGACGATACCGGCTTTACGTTCCTGGCGCAGATTCCGGTCGACCAGGACGTCAAGAACCTGACCAAGGACCTCAGCATGGGCAAGTCGCCCGAGGGCAAGGCGCTGAAGTTCGTCCATCGCGGCTCCTACGACAACATGGACAACACCTATGAGGCGATCACCAACCACCTCGACGACAAGAAACTGGAAGCCAAAGACACCTTCATCGAGGAATACATCACCGATCCCCTGAAGACGGCGGAGGACAAGCTGGTGATCAACGTCTATGTGCCGCTGAGGTGATCGGGATGAAACATCCGCTTGCCCTTGCCGTCGTTGCCGCTACGTGCCTCGCCGCGCCGGCATTGGCGCAGACGGTGCCGCCGCCCGCGATCTCCGTAACCGGCGAGGCGAACGTATCGGTGGCGCCCGACCAGGCCCAGATCGACGGCGGCGTGACGTCGGACGCCAAGACCGCGCGCGAGGCGTCGGACGCCAACAACGCGGCGATGGGCAAGGTGCTGCTGGCGTTGAAGGGCGCCGGCATCGAAGAGAAGGACTACCAGACCTCGCGGCTGTCGCTGCAGCCACAATCTGCGCCAAATCGCGCCGGCCCCTCGCCCATCGTCGGCTATCGCGCCAGCAACCGCGTCACGGTCAAGATCCGCGACGTGACCAAAGTTGCGAACGTGATCGACGTGCTGGTCGCCGCTGGCGCCAATGACATCGGCGGCATCCACTTCAGCGTGACGCAGGCATCCAAATATCTCGACGAGGCCCGCGAGAAGGCAGTCGCGGACGCCCGCCGCAAGGCCGAGATTTACGCCAAGACTGCCGGCGTGACGCTCGGCGAACCCATCAGCATTACCGAGGAAGGCGCGGCCGTGCCGCTACATCGCGGCAAGATGGCAGCCCCGATGGCCGCCGGCGCACCGGTGGCGCAAGGCGAGGAGACGCTCTCGGTGATGGTGCTCGTCTCCTGGGCCATCAAGCCGAAGGAACAGTAGTTTCCGTCGTCCTTGCGAGAATTGCCGTCGTCCCTGCGAACGCAGGGACGAGACGGTTAGATCTCGTAAACCTGCCCCGGCTTCAGCGCCGCGAACCGCTCCGGCGGAATCTTCGCCTCCTTCAGCGCATCGGCCAATGCATTGACCGGCGCGTCGATCGCCTCATCGGTGAGCTGGAACGTGCCGTGATGATGCGCCAGCGCTTCCTTAGCACCGCAATCGGCCAGCGCCTTCACCGCATCAGCCGGATTCATGTGCTGATCCTTCATGAACCAGCGCGGTTCATAGGCACCGATCGGTAGTATCGCCAGCCGCAGCGGGCCGTGCTGCTCGGCCACGCGGCGGAAATGCTTGCCTTCGCCATAGCCGGAATCGCAGACGATGTAGAGTTTGCCGGCCGGCGTCTCCAGCACAAAACTCGCCCACAGCGCCTTGTTGCGGTCGAACAGGCCGCGCGCCGACCAGTGCCGCGTCGGCACCAGCGTCACCGCGATGCCATTGCCGAGCTCGACGCGATCCTGCCAGTCGAACCCCTCGGCTTTGATCGCCGCATCCGCATCGCGCATGGTGACGTCGTTGCCGAGCGGCGTGATCATGCGCGGCGAAAACTTTTCGGCGAGTTTTGACAGCGTCGCGATATCGAGATGATCGTAATGGCCATGTGAGACCAGCACCACGTCGATCTTGGGCAGCGCGTCGAATGCAATGCCGGGATCGTTGTGCCGGTGCGGCCCGGCCCATGAAACCGGCGAGGCCCGCAGCGACCACACGGGATCGACGAGAATATTGAGATCCCGCGTCTGGATCAGCCAGGAGACATGGCCGACAAAGGACAGCCGCACCTTGTCGCCGGAAACGCGCGGCGGCGGCGTATCGCTGTGCCCATTCGGCACCCAATCCGGCCAGCTCGCGCGCTTGCGGTCGGTGCCGAACTGCCAGCGCAGCACTTCCGCCAATGACTTGGGCGGCGCGCCGTCGGGATCGAAGAAGCGCATGCCGTCGAAATGATCGGAGACAGGACCCTCATAGGTTTTCATATTGCTGATCCAGACAGACGGCACGCCGATGGCCGTGGCGGCTCCGGCGAGCACTGCAAAGACGCGGCGGCGGGTGATGGGCATCACGACAGAAGGGAGAGAACAGGAGACATGGGGCGTTATATGGCGTGCGCGGGTTCAACTTGGAACATGCGACGAAAGGAAGCCTGATCGCCAACCTCCTTCATCTCAAAAACACAACCATGTCAAAGCCTTACGCCTCA
Source organism: Bradyrhizobium sp. AZCC 1719 (assembly GCF_036924525.1). NCBI lineage: Bacteria > Pseudomonadati > Pseudomonadota > Alphaproteobacteria > Hyphomicrobiales > Nitrobacteraceae > Bradyrhizobium > Bradyrhizobium sp. AZCC 1719. The sequence continues at coordinate 1,884,779 of NZ_JAZHRU010000001.1, read as the reverse complement.
ATCGCAGGGCATTGCGCCCCAGTTTCTCCTTGACTTTCACCCCATCCGAGGGTTTAACCCGCCCACTTTCTCGGAAAGACGTTCTTTTCGACCCGCCGCCCGGCCCATGAGACCGGAGGCCAACGCCCGACAGCGCGATGCGCCCTCGGGCGCGAAAGTGTTTGGAATATCGTTTTGGCGTTTTGCGCCGGGACATATCTAGGACGTCATACCCCGCGAAGGCGGGGTATCCAGTACGCCGCGGCTTCTCGGTCAAAACGAGCTGCGCTGGAATACTGGATCACCCGCCCCAGTGCGCAATTGCGCACAAGGCGGGTGACGACAGAAGTGAGTGGATCGACGCAGCGCCCGTAAGGGCAGCAACAGGACAACGGCATTGTTCGACAATCTGTCGGAAAAGCTTGGTGGGATACTCGATCGGCTGACGGGCCGCGGCTCGCTGTCGGAGGCCGACGTCGACGCCGCGATGCGCGAGGTGCGTCGCGCGCTGCTGGAAGCCGACGTTGCGCTTGAGGTGGTCCGAAGCTTCACCGAGCGCGTCCGCGAGCAGGCGGTCGGCGCCACCGTCGTCAAGTCGGTCACGCCCGGCCAGATGGTGGTCAAGATCGTCCACGACGAGCTGGTCGCCACCCTCGGCGCGGACGGCCAGACCATCGACCTCAATGCGGTGCCGCCGGTCGCGATCATGATGGTCGGCCTGCAAGGCTCCGGCAAGACCACCACCACCGCAAAACTCGCTCGCCGCATGACCCAGCGCGACAAGCGCAAGGTGCTGATGGCCTCGCTCGACATCTACCGCCCGGCGGCGATGGAGCAACTGGCCGTGCTGGGGCGCGACCTCGACATTCCGACGCTGCCGATCGTGACGGGGCAAAAGCCGGCGCAAATTGCCAAACGCGCACTCGAAGCCGGCAAGCTCGGCGGCTACGACGTGGTGCTGCTCGACACCGCCGGCCGCACCACGCTCGACGAAGAGATGATGAGCGAGGCGGCCGAGATCAAAGCTACCGCCAGCCCGCATGAAGTGCTGCTGGTCGCGGATTCGCTTACCGGCCAGGACGCGGTCAACCTCGCGCGCGCCTTCGATCAGCGCGTCGGCCTCACCGGCATCGTGCTGACGCGCGTTGACGGCGACGGCCGCGGCGGCGCCGCGTTGTCGATGCGTGCGGTCACGGGAAAGCCGATCAAGCTGATCGGCACCGGCGAAAAGACCGACGCGCTGGAAGACTTTCACCCCAGCCGCATCGCCGGCCGCATCCTCGGCATGGGCGACGTGGTGTCGCTGGTCGAACGCGCGGCGGCAAATATCGACGCCGAAAAGGCTGCGCGCACCGCCGAGCGGATGCGTAAAGGCCAGTTCGACCTCAACGACATGCGCGAGCAGTTGCTGCAGATGGCGAACATGGGCGGCATCAGCGGCTTGATGGGCATGATGCCGGGCATTGCCAAGATGAAGAACCAGATTGCGGCAGCCGGCATCGACGACAAGATTTTGAAGCGCCAGGTCGCGATCATCGATTCGATGACGCGGGCTGAGCGCAAGAACCCGGACATTTTGAAAGCCAGCCGCAAGAAGCGCATCGCCGCCGGCGCCGGCCAGAACGTCGAGCAGGTCAACAAGCTCCTGAAGATGCACCGGAACATGGCCGACATGATGAAGGCGATGGGCTCAGGCAAGCGCGGCCCGCTCGCAGGCATCGCGCAGGCGATGGGTTTTGGCGGTGGCATGAAGCCGCCCTCGCCGGAAGAGATGAAGGCGCTGGCGGATAAGATGCAGGGCGGCGCCGGTCCAGGCGGCCTGCCGAATTTGCCGAAGGATCTTCCCACCGGCCTGCGCCAGGGATTGCCGAATCTGCCGGGACTTACCGGGCTGAGCGGCAAGCCGACGCTTCCGGGCCTCGGCGGCTTTCCGGGGAAGAAGAAATGAGGACACCGTCATTGCGAGCCAACGGGTCGCGCGAATGCGCGCCCGATGACAGGCTCCGCGAAGCAATCCATCGATCCGCGAAAAGAAAGAATGGATTGCCGCGTCGCTTCGCTCCTCGCAATGACGAACTAACAACCACCAGGCTTTCAATTAAACCCGCACTCAGGAGAACTAAATGTCAGTCGTTATCCGCCTCGCTCGCGCAGGCACCAAGAAGCGTCCGGTCTATCACGTCGTCGTCGCCGACTCGCGCTTTCCCCGCGATGGCCGCTTCATCGAGCGTCTCGGCCACTTCAATCCGCTGCTGCCGAAGGACAATGAATCGCGGCTGAAGCTCGACATGGACAAGGTGAAGTCCTGGCTCGCCAAGGGCGCGCAGCCGTCGGATCGCGTGACGCGCTTCCTGGATGCGGCCGGTGTCGTCAAGCGCGCCGCCCGCAACAACCCGGAAAAGGCCGTGCCGCGCAAGGAGCGCAAGGCTCGCGCCGAAGCCGCCGCGAAGGCGTAAGGCTTAGCGGCGCGCGACGGTGAAAACGCCGATTTGCGTCGCCCGTATCGGCGCCGCGCATGGCGTGCGCGGCGCGGTGAAACTGTGGACGTTCACCGAGGATCCGCTGGCCGTAAAGCAATACGGCCCGCTGACGACCAAAGACGGCGCGCGCCAGTTCGAGGTGACGCATGTCCGCGAGGCCAAAGACCATCTGGTGGCGACGCTGAAGGGCATCGCCACCCGCGAGGACGCCGAGCGGCTCAATGGCCTTGAGCTCTATGTCGCCCGCGACAAATTGCCTGAGACCGACGAGGGCGAGTATTACCACGCCGACCTGATCGGACTTGCCGCCGTCAACGCCGCGGGCGAGCCGCTCGGCCGCGTGATCGCGATTCACAATTTCGGGGCCGGCGACATTATCGAGATCGCGCCTCTGCAAGGCGCCACTATGCTGCTGCCGTTCACCAATGCAGTCGTGCCGACGGTCGATCTGGCTAGTGGCCGCGTGGTGATCGAACTGCCGCAGGAAATCGAGGGCGACGACGCCCCGACGCTTACGTGATGGGTTTTATATGACCTGGCGCGCCACGGTTCTCACCCTCTTCCCCGAGATGTTTCCCGGTCCGCTCGGCGTCAGCCTGGCTGGCAGGGCGCTGGCCTCTGGCCTGTGGGAGCTGGAGGCGCGCGACATCAGGGATTCAGCGACCGATCGCCACCGCAGCGTCGACGATACGCCGGCCGGCGGCGGCCCCGGCATGGTGCTGCGGGCCGACGTGCTGGCCGCGGCGATCGACGCTGCGGCCATCGACCAGAATCGACCGCGCCTCCTGATGAGCCCAAGGGGTCGGCCATTGACCCAGTCCATGGTTGCCAAATTTGCGGCGGGGGCCGGGCCGCTGATCATCTGCGGCCGGTTCGAAGGGGTCGATCAGCGGGTGATCGAGGCACGGAACCTCGAGGAGGTCTCGATCGGGGATTACGTCCTGTCGGGCGGTGAGATCGCCGCGATGGCCCTGGTCGACGCCTGCGTACGGCTTTTGCCGGGGGTGATGGGCAAGCAGGCCTCGGGGGTAGACGAAAGCTTTTCCGAAGGACTACTCGAATACCCCCAATACACCCGCCCGCAGGAGTTCGAGGGCCGCGGCATCCCGGAAGTCCTCATCTCGGGCGATCACGCCAAGGTGGCGGCGTGGCGAAGGGCCGAGGCCGAGGCCTTGACCCGGACGCGGCGGCCGGATTTATGGGCCGCGCGGGGCGGCCAAAAAGGCACAAAAAGCACGACAGACGGGTGACAAGCGTGGCCCGATGCCTTATACGGGCGCCAAATCCGCACACGCGCAGGATAGATGGACGTTTGCGCAGCCCCCGAAAGGCTGGGCGCGCCGCCGATGGAGATTTCAATGAACCTCATTCAACAGCTCGAAAAAGAGCAATTCGAAAAACTGTCGGCGACCAAGTCGATCCCGGAATTCGGCCCCGGCGATACCGTGATCGTCAACGTCAAGGTGGTCGAAGGCGAGCGCACCCGCGTGCAGGCCTATGAAGGCGTCTGCATCGGCCGTTCCGGCGGCGGGCTCAACGAGAGTTTCACCGTCCGCAAGATTTCCTATGGCGAAGGCGTGGAGCGCGTGTTCCCGGTGATGTCGCCGATGATCGACTCGATCAAGGTGGTGCGCCGCGGCAAGGTGCGCCGTGCCAAGCTGTATTACCTGCGCAGCCTGCGCGGCAAGTCGGCCCGCATCGTCGAGAAGCAGGACCGCGCCGCCGCCGTCGGCGAGTAACTTTTCCCGAACGGGATGTGACAAAAGCGCGGGGTCTTGCCCCGCGCTTTTTTGTTGCGCCTCCACGTCATTGCGATCCAACGGGTCGCGCGAATGCGCGCCGTTGGCTCGCAGTGACGGTGGCAACAAACGCATATCGCACTTAGATGTGCCATGTGATATGAGACTGGAATGGTTCTAGATCGCACCAGCGCCGCCTTCGGCACCGCTCAGCTCGTCGTCATCGACGACCGGTCGCGGCTGCCTGGCCGCTTCTTCGGGCGGTTCACGACGTCGGCCACGTCCGAGCTTACGCGCGCAGCTTGACGCTGCGACGTCCGTTGCTTGCGCCTTTCGCGCTTAACCGCTCACACAGAATTTCCTTTGGAGCTTACGCTCATGTCCAAACCGACCACGCTGTACGACAAGATCTGGAATGACCATCTGGTGCACGAAGCCGAAGACGGCACCTGTCTGCTCTATATCGACCGCCATCTGGTGCATGAAGTGACTTCGCCGCAGGCGTTCGAAGGCCTGCGCGCGACGGGGCGCAAGGTTCGCGCGCCGGAGAAGACACTCGCCGTCGTCGACCACAACGTGCCGACGACCGATCGCACAATGCCCAATCCCGACCCTGAGAGCGCCGAGCAGATCAAGGCGCTGGCGGAGAACGCGAAGGAATTCGGCATCGAATATTACAACGAGTTCGACAAGCGCCAGGGCATCGTGCACGTGATCGGCCCCGAGCAGGGCTTTACCCTGCCCGGCACTACCATCGTCTGCGGTGACAGCCACACCTCCACCCACGGCGCGTTCGGCGCGCTGGCGCATGGCATCGGCACGTCCGAAGTCGAGCACGTGCTGGCGACGCAGACGCTGATCCAGAAGAAGGCGAAGAACATGCGCGCGGTGGTCGACGGCAAGTTGCCCGACGGCGTCACCGGCAAGGACATCATCCTCGCGATCATCGGCGAGATCGGCACCGCGGGCGGCACCGGCTACGTGCTGGAATATGCCGGCGATGCCATCCGTGCGCTGACGATGGAAGGCCGCATGACCGTCTGCAACATGTCGATCGAAGGCGGCGCCCGCGCCGGCCTGGTCGCGCCAGATGAAAAGGCGTTCGAATTCCTGAAAGGCCGCCCGAAATCGCCGAAGGGCGCCGATTGGGACGCCGCGATGCGCTATTGGGAAAAGCTGCGTTCCGACGAGGGCGCGCATTTCGATCACGAGATCCGGCTGGACGCGGCAAAACTGCCGCCGATCGTAACCTGGGGCACCTCGCCCGAGGACGTGGTGTCGATCTCGGGCTTCGTGCCCGATCCCGACAAGATCGAGGACGAGGCCAAGCGGCTCTCAAAGCACCGCGCGCTGAAGTATATGGGCCTGACGGCGGGAACGAAGATCACCGACATCAAGCTCGATCGCGTCTTCATCGGCTCCTGCACCAACGGCCGCATCGAGGATCTGCGCGCCGCCGCAAAGATCGCCGAGGGCAAGACCGTCAACGCCGGCGTCAATGCGATGATCGTGCCCGGCTCCGGCATCGTGAAGGAGCAGGCGGAAGCCGAAGGCCTCGACAAGATCTTCATCAAGGCCGGCTTCGAGTGGCGCGAGCCGGGCTGCTCGATGTGCCTTGCGATGAACCCGGACAAGCTGAGGCCGGAGGAGCGCTGCGCCTCGACCTCCAACCGCAATTTCGAGGGCCGCCAGGGTTTCAAGGGCCGCACCCACCTGGTGTCGCCCGCGATGGCTGCGGCGGCGGCGATTGCCGGACACTTCGTCGACGTCCGGGACTGGCGATAACGCTTCCTTTGTCTAGATAGCGAGACGTTCCGGAAACGGCCCGTTAACAGGCAAAGCGCACACTGGTTCCTTGCGAAGCGCTTTCGCGAGGGACTTTGGCCATGACCGACAAGTCTGAATTTGTCGATATGATCAGCGAGGCGACGCGGCAGGTGCGGCGGCGCACGCCGCCGCGCATCGTCGACCTCCAGCCTGTCTCCACCAAGGAAGCCTCGCGCCTCAGCCACTGGCCGCCGGAGCATTGGCAGCAATGGCGAATGGAGACGCTGACGCCGTGGAAGCTCAAGCCGTGGCGCGGCAAGGATTGGGACTGAGCCAGTAGAATTGTCTGAGAACAGGCGCCCATCGGGCGCCTGTTTCATTTCAACCTGTCTTACCAATAAGCGTAGTAGCGGTGGCGCCACCACCAGGGCGGCCTGCAAACCCTGCGCGGCCCATAGTAAGTCCAGATCACGCGGCAGCGCCGCGGATAATAGTAGGCCGGATACGAATAATAGGCTGGCGCGAAGTAGAAGCGGCTGTGGAAGTGACGCCGGTGGTGGAAGTGCGGCCGATGATGGAAGTGTGGGCGATGAAAGGCGTGACGATGTACGAAGCGGGGTCCGCCGCCATGGAAGGCGGGACCCGCACGAAAACCGCCACGGTGGATCGCCATCCCACCACCTCTGAACCCACCGCCGTGAAAGGCCGCGCCGCCACCGCGGAAGCCGCCACCATGAAAGGCCGCTCCGCCGCCGCGGAAGCCACCGCCATGGAAACCGCCGCCGCCACCGCCGCGAAAGCCGCCGCCGCCGAAACCGCCACCGCCGCCACCGCCGCGGAAGCCACCGCCGCCCATCCCGCCGCGGTGTTGAACCTCGGTCGTCAGTCCGTCGGTTGCATATTTCGCTGACGGCGCCGTTCCGGGGGTCGCTAGCGAAAGCGCCTCGGCGCGCTGTTGTGATGCCGCTGCGAGCGCGAATACTGCCGCAGCCGTAACACCCAGACGGCGGACCAGGCCGCGTCCAGGATCGGATGTTGTCATGGATTTATCCTCCCTAACCGGCGACGCGCGCTGCTCTGCGGCTGGCTCGCGTCGCGTCCTCTGCGATCGCTCCCAACATGACGTTAGAGACAGACACGTGAACGCGCCATGAATGCGCCGACCTCAGCGATGAATGCGCAGGAAAGTGCGTTGAAGAGATTTCTGCGGCTGCAGAAGTTGTGCACGCATACTACCAGAACGGCCCGAACCCGATGCCGAAGGTGAACGGCGCGGGCGCGTAGTAAGGATACGGCCGATAGTAGACGGGCCGCGCGTAATAGGGCCGGTAGTAGTGGCGATAATACGGACGGTAGTACGGACGATAATAGCCATAGTGACGATAATAGCGCCGTTGCGCGCTTAAATCGGTGGCGTTGGATGTGCCGGCGCTATGCGCCTTCGCCTGCGGCGCCGCGGCGGCCCTATCAATCGCCGCCGCCGGCCCGGCGACCGCGAGCGCGCCGACGACAAGGGCTGCAGAGATCAAGCTCCTCATGATGGACTCCTCTTGCTGATGCTGATGTCAGAGATAACGGGCGGTAATCTCGCCAGTTTCAAGGCGAGCGCTGAAATCGAAACAGGCCCGCGATCAAGCGGGCCTGTCGGCATCTGCGCCAAGCTGCCGCAATCACCAGCGGTACCAGTGACGATGATGATGGTGGTGATGGCGATGATGGTGGTGGTGCCAGCGATGCCACCGATGATGGTGGTGGTGGTAGCGGTGATGGTGATGTCGCCAATGCACTTCCGTCGTCGCCAACCTGGCATCCTCCTGAACCGCTGCGGCGGCGCCGGGATTGCTGAGCGACAGCGCATTGGCGCGCTCGGCCGGAGCGGCAAACGCCAGCAAGGCACCAACGGCCGCAAGCCCAAAAACCTTCATTACCTGCATATCCAGTCTCCTCGGGTCGTCGGATGCACGTCTGCGCCGAATGGCTTGCATCAACTAACGGCATCGCCGCGACACGTGCACAGACTGAAGCAAGTGACTTGAATGAGGTGTGAATGAGTGCGCCATGAACATGAAGAATGCGCCACGAACATGAACGGATGCTGCTTGCCGCAAGCGCGCGCACGCAGTTTGCTGCAGACCATCGTCAGCAACAGCGTTTGCCCACAGAGCCCGACTCGGCGCCTGTCAGAAAATGCTCGACAGAAAATAGAGAGGGGACGAATCTAGCCCGGCCGCCACCAGCAATTCATGCGCGGGGTGATCACCGTGCCGCTCGGCCGGTACTCCTGCACGTAATGTGCGGTGCAATCGCGCACGGCGTTGGGGCCGGGGTTGTAGCGCGGATAGACACTGGGAGCCCACGGCTCGCTGCGATAGATCGGCACGCGCCGCAGTGGGCGCCGGCGCTGGGCGGAAACATCCGTGACGATCGACTGCGGCGCCTGCGCGATCCGTAGCGCTGATGATGCCGTCTGCGCCTGCGCAGCCGCCACGTCAGGGAGCAAAAGCCCGGCCAGGACAGCCGAGAAGGCAGCCGATATGGCGACCGTCACAATCCGCTTCATTGAAGTCCACCCAAAACTGATCCCCCGGTACGGTCACCGATTGGCGCGTCAAAATCAACTCGCAAAACTAGTATGCGCCTGGGCATAACACACGCTAAATACGACGTGATGTGGACCGAAGCAAAAGCCCCCTCGCTCGCCGAAATGGAAGCCATGGCGCATGAGGTGTTCGAGCGCCTGCCCAAGGGATTTCGTACCCTGTGCGAGGGCGTGATCATCCGCGTGGACGATTTTCCGACCGACGAGGTCCTGGACGAGATGCAGGCGCAGAGCGAGTTCGACCTGCTCGGCCTGTTCCAGGGCGTCGGCCTGCCGCAGCAGAGCAACCAGGACATCGCCCGCCTTCCCAACATGATTTGGCTCTACCGCCGCCCGATCCTCGACTACTGGGCCGAGCATGAGGAAACGCTCGGCCATATCGTCCGCCACGTGCTCATTCACGAAATCGGGCACCATTTCGGGCTGTCGGACGCCGATATGGAGGCGATCGAGGCCGCCGCAGACTAGGCCGCTTCTGCCAAAACAGGCGGCCTATGCGCAAATTGGCCTTTTGCCGGGGCCATATTCGCGATAAATCACCGGCCGTCCCACCTTTTCAACCGGGAAGTGCGATCGATGGAAAAGTTCACCACACTGGAAGGCGTAGCTGCCCCGCTGAAGATCATCAATGTCGACACCGACATGATCATTCCGAAGCAGTACCTGAAGACCATCAAGCGCACCGGCCTTGGCAAGGGCCTTTTCTCGGAGCAACGCTACAAGGACGACGGCAGCGAGAACCCGGACTTCGTCCTCAACCAGCCGGCCTATCGCAACGCCAAGGTGCTGGTCGCCGGCGACAATTTCGGCTGCGGCTCCAGCCGCGAGCACGCGCCGTGGGCGCTGCTCGACTTCGGCATCCGCTGCGTGATCTCGACCTCATTCGGCGACATCTTTTACAACAACTGCTTCAAGAATGGCATTTTGCCGATCCGCGTCTCGCAGGAAGACCTCGACAAGCTGTTCGACGACGCCGAGCGCGGCGCCAACGCCACGCTGACCATCGATCTCGCCAACCAGGAGATCCGCGGCCCTGACGGCGGCAAGGTGAAGTTTGAGATCGATCCGTTCCGCAAGCACTGCCTGATGAACGGCCTCGACGACATCGGTCTCACCATGGAAAAGAAATCGTCGATCGACGATTACGAGGCCAAGCTTAAGAAAGAGCGCGCCTGGGCCTGATCGTGCTACGAGAGCCCCGACAAAAATCGGGGCTCTTTTGTGTAAGGAGGCGGCGCGAATGCGGCCTGACGTCGTCACCTTCTGGCACGGCCGCCTCGACGGGCTGCGACTGACCTGCCTCAGATCGCAGGTTGCCGCAGGCCACAAGGTCACCGTCTACAGTTTCGATCCACTGCCCGGCCTGCCTGACGGCATCGGCAACGCCGAAGCCGAAGCGATCCTGCCGCATTCCTTTGCCGAGCGGCTGCGCCCGCCCGAGGCTGACGGAAGCTGGCGCGACTGGACCATTTTGCAGTTCAGCGATTTCTTCCGCATGCGGCTGATGGCAGAAAACGCCGGACTGTGGCTCGACGCCGACGTGCTGCTGCTCAAACCGATCGAGATCGATCCGGCAAAGCCTTACTTCGCGTGGGAGCGCCGGCGCCAACTCGGCAACTCGGTGTTGTACCTGCCTGCAAACGATCCGATCGTGCGGGCGTTCGAAGGCCTGATGGAGCAGGAGGATCTGACGCCGGACTGGCTGGCGCTGCGTCATCGCCTCACCTTCATGCTGCGCCGGTTACGTCGCCGATCGAGCCGTCTCTCCGACATCCGCGTCGCCATCTACGGCCCCGCCGCGCTCACCGCACTGGCGCGCCGCGCGAACGAGTTGCAGCACGCGCTGCCCAAGCAATCGTTCTACGCGGTGCACGCCGAGCCGAAGCTGTTCTTCGAGCCGACGGATTTTTCGGGCCTGCTCAACAATCCCGAGATTGTCGGCCTGCACATCTCGCCAAAGGGCCGCGGCGGTGAAAAGCCGATCCCCGGCAGCCTGTATGCCTGGGCGGCGGAAAAGTTTGGCTCGCGATAGCTTACCCTCCCCTGGAGGGGGAGGGTAAGATCAGCGGCCCCTCGCGCCCCATTTTGATCCAGCGCAACGACGCAGCACAGATTTGCTCCCATCCTCGGCCATTCCAGCCACCATGGGAGCCGTGCCATGACCGTTCAGGACAAGCCCTATCCCACCGTCAGCCGCATGGTCGATATCTTCGGCGAATGGCTGAAACACCGGCGCGAGCTGCGGGAAATGCGCGAGCTGGACGCCGCCAATTTCGGCCAGATCGCGAGCGATTTACGGATGTCTTCCGCCGATTTGGAGGCGCTGGTCCGCCAGGGACCGCATGCCGCCGATGAATTGCCGAAAATGCTGACCGCGCTCGGCGTCGATCAGGCCGATCTGGCGCGTACCGAACCGCTTGTGCTGCGCGACATGGAGCGCGTCTGCTCCATGTGCATCCAGAAGCGCCGATGCGACCGCGATCTCGCCGCCGGCACCGCCGCTGCGCATTACCAGGAATATTGCGGCAACGCCGACACGATCGACGGCCTCGGCAAGCGGATCGACTCGTAGGCGCCCGGTTCCCTTCTCGCTTGTGAGAGAAGGGAAGATCAATGCCCCATGGCCGCGATTGCGTCGGCAATCGCAATCGTGCGCCGCGCCATGTCGGCGTGCAGTCGTTCCACCATCCGCCCGTCGAGCTGGATCGCCCCGCGCGAGGCGTTTTCCGGTTTTTCGAAAGCAGCAATGATCTTGCGCGCCTGCTCGACCTCCTCGGCCGGCGGCGTGAAGATGGCGTTGCAGGCCTCGATGTGGCTCGGATGGATCAGCGTTTTGCCGTCGAAGCCGAGATCGCGGCCTTGCGCGCATTCGGTCGCAAAGCCGTCGATATTGCTGATGTCGCTATAGGGACCGTCGAGAATTTCCAGCCCGTGCGCGCGCGTCGCCAGGATGCAGTGCGTGATCATCGGAATCATCGTGGCGCGGCCCGGCTGCATGCGGATCCGCGTTTCCCGCGAAATATCGTTCGGCCCGAACACGAATCCGGTAAGCCTGGTTTCAGAATCCCGCGATGCCGCGGCGAGCTTGTCGGCGTCCAGCACCGCGCGCGCGGTTTCGATCATGGCCCAGACCCGGATCGAGGTGGGCGCATTGATATCGCTGAGGCGATTGGCGATCGCGTTGAGATCGTCGACGGTGGAGATCTTGGGAACCAGAATGCCGTCGGGCCGCGCCTTGCCGGCCATGGTGACGTCCTCGACCCACCACGGCGTATCGAGGCTGTTGACCCGGATCAGCACCTCGCGCTTGCCGAACCCGCCCGCAGCAATCGCTTTGGCGATCTGGTCGCGGGCCATTGCCTTGGCGTCCGGCGCCACCGAATCCTCGAGGTCGAGGATGATTCCGTCGGCCGGCAGGTTGCGCGCCTTTTCCAGCGCCCGCGCGTTAGATCCGGGCATGAACAACAGGCTGCGGCGCGGACGGATCATGGGCTGGTTTCCTTGGGTGATCTTGAGGCCTCCGCGATATCATCTCGCGCGTTCGCCTGAAAGCCTTGTTCCCGTCATCGGCTTATGGTTAGGCATGGCACCATGACCTCTTTCCCGCAACATCTGCTCGACGGTTATAGGTCCTTCACCTCGCAACGGCTGCCGACCGAACAGACGCGCTACCGGGAACTCTCCGAGCGCGGCCAGTCGCCCGCCGTGATGGTGATCGGCTGCTGCGATTCCCGCGTCTCACCGGAAGTGATTTTCGATGCCGGCCCCGGCGAGCTCTTCGTGGTGCGCAACGTCGCCAACCTGGTGCCGGTGTATCAGCCGGACGGCGGCGCCCATGGCGTCTCCGCGGCGCTGGAATATGCGATCAATGTGCTGCGCATCAAGCATATCGTCGTGCTCGGCCATGCCCAGTGCGGCGGCATTCGCGCCTTCATCGACAAGATCGACCCGCTGTCCCCGGGCGACTTCATCGGCCGCTGGATGGCGATGTTCATCAAGCCGGGCGAGGTCGTCGAACAGCGCGAGCGCGAGACGATGCAGGAGTTCACGATCAGGATCGAGAAAGCCGCGATCTTCCGCTCACTGGAAAATCTGATGACGTTCCCGTTCGTGCGCGCCCGCGTCGAGCGCGGCGAGATGGAATTGCACGGCGCCTATTTCGGCGTCGCCGAGGGTTCGCTGTTCGTGCTCGATCAGAAGGCGAAGGAGTTTCGCAGCGTGCAGGACGCGGCGTAGTCGTAGGGTGGGCAAAGCGACTTGTCCGCCGTAGCTCAACGAGCGAAGGCGGAAGCGTGCCCACCATCCCTCAACGCAATGAACAGGATCGGTGGGCACGGCGCCAAGGCGCCTTTGCCCACCCTACAAATCCTACGCCGCCTTCTTCTTCGCGGTGATCAGCTTGCGGTTGATCAAGGATTCGGCGATCTGCACCGCGTTCAGGGCTGCGCCCTTGCGCAGATTGTCGGAGACGCACCACAATGCGAGGCCGTTCTCCACCGTCGCGTCCTCGCGGATGCGGCTGATATAGGTGGCGTCCTCGCCGGCCGCCTCGTAGGGCGTGACGTAGCCGCCGGGCTCGTGCTTGTCGATCACGAGGCAACCCGGCGCGTTGCGCAGGATGTTGCGCGCTTCATCGGCCGTGATCGGATTCTCGAATTCGATGTTGACGGCCTCCGAATGGCCGACGAACACGGGCACCCGCACGCAGGTGGCGGAAAGCTTGATCTTGGGATCAAGAATCTTCTTGGTCTCCGCCATCATCTTCCATTCTTCCTTGGTGTAGCCGTCCTCCATGAACACGTCGATCTCGGGGATGACGTTGAAGGCGATACGCTTGGGGAATTTCTTGTTGATCAGCTCGTCATTGGTGTAGACGGCCTTGGTCTGCGAGAACAGTTCGTCCATCGCGTCCTTGCCGGCGCCGGAGACCGATTGATAGGTCGCGACCACGACCCGCTTGATGGTGGCCTTGTCATGCAGCGGCTTCAGCGCCACCACGAGCTGCGCGGTCGAGCAGTTCGGGTTGGCGATGATGTTCTTCTTGGCAAAGCCCGCGGCCGCATCGGCGTTCACTTCCGGCACAATCAGCGGCACATCCGGGTCCATCCGCCAGGCCGACGAATTGTCGATCACGACCGCACCCGCCGCGCCGATCCTGGGCGACCATTCCTTCGACACCGAGCCGCCTGCCGACATCAGGCAGATATCGACGTCGGAGAAGTCGTAGTGCTCGAGCGCTTTGACCTTCAGGGTGCGGTCGCCATAGGACACTTCGACGCCGACGCTGCGGCGCGAGGCCAGCACCACGACCTCGTCGGCGGGGAACTTGCGCTCGTCGAGAATATTGAGCATTTCGCGCCCGACATTGCCGGTCGCACCGACGACAGCGACTTTGTAACCCATCGTTCACTCTCCGAGGAAAAATGCCGCCCTGCCGCGTCAAGCGGAAAGGGAGAAGGCAGCGCTTCTATGCGAGAAACGCCGATATGACAACGTGTGGCGGTTGCGTTTGGGCGTTTGATGCATTCGTTTCCGGCCGGTTCGGCCGATTCCCATTATAGGACGACAATTCACCCGGCGCTGGTAAGCTTCGTGGACGAGGTCTGCGGCACGCTGGCACGGCTCTGCGCCTATCTGATGACGCTGGCGCTGATGGCCATGGGCGGTATCGCGCTATGGCAGCATTTGCCCGATATCACGGCGATGGAAACGGCGCCGAAGGCCTGGAGCGAGGCCGGGCGCATGGCACCGGCGTTCGCCGTAGGCCAGTTCATTTTTCCAGGCAAGATAGAGACTTACGAGGCCTTTCGGCATCCCGAGGGTGGTCGCAAGGACGTGTTCCGCTGGAGCGGGCTCGGCGGCACGCCGGTCGCCGAACTCGAAATCTATCGTCCGGGCGAAGAGATCGATCAGGTCGGCTCGGCCGCTGGCTACCTTGCCGCCAGGCTGGACCCGGCTGGGGTCCGTGAATTGGAGGCGGCCGGAATCATCGACAGCAAATTCGGCGCCGTGACCCTGTTTCGCCGGATCGGTGGCTCGGAGGCCACCCACGCCTGCCTCCGGTTTTTCAAGCACGTTGACGAGCCGAAATTCCGTCTCTCCGGCTGGTCATGCCTGGGCGAGGATGTGCCGGCCCGCCGCGCCGAGATCGGCTGCATGCTGAACCGGCTGATCCTGCTGACAGCCGGCAATGATACCAAACTCGCCGAATTGTTCGCCCGGGCCGAGCTTCGGCGCAGCGATTGCGTATCAGGCGCGCCGCCGCTATCGGCCGATTGGGTGACGCGCGCCGATAACCCGCGGCTGCGCGGCGCTCTTTAATCCATCGTTCGCGCCGCTGGTTTTCGGCTGCCCCTTACAATTGTGGCAACAAGCGACCAAGACACTGGTTTTCATGAAACTTTCTCGCTTCACACCGCATTATTCCGCCGCGGTGTGGCGCAATTGACCTAGTGACGATGGTCCCGCCGAGGCTACAATGCAACCAGACAGATTTGGCGATCCGCCAGGCCCCGCGGGGGCAGCTAATGACGAGGATGCAATGACCCGAAAATTCCCTGCTGCGAGCAAGCTCGCGATGTTGCTTGCCGCGGCTGCCCTCGTCGCTATTGGCACGACCTCGGCCGACGCCCAGTCCAGGCCGCAATACGACCGCGACGGCCGCCCCTATTACGGCCCGAGCGGTCCCAACCGTTCCTACCAGCAGGGCCCGCGCACCCGCGTTTACGTCACCACCCGCTCCTGGCTCGATGCCGGCACCGAAGTGCTGCCGGGCGACCGCAAGTTCCAGGACTACGCCTTCCCGCCGGATCTGGGGTATCCGTCGTTCGCGCGCGAGAACCTCAACCGGCCGATCGACCGCCAGCCGCTCAACCCGCCGTCGGATATGGGTGGCTATCCGCAGCGCTTCCCGCTGTATTGATAGCGGCATCGATCAATTGACGTCGTCATGGCCGGGCTCGTCCCGGCCATCCACGTTTTTTGGGCCGCACGATAGAAAGACGTGGATGCCCGGGACAAGCCCGGGCATGACGAACAGCGCTTACGCGTGCAGCTTCTGCAATTCCTTCAAAATCGCTTCGCCCATCTGCGTGGTTGAGGCTGCCGTCGTGCCCTCGGACTTGATATCCGCCGTACGCAATCCACTCGCCAGCACCGCCGCGATCGCCGCGTCGACCTTGTCGGCCAGCGCGCCCATATCGAAGGAATAGCGCAGCGCCATCCCGAACGACGAAATCATTGCGATCGGATTAGCGAGGCCCTTGCCGGCAATATCGGGCGCCGAGCCGTGCACCGGCTCGAACAGCGAGCGGCGCTTTTTGGTCTTGGCGTCGATCTCGCCGAGCGAGGCCGAGGGCAGCATGCCGAGCGATCCCGTGAGCATCGCCGCGATATCGGACAGCATGTCGCCGAACAGATTGTCGGTCACGATGACGTCGAATTGCTTTGGCGCCTTCACCAGCATCATGCCGCCGGAATCGGCGAGCTGATGCTCCAGCGTCACGTCGGTGTATTCGCGCGCGTGGACGGCCGTCATGACCTCGTTCCAGAGCACGCCCGACTTCATGACGTTGCGCTTTTCCATCGACGTCACCTTGTTGCGGCGCTTGCGCGCCAAATCGAAGGCGACGCGACCGATGCGCTCGATCTCATAGGTGTCGTAGACCTGGGTATCGATGGCGCGCTTTTGGCCGTTGCCGAGATCGGTGATGGTTTTCGGCTCGCCGAAATAGACGCCGCCGGTCAGTTCGCGCACGATCATGATGTCAAGGCCTTCGACGGCCTCGCGCTTCAGGCTGGAGGCATCCGCGAGCGCCGGGTAGCAGACGGCGGGACGGAGATTGGCGAACAGGCCGAGATCCTTGCGCAGCCGCAGGAGACCTGCCTCGGGGCGCACCTCGTAGGGAACGCTGTCCCATTTGGGACCGCCGACCGCGCCGAAGATAATGGCGTCCGCGGCCGTTGCCTTGGCCATGTCGCCTTCCGAGATCGACACCTTGTGCGCGTCATAGGCGGAGCCGCCGACCAGTCCCTGCTCGGTCTCGAATGACGCGATGCCTGCCGCGTTCAGCCAGTCGATCAGGCGCTGCACCTCCCCCATCACTTCGGGGCCGATACCGTCGCCGGGGAGAAGCAGCAGTTTATGGGTCGCCATGGAAGATCCTTGCTATGTTCGTCATTCCGGGACGGCGCAACGCGCCGGACCCGGAATCCCGAGATTGGATGCAGCGCGATTCCCCGATGCGCAATTGCGCATCTGAGGTTCGCGGCTTTGCCGCGCCCGGAATGACGGGTCGGCGGGAGTGCTAGAGCGGCATTGCGCGATTGGCAAGACACCATTGCGGCCGCAGGGCCTGTGCATGCCCCTGGCGGCCTGCCACAATGCCGTCCCGCCGGAGCAAATCCTTGCACGCCCCCGACCGTCCCGCGAGTTACGCGCATCCCGCACGGCTGATCCTCATTCTGTCGCTGGCGCCGACCGTCGGTCTCGGCATTGGCCGCTTTGCCTATGCGCTGGTGCTGCCTGACATGCGCGACACCCTGGCCTGGAGCTATTCCGCGGCCGGTTTCATGAACACCGTCAATGCCGCCGGCTATCTCGCGGGCGCCCTGCTCGCCTCGCGCATGATCCGGCGTTTTGGATTGGCCGCTTCGGTTCGATGGGGCACGCTGGCCTGCGTGCTATCGCTGGCGCTCTGCGCCACCACAGGCAATTTCTACGTCCTGAGTTTTGCGCGGCTTCTGGCGGGCGTCGGCGCCGCGGCCGGATTCGTCGGCGGCGGCGCGCTGGCGGCGACGATTGCGCAGTCGCGCCCCGAGCGGGCGAATTTTCTGCTCAGCCTGTTCTATGCCGGCCCCGGGATCGGCATCCTGGCGTCGGGACTGGCGGCGCCGTTCGTGCTGCAGGGCTTCGGGCCGGGCTCGTGGTGGATGGTCTGGTGGGCGATGACCGCGCTGGCGGTCGTCATGACGATCCCGGTCCTGCTCGCACCGTTTCATGCCGGTGCAGCCCTGACCGAAACGACGGCAGTCAAATTCGCCGTCGCGCCGGTCGTGATCTATCTCACCGGCTACTTTCTGTTTGGCGCCGGCTACATCGCCTACATGACCTTCATGATCGCCTATATCCGCGACGCCGGTGGCGGTGCCGCGGCGCAGAGCGCGTTCTGGAGCCTGATCGGTGTCAGCGCTTTCATCACGCCCTGGGTATGGCGGCGCGTGCTGGCGCTCGACCGCGGCGGCCTCGCCACCACGATCATTCTCGGCGTCAACGCCATCGGTGCGGGGATGCCGATCTTTGGGCATTCGGTGTGGCTGCTCGCCACATCGGCGCTGGTGTTCGGCGTAGCATTCTTCGCGGTGGTCGGATCCACCACCGCCTTCGTCCGCTTCAACTACCCGCCGCAAGCCTGGCCCACCGCAATTGCGGCGATGACGATTTCATTCGGCATCGGCCAGACGCTGGGCCCGATCGTGGTCGGCGCGATCACGGATGCGCTGGGCAGCCTGTCGTTCGCGCTGAACGTTTCCGCGGCGATGCTGGCGCTGGGTGCGGTGCTGTCGGCATTTCAGAGGAAGGTAGTGCGGAAACCCTCGACGTGATGCGTTCTCCATCGGCGGGTCGTCCTGCGAGGGACGACGGGATTGTAGCAGTTTGCGGCGTGAAATGACGTCGCCTGATGGTAAGGTGTCAGCTCGGCAGCGGGAACTCGAGGAGGACCAACGTCGTGAAGCGGGAGTTCGACGTCATCGTCTATGGCGCGACGGGTTACACCGGGCGCCTCATCGCCGAATATCTGGCGACGTCCTATCGCAGCGACGATGCTCCGTCCTGGGCGATCGCGGGACGCTCGATCGACAAGCTCCGGAAGGTGCGTGTCGACATCGGCGCACCGGATGATTTGCCGTTGGTCAAGGCGGATGCCGACGAGCCGGCCAGCCTGCGTTCGATGTGCGAGCGTGCGGCCGTGATCATCACGACTGTCGGGCCCTATCAGCTGCACGGTCCCGGGCTGGTGGCGGCCTGCGCGGCCACGGGAACGGCCTATGTTGATCTCTGCGGCGAACCGGTTTGGATGCGGCGCATGATCGACGCCTATCACGAAGAGGCGAAACGGACCGGCGCGCGCATCGTCTTCTCCTGCGGCTTCGATTCCATCCCGTTCGACCTCGGCGTGCTCACGGTGCAGGAGAAGGCGCGCGAGAAATTCGGACGCCCGGCGCGGCGGGTCAAAGCCCGCCTGCGCAAGGTGAAAGGCGGCATGTCTGGCGGCACCGCGGCGAGCGCCCAGGCGACATTGGCCGCCGCCGCGCGCGACCCGGCCCTGATCGGGCTGCTGACCGACCCCTTCGCATTGACGCCGGGGTTCACCGGGCCGTCTCAGCCGTCGGGCCTCATCCCCGAATACGATCCGCACATGAACGCGTGGCTCGTGCCGTTCCCCATGGCGCCGGTCAACACCAAGAACGTGCACCGCACGAATTTCCTGTTGGGTCATCTCTACGGCAGGGATTTCGTCTACGACGAGATGATGGTCGCGCCGGGATTGGGGGAAATCGCCGGCGTGACGACGGAGACGTTCGCCACGGTGTTTTCCTTGGTCAGAACCGGCGGTCTCAAACCCGGCGCGGGCCCGACCCGGGAAGCGCGCGAGAAGGGCTTCTACGACATCCTTTTCCTGGGCGAGCTGCCGGATGGCGGACGGGTCGAGACGGTCGTCAGGGGCGACCGCGATCCGGGCTACGGCTCGACCAGCAAGATGATCGTCGAGAGCGCTCTCTGCGTCGTGCGCGACGTGCAGGGCGAGGGCGGCATCTGGACGCCGGGCGCGCTGATGGGTCCGGCGTTGCGCAAGCGTCTGGCGGAGCGCGCCGGCCTCACCTTCAGCGCGCGTTGAGGTAACGCGTGATCCAGTGCGGTTCCTTTCGCGCAGCCCCAACACCACCGCATCCTCTCGCCTTTGCGCGAGAGGACGTCTATGTTGCGGAGTACCTGCAGCGCCCCCAAAGCGACAATGGGAGGTATGCTCATGGACGCGCCGAGCAAGGAATTTGCGCTGGCGGGCAGCCTTGAGGAGCTGAAGCTCAAGGGGCGGCTCGTTGTGCGCGGTGACCATCGTCCGATCCTTGTCATCTACGACCGCGGACGTGCCTTCGCCCTCGACAATCGGTGCCCGCATATGGGCTTCCCGCTCGAGCGCGGCAGCGTCGAGGACGGCATCCTAACCTGTCACTGGCACCACGCGCGCTTCGATCTCGAAAGCGGCTGCACCTTCGACCTGTGGGCGGACGACGTGCCGATCTGCCCGGTCGAGGTGCGCAATGGTGACGTCTGGGTGAAGACCACGTTCACACATGCCGATCTCGCCGCGCACTGGCATCAGCGGCTTGCGAACGGCCTTGCCCACAATCTTGGCCTCGTCATTGCCAAGGCCATACATGGTCAGCTCGCGGCCGGCGTACCGCAAACCGAAATCGTACGGGAGGTGGCGCTGTTCGGGGCGCAAAATCGCGACGGCTGGGGCGTCGGCCTTACGATCCTTACGGCACTCGCCAATATCCTGCCTTTGCTGCCGGAGCAGGAAGCCTATCTCGCTCTATTCCACGGCGCACGCCGCGTGGCGGCGGACTGCGACGGCGAGGCGCCGCGGCGGGAACGCGCGCCGCTTGGAAGCCGGCCGGATCCGGCCGCGCTCAAACGCTGGCTGCGGCGCTGGACAAACGTGCGCCATCGCGAGGCGGCCGAGCGCACCCTGCTCACGGCGATTGCTGCCGACTTCTCCCCGGCTGAACTCGCCGATGCGCTGTTCGCTGCCGAGACCGAGCGAGCGTTCGCCGACACTGGGCACTCGCTCGACTTCATCAACAAGGCGTTCGAGTGCCTCGACCTGATCGGCTGGCAACACGCGGCGGCTCTGCTGCCGACTGTCGTCGGTCAGATGGTAGCGGCCCGTGGCGCCGAGGAATCGACTGCCTGGCGCCAGCCCATTGACCTTGTTGCATTGTGTGAAGAATCAACCGGCGAGCTCGCGGACCTGTTCGCTGCCGGACGCGGCTCGCGTGACTGGTCGGGCCACGCCGCACTTGCTCACGAGCTGCTCGGTGACGATCCGACCAGGATCGTCGACGCGCTCAAGGGGGCGATCCGCGCCGGTGCCGCTCCTGCCGACCTTGGCCAATCCCTCGCCTACGCGGCAGCGCTCAGGGTGGCGCGCTTCGGCAATGCCAATGAGCACGCCGACTGGGAGACGGCGCATCACGTTTTCACCTACGCCAACGCAGTCCACCAGATGCTGATCCGCATCGGGATTGCCAACATCGACACTCACGTCACGGCGGTGCGCGGCGTGTTGCACGGAGCGATGGCGCTCTACCTTGCTCGCTATCTCAATGTGCCGCCGGCGCGCATCCCGGGCGACGGCGGCGAGCAGCTCGATGATCTGCCCGCGGATCCAGAGACGATCAGAGCCGCCTTGCTCGATGCCTTCGACCGGCAGCGGCAGGTCGATCTCGCCGCAAGCCTGGTGGCACGGCATCTCACGCTCGGCCATTCGCCGCAGGCGCTGATCGCCACGCTCGCGCATGCGGTCCTGCGAGAAGATGCAGGCTTCCATGCCTATCAGATGCTGGAGGCCGGAGTCCGGCAGTTCGGCACGCGGGGCGATACGAACGAGGGCCGGCACATCCTGATCGCGGTTGCCCGCTATCTGGCCGCCCATTCACCGACAGAACGCGCCTCACTGCAGACAGCCGACATAGCTCGCCGCTTGATGCGGGGTGGCGAGCTGCATCAAGAGGCTGGATCGTCCTGAGGGCGACTAACTTCCGCTGAAAGAATTATACCCCTGATCTTCCCAGAAGCCGCCCTTGTAGTCGTTGGTGACTTCCATCGAGATCACGTATTTCGGGTTCTTGAAGCCGAGCTTGGTCGGCACCCTGATCTTCATCGGGAAACCATAGGCGCGCGGCAGGATTTCGTCGCCGAATTTGAACGTCATCTGGGTCTGCGCATGCAGCGCGCTCGGCATGTCGAGCGGCGAATTGTAGCCGTCCTTGTCGGCGCACTGGAACCAGACATATTTCGCCCGTGTATCCGCGCCGACCAGTTTGAGGAAATCGCGCAACGGCGTACCGGTCCAGCTTCCGATCGCGCTCCAGCCTTCGACGCAGATGTGGCGCGTCACCTGCTTGACCTGCGGCAGTTGATAGAGCTCGTCCAGCGTCCAGGACTTCTTGTTCTCGACGAGGCCGCGCACCTCGAGCTTCCACGTCTTGCCGTCGACTTCCGGCGCCTCGTCGAGGTCGTAATAGGCGTTGAACGGGAACGGCTTTGTGATTGCGCTTTCCGGGAAAGTCGGCGCCATCGCATTGGGATTGAACATCAATGCCTGCACGCCGTCATTGAACTTTGAGACCTGCTTCAGCATCTCCTCGGCCGAGAAACTGTCCGTCACGTCGCAGCCGGTCAGAAGCGTCAGCGCGCCGAGGCTGGCACCGCCCGAGATGAAGCGCCGGCGGGTGAGATCCGGCATGGACTTGACGGCGTCTCTGACGAGAAGCGTCTTGTCGACGCCGGGGATCAGAAGCTTGCGCATGCGGCCCATGGTCGTACTCCCTTGAACTAGCGGCCGATGATCATGGCGCGCAGGCTCTTCGGCACCAGGAGGGCGAGCGCGACATGAACCACCATGAAGGCGACGATCGCCGCCATGCAGAAGAAATGGACATAACGGGCGCCCTCGTAGCCGCCGAACAACGCCGCCAGGTATTGCAGTTGCACCGGCTTCCAGAGCGCCAGACCTGACAGCACGATGAGGATGCCGACGACGATGATGCCGGCGTAGAGCAGCTTCTGCACATAATTGTATCGGCTGAGGTCGTCGTGCGACAGCTTGCCGGTCAGCGCAGCTTTCGTATCTGAAATCACGCCCTCCGGCGTGATTGGCAGCAGCTTCTTGCGGAAGCGGCCGGTAACAAAGCCCATCACCAGGTAGATCAGCCCGTTGACCATCAACAGCCACATCGCGGCGAAATGCCAGAGCAGCCCTCCGGCGAGCCAGCCACCCAGCGTGACCGAACGGGGAAACGTAAAGCCGAATAGCGGCGAGGCGTTATAGATCTGCCATCCCGACATGATCATCAGGACCATCGCAAACGCGTTGGTCCAATGCAGCGCCCGCACCCAGGCCGGCTGAATGACTTTTGCCTTGGTTGACGCGGCGTGTTGGTCGCTGACTGTTACGGCCGACATGGCTCATCCCCGCTTGCAATTCGTATCGAATATACGCCCGGAACCGGGTTTCGTTACTGCCATGATTCTATCAGAACGATGCATGGCGTGTATCGACCTTCACGAAAAAGCGAGCCGGGTTGCCCCGGCCCGCCAATCCACACGCCCCTGTTGGGACCAGTCAGGGGCGCGCGGGGAGCTCAGGACGCCGGCATCAGCACGGTGTCGACCACATGGATCACGCCGTTCGACTGATTGACGTTCGAGATCGTGACCATGGAGGTTCCACCCTTCGCGTCGACGATCCAGACCTTGCCCTCCTGGAGCTTAACCGAGAGCTGTTCGCCTTCGGCGGTCTTGAGCTTCATGCCATCCTTCAGGTCGGACGCGGCGAGCTTGCCCGGCACGACATGGTAGGTGAGGATCTTGGTCAGCGTCGCCTTGTTCTCCGGCTTCACCAGCGTCTCGACCGTGCCGGCCGGCAGCTTGCCGAAGGCCGTGTTGGTCGGCGCGAACACCGTGAACGGGCCCTTGCCTTCGAGGGTCGCGACCAGGCCGGCGGCCTTCACCGCGGCAACCAGCGTGGTGTGGTCCTTCGAATTGACGGCGTTCTGGATGATGTTCTTGGATGGGAACATCGCCGCACCTCCGACCATCACGGTCTTTTCTTCTGCGCTAACTGGCGCGGTGATGGTGGCGGTGAAAGCCAGCGCGCTGAACACGGCGGCGGACAGAAGTGCAATACGCTTCGACATGGAATCTTCTCCCGAGGATTGCTGTGGCCGGCGGGTATCGCCGGTGATGAAAACAACGACGCTGGTCGATGGACCGGTTGATTTCGTCGTCGTTGGGCCGAGCTACGGGAGGTTTTGCGGCCAGTTTCGGGGAATAATTTATCGTGATCTCTGAAACTTTTGCGGGCGTGATCCGTGTGGCGGTCGGGCGCGGGCTGGATGGAGCGGCGCGCAATCCTTGCCGCCCGTCATTGCGAGGAGCGTTAGCGACGAAGCAATCCATATCTCCCCTTGCGGCGCGCTGGATTGCTTCGCTGCGCTCGCAATGACGGGGCAGCAGCGGCGCCGAATTCAATCCCTATTCGCCGGCGTCTGGATGAAGCCGCGATTATGCGTCGGGCTGATCAGGATCTCGTTGACGCAGACCCGCGGCGGCAGGCTGGCGACGAAGGCGATGGTGCGGCCGCAATCCTCCGGCTGCAGCATTTTGGCTTGCTCTTCGTCCGAGGGTACCACCGGACGCAGCTTCAGGATCGGGGTCGCGACCTCGCCCGGCGACAGGCAGCAGGCGCGCAGCCCATTGACGCACTCGTCCATGTTGAAGGAGTGGGTCAGCGCCAATACCGCATGCTTGGTCGTGGTGTAGGCCGGGCCCGGCATCTTTGACACGTGACGGCCGGCCCAGGACGCGACGTTGATGATGCAGCCGTCCTTCTGTTTGCGCATCGCCGGCAGCACCGCGCGCATGCAGTAGAGCACGCCGTTGAGGTTGATATCGACGACCTTGTCCCAGCCCTCCAGTTCCATGTCGGCCCAGCTTCGTTTGGGCACGTTGATGCCGGCGCTGTTGACCAAGAGGTCGATCCGGCCGTGTCGGCTGAGGATCTGGTCGGCCGCCTTGTCTACATCCGCCTTGTTGCTGACATCGAGCGCGATCGCCTCGGCTTTGCCGCCCTTTTGGGTGATATTGGCCACGACCTTGTCGAGGGCATCTTTCCGCCGCCCCGAGACCACCACCGTCCAGCCATCGGCTGCCAGCGCGTCGGCGCCGGCCTCGCCAATCCCGCTGCCACCGCCCGTCACCCAGGCCACGCGTTTCCCGCCATTTGTCATGCAAACTGTCTCCGTTGCTTTTTGAAGGGCGTTCTTGCTATTCCAGCCTGCGAAATTCGCAGGCCAGCGCCCTCCAGGGGAAGTTTGCATGAACACGACCGCCAACGCCAACCTGTTTTCCCGCCTGTTCGACACGCTCGACGATCCGAACCGGCTTGCGATCGAGATGCTCGATGGCACGCGCATCAGCTATGGCGAGCTGATCGCCCGCGCCGGCCAGATGGCGAATGTGCTGGTCGCGCGCGGCGTCAAGCCCGGCGACCGCGTCGCAGCCCAGACCGAGAAATCGGTCCCGGCGTTGGTGCTCTATCTGGCAGCCGTACGCGCGGGCGCGGTGTACCTGCCGCTCAACACCGCCTATACGCTGAACGAGCTCGACTACTTCATCTCCGACGCCGAGCCCGCGCTGGTCGTCTGCGATCCGTCCAAGGCCGAGGGCATCGGCGCCATCGCCGCGAAGGTGAAGGCAAAGGTCGAAACGCTTGGGCCCGACGGCAAGGGATCACTGACGGACGCCGCCGCCAAGGCCGATGCCGCCTTCGCAACGGTCGCCCGCGGCAATGACGATCTGGCTGCCATTCTCTACACCTCAGGCACCACCGGCCGCTCCAAGGGCGCGATGCTGACGCACGACAATCTGGCGTCGAACTCCTACAGCCTGGTCGACTATTGGCGCTTCACCGACAAGGACGTGCTGATCCACGCGCTGCCGATCTATCACACCCACGGCCTGTTCGTGGCGAGCAACGTTACGCTGTTCGCCCGCGCCTCGATGATCTTCCTGCCGAAATTCGATCCTGAAATGATCATCAAGCTGATGGCGCGCGCCACCGTGCTGATGGGCGTGCCGACCTTCTACACACGGCTGTTGCAGAGCCCGGCGCTGTCGAAGGAATCGACCAAGCACATGCGGCTGTTCATATCGGGCTCGGCGCCGCTGCTCGCCGACACCCATCGCGAATGGGCCGCGCGCACCGGCCACGCCGTGCTGGAACGCTACGGCATGACCGAAACCAACATGAACACCTCCAACCCCTATGACGGCGAGCGCGTCCCCGGCGCCGTCGGCCATCCCCTGCCCGGCGTTTCCGTCCGCGTCACTGATCCCGAGACCGGCCAGGAGCTCGCGCGCGACGAGATCGGCATGATCGAGGTGAAAGGCCCGAATGTGTTCAAGGGCTACTGGCGCATGCCGGAGAAGACAAAAGCCGAATTTCGCGACGACGGCTTCTTCATCACCGGCGATCTCGGCAAGATCGACGCCAAGGGCTACGTGCACATCCTGGGCCGCGGCAAGGATCTTGTGATTTCAGGCGGCTTTAACGTCTACCCCAAGGAAATCGAGAGCGAGATCGACGCCATGCCGGGCGTGATCGAATCCGCCGTGATCGGCGTGCCGCATGCCGATTTCGGCGAAGGCGTCACCGCGGTGCTGGTCTGCAACAAGGACGCAGACGTCACCGAGGCGGGCGTGCTGAAGGCGCTCGACGGACGACTTGCCAAATTCAAGATGCCGAAGCGCGTGTTCGTCGTCGACGAACTGCCGCGCAACGCCATGGGCAAGGTGCAGAAGAACATTTTGCGTGACACCTACGCGAAGATTTACGCGAAGTAGTTTGCTGTCGTCCCTGCGAACGCAGGGCCGCATCGACAGCGCCGGCGATGCCCACATGTGGTGCCATAGCGAAGTGCGCCTGCCGCACTGAGACGGCGCGTCCCGCGAAGCCACGGAGCAACTTACGCAATGCTAACCCTAATTTCGCAACCCGGTTGCAACTGGACCGGCGGGGTTGGATAGGTTGCACACGACATCGACGAATACGAGGAAGCAAACAAGGTGAAGCTGTCACTTGCCGCCACCGTCGCCGCCGGCATCCTCCTCGTGCGGCCAGGCTTTGCGCAAGAGGTGGCGGTGCCGTGGATGACCGAAGAGAAATTGGCTGCCGTGCGGGCGATCGGGATCGATCCGGAGAAGGATATCGAAGCGAAAGGCAATTATCACTGGCGATACAAGGCCCACAGGCCGTTGACCGTCGGTGGCTATTCCTGCCCGGTTGGAACCATGGTCGGCATTTCCCGAAATATCATGCTGGTCCTGCCTCCCGAGCACGCTGCGTGCCGCGACGCCAAGGGAGGAGACGTCCGCGCGCTCAGGCTCTTGCCGAACGGTGCTGCAGAGGCGATGTGAGCCAGCTGCCTATTGCCCGCTCAGCAGGCTGATCACGAACCTCCCACCAACAATGAACATATACGCCCCGAACGCCATCTCCAGCGCGCGTTTCGACAGCGCGTGCGCGGCGCGGACGCCGAGCGGCGCCGTAATCAGCGTGGTCGGCATCACCAGCAGCGCGCCGATCAGCGACACATAGCCGAACGCGAACGGCACCTGCAGTGCGGCGACGTCGGGAAAACGCGCCGCCGCCGGCCAGCCGGCATAGACATAGCCGATCGCGCCGGGGATCGAAATCAACACCGCCAGCGCCGATGAGGTGGCGACCGCCTGGTGGATCGGACGACCGTAGAACGTCATCAGCAAGTTAGCGAACAGACCGCCGCCGATCCCCATCAACGTCGACAATAGCCCGACGAAGAAGCCGTAGACGCGCATCAGAAAACCCTTCGGAACGTCGTCGCCGAACTTCCAGGTTTCTCGCGCCAGCAACAGCCGCGCCGCCGCCGACCACGCCACCATCACGAACACGATCTTGAACAGGCGCTCCGGCGCGAAACGTGCGGTGACGCTGCCTGCGATCACACCGATCACAATCGGCAGCCACCAGCGCTTGAGGATTTCCATGTCGACCGCGCCCCTGTTGTAATGGGCGCGAAACGAGGAGAGCGAGGTCGGGATGATGATCGCAAGCGAGGTGCCGATACAGAGCGGCATCCGCACCTCGAGCGGCACGCCGGCGAGCCGGAAGCATTCGTAAAACACCGGCACCAGGATGGCGCCGCCGCCGATGCCGAACAATCCGGCAAGAAAACCCGACAGCGCGCCGACCGCAATCAGCAGCAGGGCGAGTTCGATGAGCTCTTTCGGATCGAGGCCGGCCGCCATGTCCTAAGCATCCCACGTTAGCGCCTGTGACCCGCGCATCTGCACGGCCGCTGGCAGACCGCGATGACGATCGCCAGAGAGACTTAGCTGCTTCTGAAATGCGGGAGTATCCATTATCTCTCGCAGGCACCGTTGCTATCGGCACTGTCGTGCGGACGCATCTGGCAGCGCTGAACGGCGCTTCGCCGGCGGCAGCAAAGCGGGCCGCAAAAACCGCATATCCGGTCGGCTCTGGATGAATAGCCTCGATGCGGTCGCCACCGCAGCGAAGGAGGCGCCGGCATCGCCCTCGTGGCTGGCCGAGCCGATCTGGTCCGTCTACCGCCTACCGCCTGCTGGTGCGATTGCTCGCCTGTTACGAGCCGATGCCCGCTGGCTCTTCCATGAACAGAATATTCATTCAATTCTTCAGCCAGGTCAACATCCGTGGTATACCAAGCCGCTGAATAGTCGCGTTTCGTAGCTCTATAGCAATGAACGATGATTTCATTCCAAGCCATTTGGCCGTTGCGCGGACGGACTCGACTCCGTAAATAGAATTCATCTACCGCGTTCCCGATGGGCCCGGCCGCGGTCCACACAACGTAAAAAGCCGCCAAATGACCGCCAGGATCGAACGACCGCTATCGCCCCATTTGCAGACCTATCGCGTCACCCTGACGATGGCGCTTTCCATCGTCCACCGCGCCACCGGGATTGCGCTCTATTTCGGTACGCTACTGCTCGCCTGGTGGCTGATTGCAGCGGCGTCCGGCCCCGGGGCGTATGCCAATGTCCAGGCCTTCACCGGCAGCATCATCGGCAAGCTGATCGTGTTCGGCTACACTTGGGCACTGCTGCACCATCTGGTCAGCGGTATCCGCTACTTCTTCTGGGACCTTGGCTACGGCTTCAAGGCCAACGAGCGCGAGGCCCTCACCTGGGGCGCGCTGATCGCGGGCATCTCGCTGACCGTCCTGGTCTGGATCATCGCCTACACGGTCGGAGGCGGACGATGAGCCGCCCCTCCTCGATGCGCACGCCGCTCGGCCGCGTCCGCAATCTCGGTTCCTCACATTCCGGCACCACCGATTTCTGGCGCCAGCGCCTCACGGCGGTGGCGATGACGCTGCTGATCGTGCCCGTCATCGTGATCGTGCTGATGCTGATCGGCCGCAATCAGGCCGGCGCGGCGCAAATCCTCGGCTCGCTTCCGATCGCCATCATCCTGGTCCTCTTCATCATCGCCAGCGCCTGGCACATGAAGATCGGCATGCAGATCATAATCGAGGACTATGTGCACAACGAGACGCTGAAGCTCGCCAGCGTAATGGCCAATAATTTCTTTTGTATCGCGGTCGCCTTGGCGTCGATCTACGCGATCGTCAAATTGTCATCGGGAGTGTAGCCCATGGCTGCTGAAGGTAACGGCAAGGCCACGAGCGGCAGTGGCCCGGCCAGCAACGGAAAAGCCTATCCGATCGAGGACCACACCTACGACGTCGTGGTCGTCGGCGCCGGCGGCGCGGGCCTGCGCGCCGTGGTCGGCTGCAGCGAGGCTGGCCTGCGTACCGCCTGTATTACAAAAGTGTTCCCGACGCGCTCGCATACGGTCGCGGCCCAAGGCGGCATATCGGCTTCGCTCGGCAATATGCATCAGGACGACTGGCGCTGGCACATGTACGACACCGTCAAGGGGTCGGACTGGCTCGGCGACCAGGACGCGATCGAATACATGGTGCGCAACGCGCCGGAAGCCGTCTACGAGCTGGAGCATTGGGGCGTGCCGTTCTCGCGCACCGAGGACGGCAAGATCTACCAGCGTCCGTTCGGCGGCATGACCATGGACTACGGCAAGGGCCAGGCGCAGCGCACTTGCGCCGCCGCCGACCGCACCGGTCACGCCATGCTGCACACGATGTACGGCCAGGCGCTGCGCCATTCGGCCGAGTTCTACATCGAATTCTTCGCCATCGACCTGATCATGGACGACCAGGGCGCCTGCCGCGGCGTCATCGCGCTCAAGCTCGACGACGGCACGCTGCACCGCTTCCGCGCCCAGACCACCATCCTCGCCACCGGCGGCTATGGCCGCGCCTACGCCTCCTGCACCTCGGCGCATACCTGCACCGGCGACGGCGGCGGCATGGTGCTGCGCGCCGGCCTGCCGTTGCAGGACATGGAGTTCGTCCAGTTCCACCCGACCGGGATTTACGGCGCCGGCTGTCTCGTCACCGAAGGCGCGCGCGGTGAAGGCGGCTATCTCGTCAATTCCGAGGGCGAGCGCTTCATGGAGCGCTATGCGCCCTCCGCCAAGGACCTCGCCTCCCGCGACGTGGTCTCGCGCTCGATGACCATCGAGATCCGCGAAGGCCGCGGCGTCGGCAAGAAGAAAGACCATATCTACCTGCACCTCGATCATCTCGATCCGAAGGTGCTGCAGGAACGGCTGCCCGGCATTTCCGAATCGGCGAAGATCTTCGCCAATGTCGACGTCACCCGCGAGCCGATTCCGATCGTGCCGACCGTGCACTACAACATGGGCGGCATTCCCACCAATTATCACGCCGAAGTCCTGACCAAGAAGGACGGCGACGACAATGCCGTGGTGCCGGGCCTGATGGCGATCGGCGAAGCGGCCTGCGTGTCCGTGCACGGCGCCAACCGGCTCGGCTCCAACTCGCTGATCGACCTCGTCGTGTTCGGCCGCGCCGCCGCGCTGCGGCTCGCGGAAAAGCTGACGCCGAACGGCAAGCAGCCCGAACTGCCGAAGGATTCCGCCGACATGGCGCTCGGACGCCTCGATCATTACCGCCACGCCTCGGGCGGCACACCGACTGCGAAGCTGCGGGACAGCATGCAGCACGTGATGCAGAACAATTGCGCGGTGTTCCGCACCGGCGAAATCCTTCACGAAGGCCAGAACCTGATTCACAAAGTGCATGGCGGCATCGGCGACATCGCGACCACCGACCGCTCCCTGGTGTGGAATTCCGACCTGATCGAGACGCTCGAATTCGATAATCTGATCGTGCAGGCGGTGGTCACCATGGATTCGGCGGCGAACCGCACCGAAAGCCGCGGCGCCCATGCGCGCGAGGACTTTGCCGAGCGCGACGACAAGAACTGGATGAAGCACACGCTGGCCTGGATCGATCCGAACGGCAAGACCGTGATCGATTACCGCCCGGTGCACGACTACACGATGACAAACGACGTCCAGTACATCCCGCCGAAGGCGCGGGTGTATTGATGAACAATACCGTCATTCCGGGGCGATGCAAAGCATCGAACCCGGAATCTCGAGATTCCGGGTCTGGTCCTTCGGACCATCCCGGAATGACGAAAGGTTAGAATAATGGCTGAATTCACGCTTCCGAAAAACTCGAAAATCACCGGCGGCAAGGCCTGGCCGAAGCCGGCCGGCGCGACCGAGACGCGCGAGTTTCGCGTCTATCGCTGGAATCCGGACGACGGCAAGAACCCGAGCGTCGACACCTATCATGTCGACATCAACGATTGCGGGCCGATGGTGCTCGACGGCCTGATCTGGATCAAGAACAACATCGACCCGACGCTGACCTTCCGCCGCTCCTGCCGCGAAGGCGTCTGCGGCTCCTGTGCCATGAACATCGACGGCCAGAACACGCTGGCCTGCACCAAGTCGATGCACGACGTGGCCGCAGGCGGCGCGGTGAAAGTCAATCCGCTGCCGCATCAGCCGGTCGTGAAGGACCTGGTGCCCGACCTGACGAACTTCTACGCGCAATATGCCTCGATCGAACCGTGGCTGAAGACCACGACGCCGACGCCGCAGAAGGAATGGAAGCAAAGCCACGAGGACCGCGAAAAGCTCGACGGACTTTACGAGTGCATCCTGTGCGCCTGCTGCTCGACTTCCTGCCCGAGCTACTGGTGGAACAGCGAACGCTTCCTCGGGCCCGCCGCGCTGCTGCAGGCGACGCGCTGGGTGAAGGATTCCCGCGATGAGGCCACCGGCGAACGGCTCGACAACCTCGAAGACCCGTTCCGGCTCTACCGCTGCCACACCATCATGAACTGCGCCAAGGCCTGCCCGAAGGGCCTGAACCCGTCGGAAGCCATCGCCGAGCTCAAGCTGAAGATGGTCGAGCGCCAGATCTAGGCGTGATGCCGTCGCCCGGATTTGAATCGATTGTTATCGATCCGGAATGGACCGCCCCTTGCTGGGAGTTCCATTTCGCCGCACTTTATTCGCGGCCAAGTCTTGCGTTAAGCTCGCCTCGAAGCCGGAGCGAGCGTGCAGACCGCGCAACCTAATTCGCTGAGACTGCTGCAATGGATGATGGTCGCCTCATTGGCGCTTCCGTTGGCGCTCTTTGTATTTGCATCGGCTGTCTCCTGGGTCTCGATCCGCGAAACGGCCGACCGTGAAATCGAGCGTACGCTGGACGTCGCGCACGAGCATGCGCTGAAAGTATTCGAAACCATCGACCGCAGCCTGTCGGAGATCGCCGAGATCATCCGCGACCTTCCCGACGCCGACATCGTTGCCCGCGAACAAGCGCTGCATTTGCGGCTGAAGCAGTTGGTCGCTTCGCTACCGCAGGTGAAGTCGGCCTGGATCTTCGACGCCAAGGGCCACGCCCTCGTCAACAGCCTCGTCGTCCCGGCGCCCGAGATCGATTTTTCCGACCGGGACTATTTCAAGGCCCACGTCGCCGGCGATATCGGAACCTATATTGGCGAGGCGCTCGCGCCGCGGCCGCCCTATCAGGGCGCCGCATTCTTCGGCGTCGGCAGACGGCGCCCGAGCGAGGACGGCAGCTTCGCAGGTGTGATCCAGACCTCTGTGCTGCCGGAGTATTTCGAAAATTACTACGCCCGGATCGGCCGCGAGCCGGGCAGTTTCTTCGCGGTCGGTCGCGCGGACGGCACCGTACTGGCGCGTTTTCCCACCGCAGGCCGCGAGGTCCGCCTCGACCGCAGCGACCCGATCGGAAAACCGATCACGGCCGATCCCAATCCCAAAGCCGATACCAAATCCGGCCTCGTCACCATGACCTCGTCGACCGACGGCATCGAACGGCGCCTCGGATATCAGCGGCTGGCCGGATACCCCATCTATGTCAGCGCTGGCCTCGAGACGTCGACGATCCGGGCGCGCTGGCTGTCCACCATGAGCCAGCACCTGATTTTCGGCGCGCCGGCCACCGCGCTGCTGTTTGCCCTGCTGGGGCTGGCCTTGCGCCGGACGCGCCACCTTTATTTCGAGGCCGAGAAGCGCCGGGTGGCCGAGGAAGCGCTGAAGCACGGTCAGCGGCTGGAGGCGCTGGGTCAGTTGACCGGCGGCGTTGCGCACGATTTCAATAATCTGCTGACGGTGATCCTCGCTTCCGTGGACCTGTTGCGGCGGCCCGACCTGCCGGAAGCGCGGCGGCTGCGCTACATCGATGCGATCTCGGATACGGTGACCCGCGCCGCCAAGCTGACCGGGCAATTGCTGGCCTTCGCGCGACGGCAGACGTTGAAGCCGGAGGTGTTCGACGTCGGGCGGACCGTGCAGATGCTGAGCGAAATGATCGGCACCCTGATCGGCTCGCGCATCGAAATTGTCATCCTTGGGCCGGAAGAGCCGTGCTTCGTCAACGCCGACGCCGGCCAGTTCGAAACCGCCATCATCAACATGGCCGTGAACGCGCGGGACGCGATGGAAGGCCGCGGACGGCTGACAATTGCGGTCGGAATGGCAGCCAGCCTGCCCAACGCCGCCCCGCAGCCGCAACATCCATATGGTTATGTGGCCGTATCCGTCGCCGATACCGGCAGCGGCATTCCGCGGGACCAGTTCGAACGCATCTTCGAACCCTTCTTCACAACCAAGCAGGCCGGCCATGGCACCGGGCTCGGCCTGTCGCAGGTATTCGGCTTCGCCAAGCAATCCGGCGGCGAAGTGGCTGTGGCCAGCGAAGTGGGCAAGGGCAGCATTTTCACGCTGTATCTGCCGCGCACCGCCGGCAGCGTCAAATCGCGACAGACGCCGGCAGCAGATGCCGCGGCGATCGACGGAAGCGGGATGTCGGTGCTCGTGGTGGAGGACAATGCCGAGGTCGGACGCTTCGCCACCGACGCGCTGGCCGAACTTGGCTACGCCACCAGACTCGTCGGCAACGCCGTCCATGCGCTCGAAGAACTGGCGGCCGGCGCCGAGCATTTCGATGCCGTATTCACCGACGTCGTGATGCCCGGCATGACCGGCATTGAACTCGCCCAGGAAGTCCGCCGCCGCCATCCCGACCTGCCCGTCGTGCTGACCAGCGGCTACAGCCACGTGCTGTCGGAGCACGGCAGCTACGGTTTCGAGCTGCTGCAAAAGCCCTACTCGATCGAGCAGCTCTCCCGTGTGCTGCACCGGGTTGGCCGGCGGAAGGTAGAGCCCAGCGCGGAAACGCGGGCGTAGTCCAGGCACTGTAAGTGCCGATGATTGGCTTCGGCGCTTTCCACGTCATTGCAATGACAGCGGAGCGATACTCAGATAACCAGCGGGAACCATCTGATTTTCCTTGCGTTATCGCGGCATGGCCAGATCCGATGTGAAGCCCAAGCCATCTGCCAGGAAATCCTCGGCCAAGAAATCCCCTGAGAAGGAAGAAGATTCGGAGTTCGTCGACGTCACGGCGGAAGGCGGCGGACGTGTCGAACCGCCGCCGCCGGAGGTCGTCGAGCCCGATCCGGAAATGTCTCCGGAGGAGGCCGAGCAGGCCCGCAAAAATTATCTGCTGACGCGGTTCTGGATCAGCGCGCGCGGCTATTGGGGCAGCGGCGGCGACCGGCTGGCGTGGCTGCTATCGATCGGCCTGCTGCTCCTGATCGTCACCAATGTCGGATTTCAATACGGCATCAATGTCTGGAATCGCGCAATCTTCGACGCCATCGAAAGGCGCGACGCCGCGACCGTCTATTTTCTCACCGCGGTGTTCTTTCCGCTGGCCATCGGCAGCGCGTTGCTCGGCGTGGCCCAGGTGTTCGCCCGCATGGGCATTCAACGACGCTGGCGCGCCTGGCTGACGAATGCGGTGATCTCGCGCTGGCTGGCCAACGGCCGCTACTATCAACTCAACCTCGTCGGCGGCGATCATCAGAATCCCGAATACCGCATCGCCGAGGATTTGCGGATCGCGACCGACTCGCCGGTGGATTTCGTTGCCGGCGTCACGTCGGCATTTCTGTCGGCCGCCACCTTCATCGTCGTGCTCTGGACCATCGGCGGCGCGTTCACGATCACACTGGCCGACTCGACGGTCACCATCCCCGGCTTCCTCGTGATCGCCGCGATCGTCTACGCTGGGATCGCTTCGGGCTCGATCACGGCGATCGGACGAAGTTTCGTGCAGGTGTCCGAAAACAAGAACCAGGCCGAGGCCGAATACCGCTACGTCCTGACCCGGGTACGCGAGAACGGTGAGAGCATCGCGCTGCTCGGCGGCGAAGAGGAAGAGCGCGACGGCATCAACAAGACATTCTCAAAAGTCCTGCAGCAATGGGCGCGGCTTGCCGGCCAGCACATGCGCACCACGCTGGTGTCGCAGGGATCGCACCTCATCGCTCCGGTGGTTCCGATATTATTGTGCGCGCCAAAATTTCTCGAGGGCAGCATGACCCTGGGCCAGGTGATGCAGGCGGCGTCCGCCTTCACCATCGTGCAAACCGCGTTCGGCTGGCTGGTCGACAATTATCCCCGGCTGGCCGACTGGAACGCCTGCGCGCGCCGCATCGCTTCGCTGATGATGTCGCTCGACGGCCTGGAGCGCGCCGAGCAGGGCGACGGCATTGGCCGCATCCAGCGTGGGAAGACGGAAGGCGGCGCCATGCTCAGCCTCAACGATCTCTCGGTGACACTGGACGACGGCACCGCCGTCGTTGGCGAGACCGAAGTCGTGATCGAACCCGGCGAGCGATTGCTGGTGGCCGGCGAGTCCGGCACCGGCAAGAGCACGCTGGTCCGCGCGCTCGCCGGGCTGTGGCCCTGGGGCGATGGCAGCGTCAATTTCCATCCCGACCGCCGGCTCTTCATGCTGCCGCAGAAACCCTACATCCCCTCCGGCACGCTGCGGCGCGCGATCGCCTATCCCGGCGCGGCCGACGACTGGCTCGCCGAGCAGATCTGCGACGCCCTGCACGAGGTCGGCCTCGACCATCTCAAGGAGAAGATCGAGGAAGAGGGACCCTGGGACCAGACGCTGTCCGGCGGCGAGAAGCAGCGGCTCGCCTTCGCGCGCCTCCTGCTGCACAACCCCGATATCGTGGTGCTGGACGAGGCGACGTCGGCGCTCGACGAGAAGAGCCAGGACAAGTTGATGGAGCTCGTCATCAAGGAATTGCCGAACGCCACCATCGTCAGCGTCGCCCATCGCGCCGAGCTGGAGGCGTTCCACAGCCGCAAGATCGTACTGGAGCGACGCAAGGGCGGCGCCAAACTCGTCAGTGACGTCGACCTGATTCCGCGCAAGGACAAACGCCGCCTGCTCGGCCGCTTCCTGCGCCATCGGAAAGCTGCCAAGAAGGCGGCGTGAAGGCGACTGTCATTGCGTCCCCTGTCACCGCTCGAACGGTCTGTTCCCTCCCCCCTTGCGGGGGAGGGTTAGGGAGAGGGGTGGCGGCATCGGCGGTGCTCGCGGCTTACCCCTCTCCCCAGCCCTCCCCCGCAAGGGGGGAGGGAGCCGACCGGGTCCTGACCGGCTACATGGGTAACAGAATAGACCGGCGACATGGGTAACAGGTCAACTAGTCGGCAAGGAGGGCCTTGCCGATGGGGTGGAAGGAGACCTGTACCGTGGAAGAGCGGATGCGGTTTATGGTGGCGGTTGAGAAGGGCGAGGAATCGTTTGCGGCAATCTGCCGGCGGTTCGGAGTGAGCCGGCGGATCGGGTACAAGTGGCTGGCGCGCTTTGAGGAGGAAGGGGCTGCCGGCCTGCTCGACCGTTCGCGGGCTCCGCTGCACCACCCGCAAGCGATTGCGCCGGACCTTGCCGAGCGCTGCCTGGAGGTGCGGCGCGCGCATCCGACTTGGGGGCCGGTGAAGGTGCGGGCCTATCTGGAACGGTGCACGCCCAAGACAGATTGGCCGGCGGCGAGCACGATTGGAGAGCTGTTCGATCGCGAGGGGCTGACGGTAAAGCGCAGGCTGCGCCGGCGCAGCCCGCCATCGAGTGCGCCCTTTGCCCATTGTGAGGCCGCCAACGACGTCTGGTGCATCGATTTCAAGGGCTGGTTCCTGACGGGCGACGGCGAGCGGTGTGAACCGCTGACGATCACCGATGCCCATAGCCGCTATCTTCTGCGTTGCCAGGCCCTGCCTCACACGGACGCCGATCATGTCTGGCCGGTACTTGATGCAGCGTTCCGCGAGTTCGGGCTGCCCCATTACATGCGGTCGGACAATGGCTCCCCCTTTGCGTCACGCGGCGCTGGCGGACTGTCAAAGCTGTCGGTGAAGCTGATCAAGGCCGGCGTCACGCCGGAACGCATTGCCCCCGGCAAGCCGCAGCAGAACGGCCGCCATGAGCGCATGCATCTCACGCTGTTGCAGGAGGTGGCCAACCCGCCGGCACACAGCATGCGCGAACAGCTCAAGCGACTGCGTGCCTTCCAGCAACTTTACAACGAAGAACGTCCTCACCAGGCGCTCGGCAATGCTACGCCTGCCGAGCGTTACCAGGCTTCAACGCGCCGTTTTGATGGCATTCTGCGCTCGCCGGAATATGACGACCAGGAAGTCCGCTGGGTTCGCCACAATGGAGAGATCAAACTCGATGGCAAGTTCGTCTACATCAACGCGGCTCTGGTGGGGGAGCCGGTTGGTCTGGCTGAATCGGACGGCTGTTGGACCGTCAGCTACGGCCCGATCATGCTCGGCACCATCGCCTATCGGAGCGATGAACTCCGAAAACCAAAGCGCAAGGGCTGTGGACTTGGGGACAACGCTGCGCGTTGCCCCCAGGGCCCACAGCCCCAGCAACAACAGACCTGAACGAAACGAGAATTGTGTTACCCATGTCGTCGGTTTGAACTGTTACCTATGTCGCCGGTTGCTCAACCGCCCGCGTCGCAAGACCATCCGTATTCAGTGACAGGTGATGGATACGATGCGCCATCCAATTGTCCGCGATGAACTGTCTGACTCAGATGAACCTGTTTCGTCGCCGTAAAACCGGCTATGCATGCGCCGCTTCTACCCGAGGACCACCGTTTGACGCCCGACAACGACCCTTCGCCCGCGCCGTTCGGCGCGTTCGCCCCGAATGCCGCACAGGCCGCCATTATCGCGCTGGCCCACCGCTCGCGGCTGAAACGCGGTGCGTTCCGGCCGATGCTGTCGCGGCTGGTGAACCTGTTGCGGACAGGGCCCGTCGACGTGCAATACCAGGGCGCTTCGTTCCGCTTCTATCATCAGGCCAGCGCCACCGAGCGCGGCGCGCTGTTCAATCCCGACTACAATCTCGAAGAACTGAATTTTCTCCGCGCGCATGTGCCCGCCGGCGGCGTATTCGTCGATGTCGGCGCCAATGTCGGTACCTATGCGCTTGCGCTGGCGCGCCATGTCGGCGCCGGCGGCAAGGTGATCGCAATCGAGCCGCACCCGGTCACCCATGCGCGGCTTGCCTTCAACAATGCCGCCTCCGGCTACAGGCAGGTGCGACTGGTCGCGGCCGCCGCCGGTCCCGCAGATGGCGAGTTGATGATCGAGACTGATGGCGACAATCTCGGCGCCAGCCACATCGTATCAAGCGGGGCCTCCGGCAAGGCGATCAAGGTGCCGTCGCTGCGGCTGCAGCGCATCCTGCAGGAGGCTGGTGTCTCGCATGTCGACGCGCTCAAGATCGACGTCGAAGGATTTGAGGATCGCGTGCTGACCGGCTTCTTCGCCGAAGCGCCGCAGACGCTGTGGCCCCGCGCGATCGTGATCGAGCATCTGTCGAAGGACGAATGGCAGCAGGACTGCATCGCCGACATGCGCTCGCGGGGTTATGCCGAGACCGGCAAGACCCGCAGCAACACGCTGTTGGCGCGGGGCTGAATTTCCGTTGCGAACCCATCTCTCAAACCGCAGGAGAGTTTGATGATCGACCACATCGGATTTCCGGTTTCGGACTATGAACGTTCCAAGGCCTTCTATCTGAAAGCCCTGGCGCCGCTCGACTACAGCCTCGTGATGGAAGTCACGCAGGAGCAACACAGCCACGAACCCGCCGCAGGCTTCGGCGCCAACGGAAAGCCCGATTTCTGGATCGGCGGCGAGGGCGGATTGGACAAGCCGCTGCATGTCGCGATCGTGGCGAAGGACCGCGCCACGGTTGACGCCTTCTACAAGGCGGCGATGGCCGCGGGCGGACGCGACAACGGCCCGCCCGGGATCCGCGCGATCTATCATCCGAACTATTACGGCGCGTTCGTGCTCGATCCGGACGGCCACAACATCGAGGCCGTCTGCCACGCACCCGAGTAATCCGGTTCCATTGTTGGATCACGCGGGAACTTGACGCCGCCGTCGCCGTTGTCGCTCCCGGAACTTGTAGTCCGGGAGATGTGATGCCGATCGAACCGCCGGAAGTACCGCCGGCGACACCGGGACAACCGACGGAGCCGCCGCGCGAGGAGCCACCGGGCCGTCCTCGTCCGGAGGTGCCGCCACCGGTGCATGAACCGGGCCGGCCGCCCCAGCCGCGGGAATTGCCGGGCGAGATGCCAGACGAGCTACCCGTGCGTGGGCCGAATGGCCCACGAACGCCTAACCCAGCCACCGATCCGGGGACCGAATGATACAAACTTTGAAACAAACTTTGAAGGTACCGTCTGAACGCCCAATGAACGAGGGGCCATGCAACCCTTTGCTTTCATGAAATAAAAGGCTACGGGCGATTTGTAAGCCGCCACAATCCGGCCTAATGATTAGCTGCT
The DNA here is from genome assembly GCF_036924525.1 of Bradyrhizobium sp. AZCC 1719. Taxonomy (NCBI): domain Bacteria; kingdom Pseudomonadati; phylum Pseudomonadota; class Alphaproteobacteria; order Hyphomicrobiales; family Nitrobacteraceae; genus Bradyrhizobium; species Bradyrhizobium sp. AZCC 1719. The sequence goes on along the minus strand of NZ_JAZHRU010000001.1, from coordinate 1,845,164 downwards.
GATCGACCAACTGATACCTCAATACGGCACTTCCGTTACTGCCAGGCCTTTTCTACGGCCAGGCCTTTTCCGGGGACCAAAGGACATCATGACAAACCTTCGCATCGTGCTGCTTGCCACAACTGCCCTGTCGGTAACGCAGCTAGCGAGCTCCGCATCGCATGCGCAGACCGCTCCACTTGTCCTGGCGCAAGCCAAGGAAGAGGAAGGCAGAGGCAAGGGGCAGCAGCCGCCGCCGAAGGGCGCACCGCCGCCGGCCGCTGCTCCCAGCCGACCGACGCCTACTCCCCCGCCTCCCGCCGCGGCGCCGCCTCCACGTCCGACGCCTGCCCCACCGCCGCCGGCGGCCGCCCCACCGCCACGCCAGGCACCGACGCCCCCGCCACCGGCGGCTGCACCGCCGCCACGTCCAACACCGGCGCCGCCTCCCCCGGCAGCCGCGCCGCCGCGTCCAACACCGCCTCCGCCGCCGCCTCCTGCGGCCGCACCTGCACGTCCGACTCCGACACCGCCACCTCCCGCGGCGGCGCCTGCGCGTCCGACCCCACCGCCGCCTCCGCCACCGGCGGCAGCTCCCACTGCGCCGAAGCAGCCGGCGGCACCGACGCCGACGCCTACACCGCCTTCCGCTCAGAAGGGGACGCCGTCTCCCGTGCCGCCACCCCCGGCGGCCGGCGCGAGACCTTCGCCGACGCCGGCTCCAGCCGCGTCGCCAACCACCGCCCCATCGCCCGGCACGGCCGCGCCGCCGGCGCGTCCCGGCGCGCCGCCGCCCGCGACGCCACCAGCCGCGGGCACCCCTACGACGCCTCCGGCTGCGGGAGCCCCGGCGACCGCGCCAACTACACCGCAGGGACGCCCCGGCACACCGCCTCCGGCCGCGGGTGCTCCAACGCCGGCGCCAACGCCACCGACGGGTCGCCCCGGCGCCCCCGCTGGAACGGCGCCGACACCCGCGCCGACGGCACCCCCGGCCGCCGGCACTCCGGCCGCGCCGGGCACCACGACCGCTCCCGCGGCGCCGACCGCCGTACCCGGTGCCCCGGCCGCCACGCCGCCGGCCGGCCGGGTCCAGAACGCGCCGCCAACAGTCGCGCCGGCCTTCCAGCGTGCGCCTCAGGTCACGGCGCCACTGCCGGCGCCTCCTCCGCCTCAAGAGGGACTCCGGGTGATCGCCCCGGGCACTCGGGCCACAGGACCGCAACGCCTCGATGACTTCCGCGGCCAGCGTCGCGAAGTTCAGGAAGGCGGCCGCACCGTCATCACCGAACCGGGCCGGATCATCATTCGCGATCCGGGCGGACAGTCATATGTCCGTCACAGCGAGGTGGACCGCTTCCGCTACGGTGCGCGTGATATCCAGACCCAGACCGTCGGCGGCGAGACCCGTACTGTCGTCATCAGGCCCGACGGCAGCCAGGTCATCACCGTGATGGGCCGTGACGGCCAGCTGCTGCGCCGTATCCGCCGCGATGACCGAGGCCGCGAGGTCATCATCATCGACAACAGCTACCGTGACCCGCGGGCGACCGGCGGCTTCTTTGTCGCGCTGCCGCCGCCGACGATACGCATCCCGTATAACCGCTACATCGTCGATGCCGAGGAGGCGGAGCCGGAGGTGATCTACGACACCTTGATGGCGCCGCCGGTGGAACGGATCGAACGGCGTTATTCGCTGGACGAAATCCGTTACAGCCCGACCGTGCGCCAGCGCATGCCGAGCATCGACGTCAACACCATCAACTTCGAAACCGGATCGTGGGAAATCCCGCCCGATCAGGCGGCGAAGCTGCAAGTGATCGCCGACGGCCTTAACCGCGCAATCCAGCAAAACCCGCGCGCGGTATTCCTGATCGAGGGCCACACCGACGCGGTCGGAAACGACGTCGACAATCTGTCGCTGTCAGATCGCCGCGCCGAATCGGCGGCCACCTTGCTGACGCAGCAGTTCAACGTGCCTGCGGAAAACCTGACCTCGCAGGGCTATGGCGAGCAGTACCTGAAGGAGCAGATCGACGGGCCGAGCCCGGTCAACCGGCGCGTCACCATCCGCAACATCACGCCGCTGCTCAACGGCGGGCAGGCCTCGCTGCCGCCGCCCCCGCCCGGTACCGCGCCGCCGCGCTAAGCCGGCAGTCGATCAACATGAAAATGGCCGGGAGCAATCCCGGCCATTTTTTGAATCAAGCGCTGATGGCCCGCGGTGACACGCACGCTTCGCAAATGGCAGCGGCGTGCCGGTGATCGGTGCCGCAGCAGCCGCCAAGAATGCGCATCGTCGGAAACGCGCTTCTGAGCGCAACATAACGCCGCCCGAGATCGGCCGGATCACCCGCATCGAGCGTTTCGGATTCGTCGAGTTCGGCATGGCTCTTTGTCGAGGCGTTGGCCCTGATGCCGTGGATACGTTCGGTCCAGGCTTCGCCCGCCTTCAACGCGTCTTCGAAATGCGTTGGGTGCGCACAGTTGATCAGGAAGTATTCGGGCGCACCATCTGTCTCGCGATCCACGGTCTCTATCGCCTCACGCAACGTTTCTCCTTTCACCAGGCGGCCATTGGTCTCCACGGTGAACGAGATGGCCGCCGGAATCCCTTGCGACCGCGCGGCGCGCGCGATGCCGATCGCTTCATTGATGCTGGTAAGCGTATAGGCGGTGACCATGTCGGCGCCGCCTTCGACGAAGGCCGCAATCTGCGCCCGATGATAGGCCTCGGCTTCGTCGGCCTGCATGTTGCCTGCCTTGTAGCCGTCGCCGCGCGGGCCGATCGCGCCGCTGATGACGCAGGGTGCGGCTGGCCGCTCCCAGCCGGTGCGCAGCTCCTGCAGGAATTCGATCGAACGGACATTGATCGCCTTGAGCGCGGACGCGTCATAGCCGAGCTTGGTGCCCCAATCCGGATTGGCACGCCATGTCGGGCTGTCGAGCACGAAGCCAACCCCATGCTCACGCGCGACCGCGAGATAGGCGGCATAATATTGCTTCAGCTTCTCCCGCCCTTCGGCGCTATCCAGCAGCACAAAGGCAGCGAAGTGCGGCAGCTCCACGCCTTCGTGGAAGATCAGCGTGGTCTCCATGCCGCCATCGGTGAGGAAAACGCCACCGCGGCGCTGCGGCAGGGCGTGTCGATATTTGGCCATTTCAACATCTCCGCGAATTAGAGGACCTCGATACGTCTCTCACGCATCGGCCAGGTCCGGCGATGTTGGTGCCTCATAGTGTCGCGGCGGCCTAGGCGGCTCGTGGTGCGGATGAACCTTGAGCTGCAAAATGATACGAAATCAGATAGTTGCCGGCAGGGCGCAAAGCTCCTGCGGCTTTCGGCCGTGGAGAAACCGTACCATGAGTGCAGTTTTGGAGACCCCGAAGGGCAAGGGCGAAGCCACCCGCGAGCGCATTCTCGAGATCGCGGAGGCGGCCGTGCTCGCCAAGGGATTCGGCGCGACCTCGATCGAGGAAGTGATCGCGGAGGCCGGCCTCACCAAGAGCGGCTTCTTCTACCACTTCAAGGACAAGAATGCGCTCGCCCGCGAAATGGTCCGGCGATATGTCGCAACCAATGATCGCCTGTTCGACGAAATCTTCGGGCGCGGCCAACAGCTATCGGACGATCCGCTGCAGGCGTTCCTGATTTCACTGAAGCTGCTTGCGGAAACGATGGCCGATCTGCCGAACGGACATCCCGGCTGCCTGATCGCCAGCATCTGCTATCAGGAACGGCTGTTCGACCGTGAGATACGCGATCTCACCGCGCAATCCGTGCGAGACTGGAACGCACGCTTCCGCACCATCCTCGACGGCATCGCGGCGGTCTATCCGCCGAGAGAGCCGATCGACCTCGACGATGTCGCCGACATGCTGTCCTGCATCGTCGACGGCGCCATCATCATGTCGAAGACACTGAACGATCCCGGCCGTCTCGAACGGCAGATCATGATCTTTCGAAGCTGCGTCAAACTGATGTTTGCACCGCCATCGCTTTGCTGACGCGCAAGGAGCGCCTGCACAAACTATTGCCCTGCGGCTGCGAGGCCGAGCGCGTCCGCCATGATGCGGAATATTTCGGTGTTGTCCATCGAGCCATGGACCCGGTCGCTGCCGGGGCCGGTCGCCGTCAGGATCACGTCCTCTCCCGAATGCACGCTGGCGCCCATCATCGCCGGCAGATTGCCGAGGCGCAGCACGGCCCCCGGGACATCCTTGTACTTCTCGTTGATCTTGAAGGTGCCCGGTGCATCACCCTTGACGCTGGGCTCGTTGGGATTGTCGAGCTTCGGACGGAAGGTTTCGTAATGGTCCGGAAGGCTCGCCGAGAAGATCGCGAGCCGCCGGCTGACATCGACGCGTGACGGATAGCCCTCGGCATCGGGAGCCGGATAGTTGGGGAATCCGGCTTTGTCGTAAGTGCCGACGCGCTCGCGCAGCGGCACGTTGGGCGTGGTGCTCATGTCGTCATTGACGGTACCAACCAGACTGTTGGGATGATTGTGATCCGCAACCACCAGGATCAGCGTGTCGTCGCTGCGAGCGCGCGCCCAGCCGCGCGTCTGGCGAACGGCATTGTCGAGCATGATCGTGTCATAGACCGCGCGCTCCATGTCCAGGAGGTGCGCGTATTTGTCGATCATCCCGGACTCCACCATCAGGAAGAAGCCGGCCTCGTTCCTCGAAAGCACGTTCAGCGCCGCCTGCACCTGTTCGGTCAGGTCGGGCTGATCGGGAAACTTCTTGACGCTACCACCCTTGAGAAATTTGCGATCGAGAGCGCCATCCATGTTGCCGCTGGCAAACAGCCCGAGCAATTGGCGCGTTTCCGATTTCGCCGCGGTCGCTTCCAACTCGGACTTTGTCATGGCCACCGGATAGCCGGCCTCGCGAAAGCGGGCGATGTAATCGACGTCGTCTTTGCGCTTGGAACCGGCCGCGGCCTTCGGCAGGAAGTTCGCAGCTCCGCCGCCCATCAATACATCGGGTTTGGCGGCGAACAACTGCTCGACAATTTCATCATAGGCCGCGCGGCGGCGGGTGTGCGCCACCATCGCCGCCGGGGTTGCATCCTCGACTTCGGTATTGGTCACAATGCCGATTGCCATGCCATGCCGTCGTTTCGCCAGGCTCGCAATGGTCTCCACTTTCGGATCATCGAACGGGCTCGCGGTGCGATCCGCATAGACGCCCATGGCATTGACCGCGGCCTTGTGGCCGGTGGCGTAGGCGCTGGCGGCGTTCGCTGAATCGGTGATGATCGAATCCGAGCCTGCGGTCGCCACCAGCGCCATGTGCGGCATATCGTCGATCGCAAGCTTGCCGAGGCTCTTGCCCTCCGCGATGCCCTTGGAGAGCAGACGAGCCGCTACACGATGCGCGGGCGACAGCCCGTCGCCGATAAACAGGATGACGTTCTTCGCCTTGCGTGGGCCGGTGTCGTAGACGGTCCATGTCACTTTGCGGCTGCGTGCGCCGTCACCAGCCTCGACGACGACAGGGCCGGGCGCGGTCAGCGCGACATCGCGGAGCATCAGCGCCGACTGGTCCTTGCCATCCTCACGCTCGACGAACGTTCCGGCCCGGCCGAAGGCGGCGGCATAGTCCTGGCCGTTGACCGTCACCTTCAGCGTCGCCGGATCGATCTTGTCGGGAAATTCGACTTTGAAATCGAAACGCGCGCCGGAAAGGATTTCGGCGCGGTCGATGGGATAGATCGTCTGGGCGTAGGCCGCGGATGCCGAAAGCAGGAGGCCGAGGGTGATGGTGACAGGCTTGATCATGGTCGAGGCTCCGGTCGGACCACACGGAGCGGGCAGCGTATGTGGCTTGCTCCGCAAGAAATTCAGACGGGCAAATCTATCAGTCCCGCATGACGTATCCATAACGGGACGCCTGACCGGCCCTCGTGTCCCGGCTCAGCCCTTGTCGCTTTCGAGCTTGAAGATCTCCGAGCCTTCGCTGCCGGACAGCAACCCCGTGTCCGAATAAAGCTTCAGCTTGGCGCGGGTATCGGCGATGTCGAGGTTGCGCATGGTGAGCTGGCCGATGCGGTCCGCCGGCGAGAACGCGGCGTCCTCGACCTTCTCCATGCTCAGCCGCTCCGGCTGATAGGTCAGGTTGGGACTCTCGGTGTTCAGGATCGAGTAGTCGTTGCCACGGCGCAGTTCCAGCGTCACCTCGCCGGTGACGGCGCGCGCCACCCAACGCTGGGCGGTTTCGCGCAGCATGAGGGCTTGCGAATCGAACCACCGCCCCTGGTACAACAGTCGGCCAAGGCGGATGCCGCCGATCCGGTACTGCTCGATCATGTCCTCGTTGTGAATGCCCGTGACCAGGCGTTCGTAGGCGATGTGCAGCAGCGCCATGGCGGGGGCTTCGTAGATGCCGCGGCTCTTGGCCTCGATGATCCGGTTCTCGATCTGGTCGCTCATGCCAAGGCCATGTCGGCCGCCAATGGCGTTGGCCTCGAGGAACAAGGCGACCGGATCGGTGAATGTCTGGCCGTTCAGCGCGACGGGCTGGCCCTCCTCAAAACGCACGGTGACCTGTTCGGCCTTGACGGCGCAGTCGTCGCGCCAGAACGGCACGCCCATGATCGGGTTGACGATCTTGATGCCGCTGTCGAGACGCTCGAGATCCTTGGCCTCATGGGTGGCGCCGAGGATGTTGCTGTCGGTCGAGTACGCCTTTTCGGCGCTCATCTTGTAGGCGAAGCCGTTGGCGGTCATGAATGCCGACATTTCCGCGCGCCCGCCCAGCTCGTCGATGAACTGCTGGTCGAGCCAGGGCTTGTAGATCCGCAAGTTCGGATTGGTCAGCAGGCCGTAGCGATAAAACCGCTCGATATCGTTGCCTTTGTAGGTGGAGCCGTCGCCCCAGATGTTGACGCCGTCCTCCTTCATGGCCGCCACCAGCATCGTGCCGGTCACCGCGCGCCCGAGCGGCGTGGTGTTGAAGTATGCGATGCCGCCGGTAGAAACGTGGAAGGCGCCAGACTGGATCGCGGCAATACCCTCGTGGACCAGTTGGGTGCGGCAATCCACCAGCCGGGCTTTTTCGCCGCCGAACTCCAGCGCTTTACGCGGAATCTCGTCGTAGTCGGCCTCGTCAGGCTGGCCGAGGTTGGCGGTATAGGCAAAAACGCGCGCGCCTTTTTGCTTCATCCAGAGCAGCGCCGCACTGGTGTCGAGACCGCCCGAGAAAGCGATGCCGACTTTTTCCCCCTTGGGCAGGCTTTTCAGGATCGTACTCATCGAGCTTCCAATCGGTCGAAATGGCGGATGTCGTTTGAGGGCGGCGAATAACAAATTTCGCAGCAATGGGCACGCGTTTAATGGCGCCTGGCGGCTGAGGACGGACTACCCCGCCTCGCGCCCGCGCCAGCGCTGCCACAGGCGGTAGCCGGGCCAGCCCCAGCGCGCCAGCGCGGCTTCGATTTGCGCATCGGTGAGCCTCGTCGACGGCCAGCGGTAAATCCAGGCATAGGCCAGCCAGATCACGAAAAAGCTGACGAGGCCGGCGGCTGCGACATCGGTGAAGAAATGCCCGCCGAACGCCATCCGTAGCACGCTGGTCGCGATACCGAACAGGGTCGCCGCCGTATAGGCCAAGGGCCGCCACGCCGGCGGCGTCAGCGCCGCTGGGGCATAGGTCCAGAACGCGGTCGCGCCCTCGCCCGAGAAGAACGAGCAATTGCGCCCGCAAGCCCCGCGCGGATCCCACCACGGCACGAATTCCCAGGGGCCGTTGAACTCCGTTACCACCACCGGCCTTGGCCGTCCCCAATGGCTCTTGAAGGTCAGATTGGTCAGCACGATTGCGGAGAGCAGGATGGTGGCCAGGAGGAACACCGCCGCGCGTCCCGGAACCAACATCGGCCGGTCCGGCCGCAGCAGCTTCGCGACAATGGCGATCAGGGCAGGCAGCGCCAGCGCCCACGCGATCCACATCGCGGCATCGCGCGCGAAAGCGTAAAGCCCGTTCTGTTTCGATGGAAACGAAGTGCTCGCGGGATCGTAGAACAATGCCGCCAGCTTCAGGTCGAGTTCGGGAAAGATTCCAAACAGCAGTCCGACAACGAGCGACAAGCCCAACGCGATAATAAGTCCGGTACGGTTCATGGCGCGGGGTTTAGCCGAGGCGATTGGGGATGAAAAGGCACAAGCGCGCGTCCCTTCTCGCCTTGTTGTGGGAGAAGCATCAAGAGAATGGCCGTGACTGCGATGGCAGCGGCGGCGGCGGCTTTATCGGGGGCGGCGGTTCGCGCCAGGCGCCGGCGTTGCGGCCTGCGATCAGCCAGTAGACGAGGCCGGCGACGATGCCGGCGCCGGTCATGATTTCGAGATGACGGCGCACGATGCCATCGAAAGTCAACGTCTCGGGGTCGAAGGGAACGAGGCCGAGATAGCAGGCCGCGCCGACGATCGCGCCGCCGACCGCGTAAGCCAGCACGCTGCGGATGCAGAACGCTTCGGTGATGAGCACGACCACCAGCGCCGGCAGCAGCGCAAAGCCGGACAGGAAGATGAAGCCGAAGCCGAGCACGACATTCAGCGCGCCCTGATCGATCGGTCCGCCGCCGAGATCGCTGAATTCCGGATACAGCACCGCGCCGACCACGATCATTCCCGCCACGAAGCAGGCGGCGAGGAAGGCGAACAGGATGACGAAGAAGCGGCCGACTAGTGCCATGGCTCATGCACCGTCATTGCGAGGATCGCTCAATCCGTCATCGCCATGGCGCGGAGCGCCTGGCGCTCGCGCACGGACAGTTTTTCGGTCTCCGACTTCAACTGGCCGCAGGCGGCGAGAATATCGCGGCCGCGCGGCGTGCGGACCGGCGAGGAATAGCCGGCGTTGAAGATGTATTCGGAGAACTTTTCGATCTGCTCCCAGTCCGAGCACTCGTAGCGCGAACCCGGCCATGGGTTGAACGGGATCAGGTTGATCTTGGCCGGAATGCCCTTGAGCAGCTTGACCAGCAGTTTGGCGTCGTCGAGGGAATCGTTGACGCCCTTGAGCATCACATATTCGAAGGTGATGCGCCGCGCATTCGACGAGCCCGGGTAATCGCGGCAGGCCTGCAGCAATTCGGCAATCGGATATTTTCGGTTCAGCGGCACCAGCTCGTTGCGCAATTCGTCGCGAACCGCGTGCAGCGAGATCGCGAGCATGACGCCGATCTCCTCACCGGTGCGGATGATGTTCGGTACCACGCCCGAGGTCGAAAGCGTGATGCGCCGGCGGGAAATGCCGATGCCTTCATTATCGGCTGTGATCAGCAGCGCGTCGCGCACCGCGTCGAAATTATAGAGCGGCTCGCCCATGCCCATCATGACGATATTGGTGACGAGGCGACTGCCGGTCGGCGTCTCGCGGTCGGCCCAGTCGTTGAGACGGTCGCGCGCCACCATGATCTGGCCGACGATTTCGCCCGCGGTGAGGTTGCGCACCAGCCGTTGCGTGCCGGTGTGGCAGAACGAGCAATTCAGCGTGCAGCCGACCTGCGAGGAAACGCAGAGCGTGCCGCGATCGGTTTCGGGGATGTAGACGCACTCGACTTCATGCGCCTTCTGGAACGCGTCGCCGCTCGGCAGACGCAATAGCCATTTGCGGGTGCCGTCGTTGGAAATCTGCTCGGCCACCACCTCGGGACGATCGACGGTAAAATGCTGCTCGAGCTGCGCGCGCATGTCCTTGGAGACGCTGCTCATCTCCGCAAAGGATTTGGCGCCGCGAAAGTACATCCAGTGCCAGAGCTGTTGCGTGCGCATCTTGCGCTGCGCAGGCGCAACGCCGATCTCGCCGAGCCGGTCGGCGATCTCGGCGCGCGACAGGCCGATCAGCGAGGGCTTTGCCGGCGGCACATAGGTTTCGAGTGGAACCTTCTCCAGCGGCGCCACGGAAGATGAAAGCGTCATTAAGTCACACGAGATGGTTGAGGGCGGCGTAGGGTGGGCAAAGCGCAGCGTGCCCACCACAAACGTCAATGGTGGGCACGGCGCTTTGCGCCTTTGCCCACCCTACGAAGTCACTCAAATAGGCCCTCCGAGGCCCGCAAACAACGTCAATTTGGGCTAAATGCCGCCTAGCGCTTGCAATCTTGCGCCAGCCGGTCGAGCGCCTGGGACAGCCCCTTGAGCGAGAAGACGTCCGTGGTCTCGGTGCCCTTGGCAGAGACGCCCTTGATGGTGACCTCGGCAGATTTGCGCATGGCGTTGACCATCTGCTCTTCCTCCGCGGCGTTCTTGATCCAGAGCCCATCGCCCTGGGTATACATCGCGTAGGACGCGCCACCGACCTCGAGAGAGGATTCCGAGCCCGGCTTCAGCGCGTAGCCGATCATGATCGAGACCTCGTTGAAGACCTTTTCTGCCGGACGCGTCGAGACGAAGGCGTAGGCGGGATCGCGCGGACGATTCGGCGGATTGGTTTTCGACGACGACGGCTTCGCCAGTGCGAAGCAAACCTTCTTGCCGTTCGGCGCCGCCGTGTAGGCACCCCAGGTGCCGTACTGACCGATCAGGGTTGGCTCCGCGCCGCCGGCCGCCGCGGCGGCTGCCGGTTCCGGCTTCTTCGCCGCCGGTGCAGGTGCCGCCTTGCCTGAGTCCTTGGCGCCCTTCGAAGCAGGGCTCGGTGTTTGCGCGAGGGCTGTCGTCCCGCACAACGCCGCAATCGCAACCAGAAATGCCAGTATTCGCAACACGGACAACTGGTTCCCTCATTATTGTGACTGGAAGATGGCCCGCGGGCGCTTCGCGCCGCCGGGGATGGATAGCCGGGAAATGCTTTTTTGGGAAGGCAGTTACGGTGTTACTCACCGCCGCGGGAACGCTTCGTCCCTGATACCTTCGAATTAAGAGCGCGGGTCTCGACTTCAGTCCCTGGAACGGCGCTCGCGCTGCTTCTGCCACTGCGCATCGGTCCATTGCAGCAGGTCCTCGGCGCCGGAACTGCGCAAATGCGCGCCGCCATCCTGCACCACCATCTCGCCATTGATGTAACCGGCCTGGTCGGAAATCAGAAAGCTCGCAAGATTCGCAAGTTCGCCATGCTTGCCGGCGCGGCCAAGCGGATTGCGTTGCGCCCAGCTTTCATCGCGGCCCTCAGGGCGGAGCTGGCCTGACGCGCCGGGCGTCGGAAACGCGCCGGGCGCGATCGCAACCGTGCGCACGCCCTTCGGTCCCCATTCCACCGCAAGGCTTTTGGTCATCGCGAGCACGGCGGATTTCGCCATCGCCGAAGGCACGGTGAACGCGCGGCCGGTGATCGTCGACGTCGAGAGTATGCTCAGCACCACGCCCTTGTGCTTGCTGTCGATCCAGCGCCTGCCCGCGGCGAGGGTGCAGTACATCGTGCCGTGCAGCGTCGGCGCCAGGATCGCATCCGCCGCGCGGAACGAAAGATGTTCGGTCTGCGCGATGAAGGTCGCGGCAGCATTGTTGACCAGCACGTCGATCGGCGCCTCCCGCCAGATCTGGTCCATCATCACATCGACGGCCGCGCCGTCGCGGATGTCGCATCGGACTGCAGTGACCTTGCCGCCGAATTCACCGCGCATCTGCGCGGCAGTCGCCTCCAGCAATTCGAGCCGTCGGCCGCAGATAACGAGCTCTGCGCCAAGCTCGACGAAGCGGCGTCCCATCGCTGCTCCAAGCCCCGAGCCGCCACCGGTGACCAATATCCGCTTTCCGGCCAACAGGCTGTTTTCAAACATCGTTTGAATCCCCTTCACCCGCGCGAGTCATGCGTCCGAATCGGATTGTAGCCCGGCTTCAAATCCGGCATGAAGCAGTCAGCTCATCGTCGGTCCGAAAATCAGGTGTGTCCATGAAAGCCATTCTCTGCTCGCAATATTGCCAACCGGACGATCTCGTGCTGGCCGACGTGCCCGATCCGGTGGCCGAACCGGGACAGGCCGTGATCGCGATCAAGGCCGCGGCGCTGAATTTCTTCGATATCCTGATGATCCAGGGCAAGTACCAGATCAAGCCGCCGTTCCCGTTTTCGCCAGCCGCCGAAGTTGCCGGCGTGATCGAAAGCGTCGGCGCCGGCGTGACCGACCTGAAGGTCGGTGACCGCGTGGTGGCGTCCTGCGGCCACAACGGCGCGCGCGAAAAGATCGCGCTGCCGGCAAGCTCGATCGTGAAGATCCCCGACAATCTGGATTTTGACCGCGCCGCCGGGATCATCATCATCTACGGCACCGCACTGCACGCCCTGGAAGATCGCGCCAGCCCGAAGCCCGGCGAGACGCTTGCCGTGCTGGGCGCTGCCGGCGGCACCGGCCTTGCAGCCTGCGAGCTCGGCAAGCTGATGGGCCTGAAGGTGATCGCCTGCGCGTCGTCGGACGAGAAGCTGGAATTTGCCAAGGCGCACGGCGCCGAGCTGACGCTGAACTACAGCAAGGAAGATTTGAAAGAGGGCTTGCGTCGGCTCACCGGGGGCAAGGGCGTCGACATCATCTTCGATCCGGTCGGCGGCACTTACGCCGAAGCCGCCCTGCGCTCGATCGCCTGGGAAGGCCGCTTCCTGGTGATCGGCTTCGCGGCGGGCGACATTCCGAAGATGCCGCTCAACCTCGCGCTGCTCAAGGGCTGCGATATCCGCGGCGTGTTCTGGGGCGCCTGGACCAGGGTCAATCCCGAGAAGAACCGCGCCAACCTGGAAAAGCTCGTGAAGTGGACGGCGGAAGGCAAGATTTCCTCGCATGTCGACCGCACCTTTCCGCTGGCACAAACCGCCGAAGCGTTGAAGGTGCTTGCCGGCCGCAAAGCGATGGGCAAGGTGATCCTGCATCCCTGAGGCGCGGGATCATCTGTCGAACTTAGCGTTTTCCAGCGAAAGCCTGCCCCGGACTTGATCCGGGGTGGACACCGGTTCGCGTCAGCGTTGCGCGGGCGCGGACCAGCGGCGCACATTTTTTCGCGCCTGCGGCATGAATTTCATTTCACCGATATAGTTTCTCGGTAACAATGCGTGTTTTCAAACGGCAGGATGCCGCTTGTTTGCCTCAATCATACCAAAATATCTCCTCATTCCCACCCGCCGCCGCCGTTTTTTGAGCCCATTCCGTGTGCGATTTTAACCATCAGTGAAGGGGCTCCTGTACGTCAACAAGAGCAAGAAGTAGGTGCAGGGGAACGCCCGTCGTTGCGTTCAGTAGTGGGGAGCATCATCATGGCGGAGAACGCCAAGCCGATTCAGGCGAGAGATCCGTTCGACAGATTCGACGAAGCCATCAGCGATCCTCGGTTGTACGAGGCCGATCAGCCTCGGTACGAGCAGCTTCGATACGAGCCACCCCGATACGAACAGCCTCAATACGAACAGCCCCGATACGAGCAGCCGCAATACGAGCAGCCGCAATATGCGCAGTCTTTTGCGCCATCGTTTGAGCGGACCGACGTGCTGCCGGAGGAGCTCCCGCCACACGAGCCGGTGCCGCTTTTCCTCTCCAACTACGAGGAGGAGTCACATCAGCAGCTTTCCGAATATACGTTCGGCAGCGGAAGGTTCGGCAGCGGCGGCCTGAAGAAGGCGCGCGCCGGGCGCATCGTAACCGGCGTCGTGATCGTGTCGGCGATAGCGGCCGTTCTCGCGCTGTTTTCGATCGATTCGACCCGGGCCGTCATTTTCAACGCCTCGCTCGGCGGCAGCGGTGGCGGCAGCGCGCCGCCAGCCGCCCAGCTCGCCGCGGCGGTGCCGGAGCCCGCGCCGCAGCCGCAGCAGCGCGTTGCCGCGCCGCCGCTGGCCGCCGAGCCATCCGGTGCTGAGATGGCGGCCGCTCGCCGCTCGCCGCCGACCGCGCTGGCATCCGCATCGCCGACGCGCGACGAAATTGCCGCCGCCTATCAGAGCGCGCTCAAGGGCAAGGTCGCGGTGCCTGAGCCGGTGGCGCTCGAAGCATCACGCGGCGACGTCGTCGCTGCGATTAATCCGGTGGCCCCGGTTGCTGCGGCTGCACCGGCGGTTCGTGAGCCCGCGCGCGAGGCGGCTCCGGCACGTCGCATCGATCCGGACGAACTTGCGGCGTTGCTGAAGCGAGCGAAAGGCCTGCTTGCGATCGGCGATATTACTTCCGCCCGACTGTTGCTTGAGCGCGCGGCGGACGCGCAGGAGGCGGACGCGGCATTGATGCTGGCCGGAACGTATGATCCGCAAGTGCTGGGCAGCCAGGATTTGCGGAGCGTCACGCCCGATCCGGCGGCGGCGCGGCTCTGGTACCAGAAGGCCGCCCAGCTCGGGTCGGCTGATGCGAAGCGGCGGCTCGGCCAGTTCCAGAACTAGAGCATGATCCGGAAAAGTGGGAACCGGTTTTCCGAAAGGATCATGCTCAAATCAAAGACATAGAGCGAGATGACGATTCGAAGAAAAGTCATCTCGATCTATGCAATTACTCAAGAAAATTACTCAAGACCAGCGCAGAGGAACCCATGCGACACTTACTGGGAATGGCGTTGCTTGCCATAACGGTGGCATGCAGCAATACGGCGGCCAAGGCCGCTGAGACGGAATACGATCCGGCCAAAGTCAGCGAAAGCCTGAAGGCCATTTTCCAGTTCGGTTCGGTCGCCACCAAGCAGGCGCTGAACGCCAACACAGTCACGCTGATCTCTGGAACAATCGGCGGCACCTATGTGCAGTTCGGTGCCGACCTCGCTTCCGTGCTCGACGACGGAAACAAGTTGCGCGTACTTCCGATCGTCGGGCGCGGCTCTGTGCAGAGCGTGGCCGACATCCTGTTCCTGCAGGGCGTCGACCTCGGCATCGTGCGCGCCGACACGCTGGACTATCTCGAGAAGAAGGGCTTTGCGAAGGACATCAAGAAGCAATTCACCTATGTGACGAAGCTCTACAATGAAGAGATGTACGTCCTCGCGTCGAAATCGGTGACCAACATCAGCCAGCTCAACGGCAAGAAGGTCAGCGTCGACCTTCCCAATGGCGGCACCTTCGTAACCGCCGCGATCGTGTTCGAACGGCTCGGCATCAAACCGAATTTCCTCTATCTCGAGCAGCGCATCGCGATGGAGAGAATGCGGGCTGGCGAGATCGACGCCGTGATTGCCGTCGGCGGCAAACCGTACAAGTCCGTCGCCGGATTTAAGGACGACCGCTTCCACCTCGTTCCGGTCGACTATTCGCGGCCGCTGCAGGGCGACTATTTGCCGGCCACTCTGACCTCGAAGGACTATCCGAACCTGATCGCCGAGGGCGCGAAGGTCGATACCATTGCCGTGCCTGCGGTGCTCGCGGCCTACAACTGGGCACCCAACACCGACCGCTACCGCAAGCTGGCCCAGTTCGTGGACGCCTTCTTCACGAAGTTTCCGAAATTCCAGAACCCGCCGTTCCACCCGAAGTGGAAGGAGGTCTCGCTGTCGGCACCGCTCCCGGATTGGCAGCGTCTGCCGGTTGCCGAGCAATGGCTCAAGACCCACAACGTCGAGGCGGTGTCGCGCGCCAGGTTCGATGAATTCCTGAAACAGAGCCCGACTACCGCGGCAAGCGTAAAGACCGACGCGGACAAGGAGGCGCTCTTCAAGCAGTTCCAGGCGTGGGAAGCGGAGCGGGGCGCAAGGGCGCAGACTCGCTAGGCGTCTTCCGGTGGAAGCCGGCGTCGGATTTGGTCCGGGGCGGCGGCCGGTTCATCAAGGCTAGAAAATCAAAAGCCCGTTCCGATTCAAGCGGAACGGGCTTTTGCCATCCGCTATTCCGTCGCTTCACCAGCGTCGATCCCGCGCTTCAGCGCAGCGCGGGCGGCATCGCGATGCTCCTGCGTGATGTGACTTGCGACCAAGCGGATGGCGGTGGCGAGCACAGCCGCATCGTCGGTGAATCCGAGCAGCGGCATCACGTCCGGCATGAAATCGAGCGGCAGGATGAAGTAGGCGACGGCGCCGAGCAGCGCCGCCTGCACGTGACGCGGCGTCTCCTTGTCGAATGCACAATAGTATGCCGCGAGCAGATCCTCGGCGAACGGAAGCTGCGCCACCACCCGCTTGAACTTGATCCAGAAGCGCCGGCGCACATTCTCGCGGTCCTGCACCAGCCGGTCGGCCGGCTCAAAACCCGCGGTGTGATCGGACGATGCCATCGCGGCGCTCCCCTCGCATCCGGCGCGGCAGATCGCCGCGGCCAACATGTACGAATGAAGAATTGGGGATGTCCGCCCCACCCCGCAAGATCGCGGCGAGGCGACCTCAGGCGACGCCCAATTGCCCGGCGATGGCGTTCATGGCCCTGGCCAGATCGATGTCGCGCCTGGTGACGCCGCCAGCGTCATGGGTCGCCAGCACCACTTCCACCGTCTTGTAGACGTTCTTCCATTCCGGGTGGTGGTCGTTCTTTTCGGCCACGAGAGCGGCGCGGGACATGAAACCGAACGCCTCGTTGAAGTCCTTGAAAGTGAAGGTGCGGGCAATCGCCTCGCGGCCGGCCGTTTCCGACCAGCCGGTCAGTTCCGCCAGCGCCGATTTTCGCGCTTCTGCCGACAGCCGTTCCGCCATGATCGCCTCCGCGCTTGAATCAGCCCGTCACCTAACATCCAAGCCTAACACCCAAGGCGGCCTCGGGGATCCCCATGCCCAAAATTGGCAAGCAAGGTGCGTCGAATGGCGGCCCCGGACGCCGGTAACCATGACAGAGATGTAACAAAGGTTCCGCGGGAAAATTTGCTAGAATGCTGAGCGAAGCGTGCCGGCTGCGTGAAGATTCCACCCTCAAACCTACGGGGATTGATGACCGACGGCCCCCATTCTGCGGAAACGCCGGCCGCCCCCTCGCCCCGCTCTGCGAAACGACGGCTGACATTCGTGACGCTGGCCGGCGTGCTGGCCGTCGTCGGCGCGCTGGCGGCCGGCTATTACTTTGCGATGCGGCCAGTAACGCTGCGGATCGCGGTTGGCCCTGCCAACAGCGACGATCTCAAGGTGGTTCAGAATCTGGCGCAGGCCTTCAATAATCCCCGAAACAGCCAGGTCCGGCTGCGTCCGGTGCAAACTGACGGTGCGCTCGCGAGCGCCAACCTGCTCGGCGAAGGCAAAGCCGATCTCGCCATCATCCGCGGCGACCTCGAGGTGCCGAAGAACGCGCAGGCCGTGGCAACGCTGCGCAAGAACGTCGCGGTGTTATGGGTGCCGTCGGCCGGCAAGGCCAAGGCTGCCGGGGGCAGGAAGGCCGCGCCCGAAATCAAGAACATTACGCAGCTCGCCGGCCGTCGCATCGGCGTGGTCGGCCGCACCCAGGCCAATGTCAATTTGCTCAAGGTGATCCTGCGCCAATACGGCGTCGATCCCGGCAAGGTCGAGATTGTTCAGTTTCCGGCCAACGAGGCCGCGGAAGCCATTCGCAGCCAGAAGGCGGATGCCTATCTCGCGGCCGGCCCGGTCAACAGCAAAATCACTTCGGACGCGATCGCGGCTTCGACGCGCGACGGCGGCTCGCCGAAATTCCTGGCGATCGATTCGGCGGAGGCGATTGCGCAGAACCACCCCGCCTACGAGGCTTCCGAAATTCCCGCCGGGACCTTTGGCGGCGCGCCGGACAAGCCCGAGGCAGAGGTCAAGACCATCAGTTTCGCGCATCACATCGTGGCGCGCAGAGGCATTTCGGAATCGACCATCGCCGCTTTTACCCGCCAACTGTTCGCCATCCGGCAAATCCTGAAGAACGAATTTCCGCTCACCGCAAAGATCGAAACGCCCGACACCGACAAGGACGCCACGATTCCCGTGCATCCCGGCGCCGCCGCCTTTGTCGACGGCGAGGAAAAGACCTTTCTCGACCGTTACAGCGATTACATCTGGTGGACGTTGATGGCGATGTCGGCGATGGGCTCCGCCGGCGCGTGGTTTGCCGGCTATCTCAAGAAGGACGAGCGCAACGTCAACACATCGCAGCGCGACCGGCTTCTCGACATGCTCAGCGCCGCCCGCCAGTGCGATTCGATGGACGAGCTCGACCAGATGCAGGCGGAAGCGGACGACATTTTGCGCCACACGCTGCTGTGCTACGAACACGGCACGATCGAGGAAGGCACGTTGACCGCTTTCAACATCGCGATCGAGCAATTCCACAACGCGGTCGCCGACCGCAAGGCGCTGTTGCTGAGCATGCCGCAAAACCTGCAACGCGCCAGCGCGCAGTTCCGCGCGGCCGGCAACGCCTGATCTGCCAACACGGTAATCGGGCCGTCATCAATTCTTTCTAGGTCTGACGGTGCTACACTGCACCCGCGCCAGATCCGGAGAGGCCCGCATGAGGTTCAGGATTTCCCGCAACCGCCTTCCTGGAATTTCGCGGCGTCATTTCCTCGCGACCGCCGGAGCAGGCGCCATCGGCGTCATTGCGACGCCTTATCTCAGCCGCGCCGCGGACCGGCCCGTGGTCACCTCCGGCGTGCAGTCGGGCGATGTCGGCGCTGACGGCGGCGTGGTATGGGCGCGCGCCGACCGGCCCTCGCAAATGCTGGTCGAGGTCGCCACGAATGAATCCTTTGCCAACGCACGGGCTTTGCCGCCGATCGCGGCGCTGCCCGAAAGCGACTTCACCGCGAAAATGCTGCTGGAGAACCTGCCTGCCGGGCAGGAGATCTTCTATCGCGTCCGGTTTCGCGACCTCGCCCATACCGGCATCGAAAGCGAGCCGGTGGTCGGGCGGTTTCGCACCGCACCTGGCGACCGCCGCGACGTCAGTTTCGTTTGGGGCGGCGACGTTGCCGGACAGGGCTGGGGTATCAACCCGGATGACGGCGGCATGCTCACCTTCTCCACCATGCGCAAGCATCGCCCGGATTTCCTGCTGCACTCGGGCGACACCATCTATGCCGACGGCCCGATCAAGAGCGAGGTGACGCTTGCCGACGGCAAGGTCTGGAAGAACGTGACGACGCCCGAGAAAGCAAAGGTCGCCGAAACGACCGACGAATTCCGCGCCGCGCACAAGTACAATTTCATGGATGAGCATCTGCGCGCGTTCAATGCCGAGGTACCGATCTTCGTGCAGTGGGACGACCACGAGGTCGTCAACAACTGGTCGTCGTCCAAGGAACTGCCTGCCGCCTACAAGGAGCGCAACCTCGCCCTGCTCGCGGCCCGCTCAGCGCGCGCCTTCCACGAGATGTATCCGATTCGCGCGAGCATCACGGAGCCGGGACGGGTCTACCGCACGCTGCGTTATGGCCCGCATCTCGACGTGTTCATGCTGGACGAGCGCAGCTATCGCGGACCGAATGGCGCGAACCAGGAGACCGCCTACGGGGCGGAAAGTTTTTTTCTCGGGCCGGCGCAGCTCGCGTGGCTGAAACGGGAACTGTTGAACTCACGCGCCACCTGGAAGGTGATCGCATCCGACATGCCGCTCAGCATCATCGTCTATGACGATGCGCGCAACAGAAAAGGCTCGGAAGCCGTTGCGCAAAGCGACGGCCCACCGCGCGGCCGCGAGCTGGAGATCGCCGATCTCCTGCGTTTCATCAAGACGTCGGGCGTGGTCAACATCGTGTGGCTGACGGCGGATGTGCACTACGCGGCCGCGCATTACTACAATCCCGACAGAGCGCAGTTTCAAGAATTCGACCCGTTCTGGGAGTTTGTCGCCGGGCCGCTGCATGCCGGCACCTTCGGCCCGAACGACCTCGACAACACGTTCGGACCCGAGGTGAAGTTCATCAAGGCGCCGGGGGCTGGCAAACAGAATTTGCCGCCGTCCGCTGGAATGCAGTTTTTCGGCCACGTCAGGATCGACGGCGGCAGCGGACAGATGACGGTGACCTTGCGCGACCGCGCCGATGTTGCGCTGTGGTCGACGACGCTCGATCCGAAGCCGGTCTAGAGCATGACGAAGCACGTCTCGACCATGTGCGATCGCTATGGAACCGGTCCTGCCGCTGAAATGGGGCGGTCAAAGCTCATTTTGACGAGGTTTGCGCAGTTTATCCCGCCCCTGAAACGGGCAATTGAACCCGGCGCCATGCCCAAATCGGCTAACCAAATGCCAAACGAACCATTGTTTTTTGGCGTTTTCTGAATATATTGCGCCGCAACGCGTAAGGTGTGCCCGGTCCTTTTGGCCGGGCTTCCTTTTTGGGGCCAGGTTTGAGCCATGGCCCCGTTCGCATCCCAGGTTTGAGCGCGATCCGGAAAAGTGGGTCCCGGTTTTCCGGTGAGATCGCGCCTCCACATGCACGACCAGAAGAAGAGCCATGAACCTTCGTAACGTCGCCATCATCGCCCACGTCGACCACGGCAAGACCACCCTCGTCGACCGTCTGCTGCAGCAATCCGGTACCTATCGCGAGAACCAGAAGGTCACCGAGCGCGCGATGGACTCCAACGACCTGGAGCGCGAGCGCGGCATCACCATTCTGGCTAAGGCCGCCTCGGTGCAGTGGAAGGACACCCGTATCAACATCGTCGACACCCCCGGCCACGCCGATTTCGGCGGCGAGGTCGAGCGCATCCTGAACATGGTGGACGGCGCGCTGGTGCTGGTCGACGCCGCCGAAGGCCCGCTGCCGCAAACCAAGTTCGTGGTCTCCAAGGCGCTCAAGGTCGGGCTGAAGCCGATCGTCGTGATCAACAAGGTCGATCGTCCCGATGCGCGCCCGACCGAAGTCATCAACGAGGTGTTCGACCTGTTCGCGGCGCTCGACGCCAGCGAGGAGCAGCTCGATTTCCCGATTCTTTACGGGTCGGCCAAGCAGGGCTGGATGGCCGACAGCCCGGACGGCTCGCAGGAAGCCGGCATGCAGCCGCTGTTCGATCTGATCGTGCGCCATGTCGCGCCGCCGAGCGTCGAGCAGGGCCCGTTCCGGATGATCGGCACCATTCTGGAAGCCAATCCCTATCTCGGCCGCATCATCACCGGCCGCATCACCTCGGGCGCCATCAAGCCGAACCAGCAGGTGAAGGTGCTGGGCGCTGACGGCAAGACGATCGAACAAGGGCGTATCACAAAGATCCTCGCCTTCCGTGGCATCGAGCGCACCCCGCTGGATGAAGCCGAAGCCGGCGACATCGTCGCGATTGCGGGCCTGACCAAAGGCACCGTCGCCGACACCTTCTGCGATCCTTCCGTCGAGACGCCGCTGGTGGCGCAGCCGATCGATCCGCCGACGGTGTCGATGTCGTTCATCGTCAATAACTCGCCGCTCGCCGGCACCGAAGGCGACAAGGTGACTTCGCGCATGATCCGCGACCGCCTGCTGCGCGAGGCCGAAGGCAACGTCGCGCTGCGCGTGGTCGAGGCCGCCGACAAGGATTCCATGGAAGTATCGGGCCGCGGCGAATTGCAGCTCGCGATCCTGATCGAGACCATGCGCCGCGAAGGCTTTGAGCTTTCGGTGTCGCGTCCGCGCGTCGTGCTGCAGAAGGACGAAGCCACCGGCCAGTGGCAGGAGCCGATCGAGGAAGTCGTGATCGACGTCGACGAGGAGCACTCCGGCGTCGTCGTGCAGAAGATGAGCGAGCGCAAGGCCGAGATGATCGAGATGCGCCCTTCCGGCGGCAACCGCCTGCGGCTGGTGTTCTACGCGCCGACCCGCGGCCTGATCGGCTATCAGGGCGAACTGCTCACCGATACCCGCGGCACCGCGATCATGAACCGCCTGTTCCACGGCTATGCGCCCTACAAGGGCGACATCCAGGGCCGCCGCAACGGCGTGCTGATCTCCAACGACCAGGGCGAAGCGGTGGCTTACGCGATGTTCAAGCTGGAAGATCGCGGCCCGATGATGATCGAGCCCGGCTGGAAGGTCTACAAGGGCATGATCGTCGGCGAGCACACCCGCGACAACGACCTCGAGATCAATGTGCTCAAGGGCAAGCAGCTCACCAACATCCGCACCACGTCGAAGGACGAGGCGGTGCGCCTGACGCCCCCGATCAGGATGACGCTGGAAAAGGCGCTGGCCTATATCGAGGACGACGAGCTGGTCGAAGTGACGCCGAAGTCGATCCGCCTGCGCAAGAAGTTCCTCGACGCCAACGACCGCAAGCGCGCGGAAAAGGCCAAGGAAGCGGTGGCGTAAACTATCCTGCTGCGTTGGATGCCAGGGCGCTGTCGACCACGGCGACGGCCTTGCCATTATCCGCAAGGTCGATGGCCTCCTGAAGCGCGATGACATGCGGGGCCTGAAACGTTTCAGGCTCGCGGCAAACGTCCCAATAGGCGGTATGGGTGAAGAAGTCCGCGGCGCCATCCCCGCGCGTCGCGACCGGGTAGTCGACGATGTGCGACCCGAAGATCGGCGCGAGCTTGCCGCCGATCGCGTCGCCCCAGAAGATCTGCACCATCGGAAAAAAGATGTTGGTCCATCGGGTCAGGCCGAACAGTGCGCCATGATGGACCTGTTTCTGCCCTGTCTTCGGGTTGCGAAAAGTAAGCAGGCCGTCATTGTCGAGACGTTTCGGCGGGCAAGTCGGGAATTCGCGCTCGGCAACGCGACGGCAGAAATCGGATTCGAGAAGACGGCGGGTATTGCCGATGCACATCAGGAAGGTCGCATGGCTCAGTGCGCTTCCTAGTGTTACGAAATCGGTCACTAGCCATGTCTTTGTCTTTTTATCTTGACCGGCCTTTTCCGCTGCCGCCGCGATGCTCGCGACGGCACGTCGCGCTTTCTCCCGCAGGGTCTTCTTGTCGGCGGCGGATGCCGTGCCGCTTGGCTGCCAGGAGGCGGTGTCGATCTCGTCAAAATCGGTTCCGAAGGTCGTGACTGGAGGCAGATCTCGGCAAATCCGGCTGAAATAGGCGCGCAGCATGTCATATGCGACGACGGTTCCGAGGCTGTGGGCCACGACGATGATGCGGTCGTAATAGCCACTCTGGTGCAGGTTATGAAGCGCGTTGACCGCCTCCATTCGGATCGCGCGGCGCACTGCGACATTGGCCGGCGAGGCACGGAAATAGCGCGCCGCGTCGCCGAGATATGGCTGCAGGAACGCCGCGTTGACGATGAGATAGATGCCCAGGATGGCAAAGGCCACCGGCGCGCTCCAGGGTGAGTTCAAGCCCCAGGGCCAAGCCGTAACCAAAGTCTCCACAAAGGGCGTGTCCGAATGCCAGAGTCGGTCGACGCCGACGAACATGCCGGCCACGATCAGCGATATTAGAAGCGCACGCCAGAACGCCCGCAAGCCGGGTTCTCCGGTTAGGAGATAGGTGGCGATCAAGCCGATCAGCGTTGGGAGCGCTACGATGGTGGCGAGCTCGGCCGCATCCGGTAATTTCTCCGTCGGCTCCCAAAGCGGATTGAACTCAACGCCAAAGTAGACCGCGCTGACAATCACGCCGATCACGCAAAACGCGGCAAGCTTTCTGATGAGACGGAAAGCCTGCCATTTCAGCGCGATAAAGAAGCCGAATACCAGCGAGCTGAAGATCAGCAGGAACGGAGCGACCAGCAGATTCTGGACGACAGAGACTTGCGCAAAAATGACCGCGCCTTTTAGCGCCAGCAGGGCGAGAGAAAGATTCATGAAAGACAGGAATATGGACGCGACCCACCAGAGCCCGTTGATCCCCTCCTTCATGATCGGGCCCTTTCGGCAAAGCTCGTACAGCCAGAGCAAAACTGCGACCGGCTTGGTTTCGCTCATCAGGTGGGCCCAATAAAGTTCGTGGAAATCGACCGCGCGCTTGTCCCTTGATTCGGGCACCTCGTTGGTTGTCATCACCGTCAGGTCGATATCCGCGCCGTCCCGTTGGGGATGGCTCCACAGCCTTCGGCCCGCGTCATAGGGATTTTCACTGTTCAACCAGACGCCCTTGATGACGCCACGTACGGTTTCCAGCGCCCGCTGGCTCCCAATGCCATGGACGACGAGCACCGCCGTTCGCTTGTGAGCCTTGTCGAATTCGGCATCGGTCATGGGGAAAATTCCTGCCTAAAAATATAAAAAGGGAATGGTTCATTCAACACAACTTCAGGCAGAGTGACAAGCAGCTTTGCGCCGGCCGCGCAAATCGGCAACTGGCTTCAAGGCGGCGTTACGGCCTATTCAGCCCTCGCGGCGAACGTGCTAGAGCCTGCGCATGACGTCTCTCCCCTCCTCAGTCGATGTCGCCATCATCGGCGCCGGCGCTGCCGGGCTCGGCGCGGCGAATGCGCTGAAAAATTCCGGCCTCTCCATCATCGTGCTGGAAGCGCGTGACCGGGTCGGCGGCCGCGCGCACACCATCATGGCCTCGCCTGACGTCACCTTCGACGTCGGCTGCGGCTGGCTGCATTCGGCGGATGAGAACTCCTTCGTCAAAATCGCCGAACAGCTCGGTTTCGAGATCAACAGGTCACTGCCGCCCTGGCGCGAGCGCGCTCACGGCAAGGCGTTTCCGCAGGCCGAGCGCGACGACTTCATGCACGCGCTCAATGCGTTCTACGACCGCGCCGAAGTAGCAGCGGCGGAAGCCGAGAAGAGTGGCCGCGACTGCGCCGCAAGCCTTTATCTTGAGCCCGGCAATCGTTGGAACCCGATGATCGATGCGATCTCGACTTACGTCAACGGCTGCGAGCTCGACCAGGTCTCGATCCTCGACATGGACGCCTATGAAGACACCGACATCAACTGGCGCGTCCGCCGCGGCTATGGCGCGCTGATAGCGGCCTATGGCGCCACGTGTCCGCTTGCGCTCAATTGCGCCGTAACGCTGATCGATCATTCCACCAAGCGCGTCCGCATCGAGACGTCGCGCGGCACGCTGACGGCCGACAAGGTGATCATCACGGTGCCGACCAGCCTGATCGCCGACGAGGCGATCCGCTTTCACCCGCCATTGCCGCAAAAGGTCGATGCCGCGCGCGGCCTGCCGCTTGGCCTCGCCGACAAGGTGACGCTGGCAGTGGATGAGCCGGAGGCGTTGCCCGTCGAGGGCAATCTGCGCGCCGCCACCATGCGCACCGAAATGGGCACCTATCACATCCGCCCCTTCGGCCAACCCTGCATCGAGGGCTTTTTCGGCGGCCGCTTTGCGCAATCGCTGGAGGACGCCGGCCCCGGTGCGCTGGCCGCAGCAAGCATCGACGAGATCGTCTCGATCCTCGGCAACGATTTTCGCCGCAAGCTGAAGCCGCTCGCGGAGTCACGCTGGGCGCATGATCCTTTCGCCCGCGGCTCCTATTCACACGCGCTGCCGGGGCATGCGGGAGATCGCGAGGTCCTCGCCGCGCCCGTCGATGGCCGGCTGTTCTTCGCCGGAGAAGCAACCTCGCCGGAGTTCTTCTCGACCGCGCATGGCGCAAGGGATTCGGGTGAGCGGGCGGCAGAGGAAGTTTTGGCTGCGACGACGAAGCGCTGACGTCTACGCTGTCATTGCGCGGAGCCAACTGGTCGCAATGACGGCGACCTACTCCATCACCCTCGCCCGCATCTCCGCGTCCGGCACGAAGCACTCGTCATACTTCCCGAATATTCGATAGCGGTTTTTCGCCACGAGGCTGTAGACCGCGTCGCGCAGCGGCTTCGGCACCGTAAACAGCGCGCGCGTCCATCGCCAGCCCGGCAGCATGCCGACCACTGTCAGCGCGGCGTCCGACTTGAGATAGGCGACACCTCCATGCACTACCGCGTTGGTGTCGGGATCGTTTGGATCGATGCCAAACGTCTGCGCCAGTCGTGTACCGTACCCCGACTGGATCGCCGTAAAGCGAAACCTCCGCTCGACGTCGCGTTTCGCGACGAAGCGGACCCAGCGCGAGCAGAAGACGCAGACGCCGTCATAGAGGATCACGTCATCATCGGGCCATTGGGTCACGGATTTGGGCTCATCGGTTATCCAGCGTCAGCAGCGCCACCAGCATCAGCACGACCGCGGGTCCCGTCTTCACCAGCGCGCCGAGCGGCTCGATCCAGAGGTCCGGCGTCAGGATTGCGGCGCCGATCATATAGCCGAGCGAGGCAATGATACCCGCGACAAGGCCAAATGCCGAGGTGCGGCGGAACGCGATCAGCACGCCGATGGTCATGTCCATCAGGCTGGTACCTACCGTGATGGGGGCGACGAGCGCCGGCGGAAAACCGTGGCTGCGCAGGATTCCGGCCGCCGCGTCATAGGAAATCACCAGCGCAATGAAGCCGGAGACGATCCAGAACAGCACGAGGCTTGCGATCATCAGGGCCTTGATCGGAAACAGCCGGGCAAACCATTTGTCCTGGATGGTCGCTACGCGTTTTCCCGCCATTTGCCCGATTGTCTTCGGTATGATGCCGGTGGCGGCCATCCAGCCCGCGGGGCTGCCGCTGACGCCGCGCCGCAGCTCCGCAATCGCGGTGGTTCGCATCGGCGGCGTCCAGCCGAGCAAGCTCGTGAGGTCGCCGAGCCTGGCGCCGAGATCGAGCAGGAACGCCGGCATCACAATGCGCCACCATTTGCCGGTGCCGAACACCTCGCGAAATTGATCGATCACGTCGCCGAGCGTGACCGGCTGCTCCTGCATCAGGTCCCACGTCACCGCGTTCGCCTCGCCCGGATCGCGCGCGGCAAGCCAGGCGATCGTCGCCGCGATATCCTCCATGGCGACCGGCTGGAACGGCGTCAGCCGTTCGGCGGGCGAAAGATCGATCGGAAGTGCTGCGACCGAGCGCAGCATGGCGCTGCCGCCATAGGCGGCCAATGCCACCACGAAACCCGGCCGCAGGATCGTGTACGGGACGCCGGAATCGGCGATCAGCCGTTCGGCCTCGCGCTTGGTGGTGCTGAAGGCGGTGGCGTCGGTCTCGGCGACACCGGGGATCGAGATATGCACCAGCCGGATCGCGAGGCGGCTTTCGCGGATCGCCTGCAACAGCCGCGCGACGAATTCGCGATGCACGGCGGCGGTGTCGCTGCCGGGGCCGTCCTGCAGCACGCCGACGCAATTGACGACGACACCGATGCCTTGATCGCGCAGCAGTCGCGCAAGTGCTGCCGCATCCATCGACATAAGCGGCAGTTCGAGATCGAGCGCGCCGTTCTTCTGCGAGGCGGATAATCTTCGGGCGACGCCGACCACACGAAATCCCCTCCCGCGCAGATCGTCGGTCACGAAGCGGCCGATCAGGCCGGAGGCGCCGAGCACGAGGATTTTTCGGATGTCGGCGTTCATGCTGCCTAGAACGGTTTGGCGATCATCAGCCAGAGAATAGCCATGACTGACCCAAACCCGGGAATCCCAAACAGAAACCAGCGGTGGAAAAGTGCGAAATAGCGCGACGGCAACTCCCGGTTTTGCTCCGCCGCCTTGCGCGCGAGATCGCGCATTTCAATCTGCATGAGGACGACCGGCACCCAGAACAGCCCCGCCACCGCATAGAGCCCGAGCGAGATCATCAGCCAACGCTCGCTCCACGCGGTGGAGGACAGCCACATCAGCGCGCCACCGCTCACCGGCTGCAGCAGCACCGCCGTCAGCGTGAACAGCATGTCGGCGATCACGACGGTCTCTGCCGTGCGCGCGATGAACGCCACGTCCCGGCTGCGATGGGCCATCAGCATAAAGAACGCGATGCCGGCGCCGGTGCCGAGAATGACGACCGCGCCGAGGACATGGAGATATTTGACGAGGAAATACAGCGTCATCGCTTGGCCGCCGGGGTGCGAGACCGCGCCCTCAAGGCACGATCGAGTTCAGGTCCGGCGAGGGTTACACCGCCGCCAGTTTCCACCAGCCAGTGGCCTTCACTGCCCAGGGCCGGCAGCACGCGAAAATCGGCCTTGCCGCCGGCGGCGCGAAACGCATCGGCCAGTTGACGCGAGAACGCGGGCGAAAAGTAGCTGTCATTGGCAGCCACCAGCCACGTCACTCTCACGCGTGCGGCCTTGCCGAATTCGCCCGCGGCAGCCATCAGTGTGTGCGGCGCGCAGACCCGGCTGGAAGAATCATCGGCATGCCCGCCGCGCCCCGGCGCGAACGCGATGATGGCAGCAACGTTCTTCGGATCTTCGCCGGCCAGCGCCAGTGCACCCCAGGCACCGGCGGAATGGCCGATCACGACCATGCCCTCGGCGCGGATGAACGGCTGCTTGCGTATGAAGCCGGCGGCAGCGGCGATCGCATCCGCCACGACGCGGCCAGACCTGGCGTAATCAGCCTCGTCGCAACCGCCCTGATCCTCCAGGTATTTTCCGCCCGTCGCGCCGTGGCCCGGGCGCTCAGGGACAAGCACGGCAAAACCACGGGCCACGAGCCATCCGGCGAGCGCGCGGTATTCGGGCTGCGGCATCTGCGCCCGTCGCAACACGTTCTGGGTGGAGGCGTGCGCAATCACGGTAAGTGGAAACGGCCCCTTGCCCGGCGGCCGAAACAGCACCGCATGCGCGGCGGTGGCAGGATCGGGAGCAGGCACCAGCCATTGTTGCAGCCGGTGAGGCTCGCCTTCCGGGCCTTGCGCGCCATGGCTGGGCTGCGCGGCGGCCGCCTTCACACCGATCGCGGCGACGAGGACCAGCGCAGGAAGCATGTTTAGGGGACGCATGAACTGGCCTGGTGCAGCCGAGGGAAGGGCGTATTGCGAAGTCACCAACAGAATACCGCCGGCGAATCAAATCCCGCGCATTTTTCCGTGAACGGATTTCACCGGGCCGTTTGGTTGGATGATTCTAACAACGATTCCGCCGCCATTGCCGTGGCCAAACACCTGATGAGACAGCCCCCTTGTCCTCTTTCGGTACAGACCAACATAAAACTGATGCAGAAAATCCACAGGTTAACCGATAATTAACGATGGACCTTGAAGCCGGCCCGCCGACTTGCTTTGATCAGGATATGAGCACAACCCTGATCGAGGTTCGACCGGCCAAGGCTGCAGACGCAGCCGCGGTGGCGTCTACCCATGATGAAGCCTGGCGCTCCGCCTATCAGGGCATCATTCCCGGCGCCGAGCTCGAAAAACTTATTAACCGTCGCGGCCCGCAATGGTGGGACAGCGCAATCCGCAAAGGCAGCCGCGTCAGCGTGCTGGTGTTCGGCGACAAGGTCGCGGGCTACGCCAATTACGGCCGCAACCGCGCCCGCAGCCTGCATTTCGAAGGCGAGATCTACGAGCTTTATCTGCGGCCGGAATTCCAGGGCCTCGGCTTCGGCCGCCGCCTGTTCACCGCCGCCCGGCGCGATCTGATGCAGAGCGGGCTGAAGAGCATGGTGATCTGGGCGCTGTCCGACAACGATCCGGCGACAGAATTCTACCGCGCGCTCGGCGGTCGCATGGTGGCCCGCTCCTCGGAGAAGTTCGGGGCCAAATCGCTCGATAAAGTCGCTTTTGCCTGGACCAACTGAAGCTATTTCAGGCTTTTCCCTGCTCGGCTGCGGGTCTAAAGGGACCCTGACGCACGCCTGATTCCTGGCGCGCCCCTTAACGCCAAGCGGAGCCACTTATGCGCATTGACGCCATCCCGATCGGAGTAAATCCGCCACACGACGTCAACGTCATCATCGAGGTGCCCGTTGGCGGCGAGCCGATCAAATATGAGATGGACAAGGAAGCCGGCACGCTGGTGGTCGATCGCTTCCTCTATACGGCGATGCGCTATCCCGGCAATTACGGCTTCATCCCGCATACACTGTCCGGTGACGGCGATCCCTGCGACGTGCTGATTGCCAATACCCGCGCCATCGTGCCGGGCGCCGTGATGAGCGTGCGGCCGGTCGGCGTCTTGCTGATGGAAGACGAGGCCGGCGGCGACGAGAAGATCATCGCCGTGCCATCCTCAAAGCTGACCCAGCGCTACGACAAAGTCCGGAACTACAACGACCTGCCCGACATCACGCTGCAGCAGATCCAGCACTTCTTCGAGCACTACAAGGATCTCGAGAAGGGCAAATGGGTGAAGGTGCTGCGCTGGTGCGGCGCCGAGGACGCTCACCGCCTCATCCTGGAAGGCATCGAGCGCGCCAGGAAGAAGTAGCTTCTTTCAGCGCGTCGTGGCCGCTGACGAGGTAGTGTCATTCCGGGGCGATGCGTCAGCATCGAACCCGGAACGACGGTAACTCCTACACCGCTGGCTTCGGCAGGCCGTGAATCGCACAGGCCGCACGTAGCGTATTCACCAACAGGCACGCCACCGTCATCTGGCCGACGCCGCCCGGCACCGGCGTAATCGCACCGGCGACCTCGGCGACTTCCTTGAAGGCGACATCGCCGACCAGCCGCGTCTTGCCGTCGGCCGAAGGCAGGCGGTTGATGCCGACGTCGATCACGGTGGCGCCTGGCTTGACCCAGGCGGCGCGCACCATCTCGGGCTTGCCGACCGCGGCATAGATTAGATCGGCGCGCGCGCAGAGTTGCGGCAGGTCCTTTGAGCGGGAATGCGCGATCGTCACCGTCGCATTTTCGTTCAGCAGCAATTGCACCAGCGGGCGGCCAACCAGGTTGGAGCGGCCGATGACGATCGCGTTCATGCCTTCCAGCGAGGCATGCACGCTCTTGGTCAGGATGATGCAGCCGAGTGGCGTACACGGCGACAGCGCGGCAAAGCCGCCGGCCAGCCGGCCGGCATTGTTGGGATGCAGCCCGTCGACATCCTTGGCGGGGTCGATCGCGTTGATAATGGTTTCGGCGTGAAGCGATTTCGGCAGCGGCAATTGCACGAGAATGCCGTGCACGGCGGGATCGTGGTTGAGCTTTGCGATCAGCGCCAGGAGATCGGCCTGCGCGACGTCGGCGGGCAGTTTGTGCTCGAACGAGGCCATGCCGGCGGCCTGGGTCTGGGTGTGCTTGCTGCGGACATAGACCTCGCTGGCGGGGTCGTTGCCGACCAGAACCACCGCAAGGCCCGGCGTGACCTGATGCTCGCCTTTGACCCGCGCGACCTCTTCCGCGACACGGGCGCGAAGCTCCGCCGCAATGACCTTTCCGTCGATAATGCGTGCCGTCATCTCAATCCTTCGTCTTCGCTTTGACGCATGATCCTTTCGGAAAGCCGGTTCCCACTTTGCGCTTCCGCGGCCCTCCGGGTCCGGATCATGCTTTGGCGGCGGCTACCTTTCGCAGCGTTTCGCCAAGAATCTTGGGATCGCCATCAACGGCGACCTGCTTGATGCGCGAGGTCATGCCCGACAGGATTTTCACCCGCGCCTTCGGGACGCCGAGCACCTTCGCCAGCAGTTCCGTGACCGCACGGTTCGCCTCGCCGCCGTCGGCGATGGCGCGGACGCGAACCTTCACCACCGAGCGGCCGTTGGCGAGCGTCTCAATGCCATCGATATCGTCGCGGCCGCCCCGCGGTGTCACCCGCAGCGCGACACTGATGCCGTCGGTGGAGTAGCGCCAGGGATCCATCGGGCATCCGTCAGCTATCAGTGCTCGCGGTCAGATGACGTTGGGATAGATGTAGTAGAGAATTACCCGCTGGAAGAGCATGATGATCAGGATCAGGATGATCGGCGAGATGTCGAGCCCACCCAGGTTAGGCATGAACCTGCGAATCGGCGCCAGCGCCGGCTCGGTGATCCGGTACAGGAATTCCGCCACCGCCGCGACGAACCCGTTGCGCGTGTTCACGACATTGAAGGCGATCAGCCAGGACAGGATGGCCGCGGCGATCAAAAGCCAGACGTATAGGTCAAGGACAATGATGACGATGTCGAGGATAGCGCGCATGGGAGGGGGAGCTCGCGAGGAGGGATAGACAGCTAGATATCGGTTCATCCCCCCGCAAACAAGGGAAGTTCCCGGCAAAATCACGCCAAAATCGGTACTTTCACCGTTCTTGACTTGGCCTTGGGCCGGACTGTAAATGGCGCCGATTGTCGGCTGCTTCGGGTCATATCGAGGCGGTCGCGACGGGGCCATAGCTCAGCTGGGAGAGCGCGTCGTTCGCAATGACGAGGTCGGCGGTTCGATCCCGCCTGGCTCCACCACGCTTCGCCCTTCGGGCTACGCGTGGCGCAGCCACGTGATGCCCGAAGGGTGAAGCGTGGTGCCCGGCGAAGCCCAACGGGCGAAGACGGGCTGGATCCGCAAGTAGTCAGCTCCCCTCACTTCCCCGTAAACTGCGGCGGACGCTTCTCGACAAAACTCGCTACCCCCTCCCGGAAATCGCTCCCCTTCAGCGCGATCTGCATTTCGCGGTTGGCGTCGATGGTGGCTTCCGCCAGCGTCTGGAACGGCACGTCATAGAGCTGGCGCTTGATGACCGAAATCGCGCTGGGCGAGACGAAATCGGCGAGATCGCGCGCGTAGGCATACGTCTGCTCGCGCAACTGCTCCGGCGGATAGATCCGGTTGACCAGCCCGATCCGCAGCGCTTCCTCGCTTGAGACTCGCCGCGCCGACATCAGCAAATCCAGCGCATTGGCGTGGCCGACGATGCGCGGCAGCATCCAGCTAATGCCGTGCTCGGCTATCAGCCCGCGGCGCGCAAACGAGGTGGTGAAGACGGTGTTGTCGGCCGCAAAACGCAGGTCGCAATAAAGCGCGTGGACCAGGCCGATGCCGGCGGTGGCGCCGTTGAGCATGCCGATCACGGGTTTTGGGATCGCCGGATAATAGGCGTAGCGCGTCTGCCAGTCCGCCCGGCGGTTCATGTCGAAGG
This sequence comes from Bradyrhizobium sp. AZCC 1719, assembly GCF_036924525.1. Taxonomy (NCBI): domain Bacteria; kingdom Pseudomonadati; phylum Pseudomonadota; class Alphaproteobacteria; order Hyphomicrobiales; family Nitrobacteraceae; genus Bradyrhizobium; species Bradyrhizobium sp. AZCC 1719. The sequence goes on along the minus strand of NZ_JAZHRU010000001.1, from coordinate 1,812,665 downwards.
GCGGGACGTTCTCGCCGCGCCTGATCTCGCTGGGGTCGATGGCCTGCAACGCCTCCATGTCCGCACCTGCGCAGAAGGCGCGGCCGGCGCCGGTGAGCACGATGACGCGGACATCGTCGTCGGTGCTGGCCGCCTCCATCGCGTGGCGCACGTCGCGCTCCATGGTCGCAGTCCACGCGTTCATGCGGTCGGGGCGGTTGAGCGTGATGGTCGCGACCTTGTCGCTCACCTCGTAGAGAATATGCTGATAGGTCACCGCGGGTCTCCCTGTCGTTCTTGTCATTGCCGTGCGGGCTCAGGAGCGCGACACTATCACATCAGCGGTCTTTGAAAGACGTGCGGTGGCGCGGATGAAATTCCGCGTGGCGGCTATTCGGCCGCTTCCAGCAGAGCCGCGTGCGGCGCGCGCACGATCCAGCCTGCAATGAAATTCTTCAGCCACGCCCGTTCGACGACGTCGTGCACGGCGCGGCCTTCGAAGTGAAGGTGACGCGGCTGCGCGCCCGGCGAATCCATCCGCACGCATCCGCGCGTGGTCCAGCGATGCATCATGGCGTAGGTGACGTCGGGATGAAACTGGAAGCCGAACGCGTGGCCGTGCCGAAACGCCTGCACCGGAAAGTCATCGCCTTCCGCCAGCAGTTCGGCGCCGTCAGGCAGTTGAAATCCTTCGCCGTGCCAATGGTAGACGCGCTCCGGCCAGTCCGAACAGAGCGCGTGACCGGCAGCGGTTGGGCGGATCGGATAGTAACCGACCTCGACCCTGCCTTCATGATGCGGCGCGACTGGCGCGCCCAATTGCTTGGCGAGCATCTGCGCGCCCAGGCAGATGCCGAGAAACGGCCGCCGCTCGCGCAAGGGAATTTCGATCCAGTCGATCTCGCGGCGGACATAGTCGTCGGAGTCGTTGGCGCTCATCGGGCCGCCGAAGATGACGGCGCCGGCATGCTGGGCCAGCGTTTCCGGCAACGGGTCGCCGAACCGCGGTCGCCTGATATCGAGGGGATAGCCGAGCGCGCGCAGCGCGTTGCCAACCCGGCCGGGTGTCGAGCTTTCCTGGTGGAGCACGATCAGAACTGGTGACAGGGATGCGGCGTCAGGCGCAAGCGCAGGCAGCGCCCCTCTGCCCGGAAAGGGCACAATGTTGTCGCCATTTTTGCTCGACCGGAACGACATCGACGTTGCTCACGTGTCTCGAATCGAAACCATACCTAAGTGAGTATTAATTTCGCGTGAGTTCACACACACATCCAAAAATGTAAGCAAACCGCGGGCCAGATGCGGTCAGCTCCCCCGGCCCGCGGTGCGAACGGGCAAGAACACCGGAAAAACCCGGGGATTCTTCAGCGCTGGCGGAGCTGGAAGCGACCGATCGCCCCGAGGATAAAGGAGCGCGGAAACAGCCGGAGCATGAACGGCACAAACTTGATGCCGAGGCCGGGCAACACTGCCCGTTTGTTCGCCATCAATCCGCTGTAGGCCTGCTGCGCGACATCGGCCGACGACATATTGAGGATCGACGAATCATAGCCGGGTCTAAATCCCGCGCGTGCCTGAAATTCCGAGGGCACGGGCCCCGGACACAACACCGTCACGCGCACGCCATGTGGCGCCAGTTCTGCGCGCATGGCTTCGGTGAACGACAGCACATAGGCCTTGGACGCGTAATAAACCGCCATTCCCGGCCCCGGCAGAAAGCCCGCGATCGAGCCGACGTTGAGAAGGCCGCCGCGATTGCGGATCAGGTGATCGGAAAACCGCAGTGACAGGTCCGTCAGCGCGCGGATGTTGACGGCGATTATCTCGAGCTGGTTGGACCGATCGCGCTGGATTGCTCTGCCAAACACGCCAAATCCGGCGTTGTTGACGAGGTATTCAACTTCCACGCCGGAGGCGGTCAAGGCCTCGGCAATCCTGTCGCCGCAGTCGGGTTGCGCAAGGTCGCAGGGGATGACGATCGGCGCCGTGCCGCCGGCCGCCTTGATTTCCGTCGCCAACGCTTCCAGGCGATCAGCGCGCCGCGCCACCAGCGCCACGCGATGACCCTTCGATGCAAAAACGCGCGCCAGCTCGGTGCCTATGCCCGCCGATGCACCAGTAATCAGCGTCACACGCTCGGTCACGGTTGAATGCTCTTAAAAATCAAATCAGGGTTATGCCGCCAGCACGGGAACGAGAGCATAGGCGCGCGGTGTGGCGCAAGCCATCCCCCAAACATGGCCCATGCCGGCCTGTGTGCTCCACGCGCTGAAGTCTCTATGTTTTCAGGCTTATCGCGCGCTGCCGCAACCGGTTGCGGCGCACATCAAAGTTTCGTCATCTGCAATGACGCGTGGCTGCGCCGCTCATTGTCACATTGCTGCGTCTTCGGCCTTCGGCGCACCTGCGGACGAGACCGGCTGCCGCTCAGCCACCCGACGCTTGAGGTCGATCCGGTCGCGCGAGGAAATGCCGAGCAGGTCAGCCGCGCGCCAGACGACGTTATCCTCGAACTCACTGACCTGGCCGTCCGCGTATACCACTTCCCACATCATCTCGATGATGCGAAGCCGGCCCTCCTCGTTGACCGAACGCATGATGACGCTGGTGAAACGATAGAGATCGACCGCCTCGCCTTCGGCCCGCGTCGCCGACGCGATCAAATGATCCGCCGTCCCGGGATCAAGCTTGAATCGGCTTTCGATCAAACTGTGCAATTTGCGCTTCTCGAGCGCGCTCGGCTCGCCGTCGAGCGAGACGACGTGGACCAGTAGCGCAGTCGCCGCGAGAAGATACCCAGTATCGTCGAACGCGAAGTCCGGATCCGCGTTGGGGGCAACGATGTCGGCAATGAATTGGCGCAGTCCGTCGAGCATCAATCTACCTGCAAATTCGAAGAAGCTGTCGAGCAAATATGGGTCGAAGACTTGACCTTCGCAATCCGCGCGATGAGTGGCTGACAGGGCGCGCAGATTAAATCGGCGTCACGTTGGGTGTGACGCAAGCATCTGCGCGAAACCTGGGCAGTGCCCAAAGCCGCCACGGCGAACGGCGCGCCTTCGCTTTTCTGTTGGGTCGGAGCCCGGTTCAAAGCATGTAACCTTGCTGCTTCGGCAAGACACGGCCTATCGGCCAATGGCCGACTGCGCGATTCGCCGCAGGCAGTCGGTCGATATCCAATTGCAAATCATTCGCATTTGCACTAGGGAAAGAACTCATTGTTTCAGCAAGCTATTTTCAAAGGGGAGACGACCATGGCCTCGTTGCGCTTCGCACTTGGTGCTGCCGTTGTGTTGGGAATCGCGTCCGGAGCAGCGCTTGCGGCAGGTGACCTGTCGCGACAGACGCCGATCGAGGTGACGGTCGATCTCGGCTCGCCCGGCAAACACGAATTCGCGCCGAAGCAACTCAAGTTCGAAACCGGCAAGCTCTACAAGCTGATCCTGCGCAATTCGAGCAACGATCCGCACTACTTCACCTCGCACGCGTTCTCGCAGATGGTGTTCACGCGCAAGGTGCAGGTGACGCAGCAGCAGAACGGCAAGACCGTTACGCTCGCCGAATTCAAGGGCGCGATTCGCGAGATCGAGGTCTATCCGGGACAATCCGCCGAATGGTGGCTGGTGCCGATCGCGGCCGGCCGCGTCAACGATCTACGCTGCGACATCAAGACCAGCGACGGCAAGACCCACGCCGAGCTCGGCATGACCGGCGAGATCGTGATCGAGTAGCGCCGTTTAGGGTATCTCGTACACCATCACCTTGTCGGCGATGCCGCGCAGCGCCGCTTCCTTCTGGATCGGCCTGATCGCCTCTTTCGCCAGAATGGTGGCAACGGCCGGCGATTCGATCACAGGTCCCGTGATGTGGATCTCCTGCGAGGTCGACAGGTGCTGCACCCTTGAAGCGATGTTGACGGTCTGACCGAAATAGTCCTGTCGCTCGTTCAGCATGACCGCCAGGCATGGCCCTTCGTGGATGCCGATCTTGATGATCAGGTCCTCCCGGCCGCGCTCGGCATTCAGCGTCGCCATTGCCGCCCGCATGCGCAGGCCCGCGACGATCGCATGTTCCGGCCTGATGAAGGTCGCCATCACGGCATCGCCGATCGTCTTCACGACCGCGCCCTTCTCCGAGGCGATGATTTCGAGCAGCGCGTGGAAATGCGCCCGCACCAGGTCGAAGGCGGCGAGATCGCCGACCCGCTCATAGAGCGCGGTGGAGCCCTTGAGGTCCGTGAACAGGAAAGTCAGCGAGGTGATCTTGAGGCGCTGATCGACGTTGAGATTATCCGCCTTGAAGACATCACGAAACGTCTGGTTGGACAGCATACGCTTGGCGGTCAGGATCGGCTTGCGCTTGCCGAGCAGCTCATGGAGCGTGTCGTTGGCGACCCAGACCGCGGGCAGCACCCGGTGGTCGGTCTGATTGTCTAGCGACAGCCGTAGCGGTCCCGGCCGCATCACCGTCGAGCCCGTGGGCGCCTGCAGCTTGTTGAAGACGATCGAAAACTGTTGCCGCTCGCGGGTCGGCTCGCCCTGGACATCGAAGAAATGCGCCGAATGCGTCACCGGCTCGAACACGATCACGAACTGGTTGGGCAATTGCAGCGACAGCACCGCCTTCTCGCCCGCCGGCAGCTCGATGGCTTCCAGCGATATCTCGTCGATCAGACGCTTGATCGATTCCTCGCTCAGGTCCATCCCCGAGCTCCAGAATATCTGGCGGTTATATTCCCAGATCGACAGCGTATTGGGATCGTGCGCGGCAATGCGCCTGACGCGCGGGCTGACCGTGAAAGCGACCTCGACGCGGTCGTCGACCGATGCCTCGTAACCTTGGGCGCATAGCGCGCAATTGTAATCGTCGTGGCGTAGCGATTTCAGGGTGCTGTGCGCGCCGAGCACGCCACCGCAGCCGGGGCACAGCACATTCCAGGTGAGATCGAACAGCCCGAGCCGCGCCGAATGCAGGAAAGCCGAGATGACCTTTTCCTCGTCCAGGCCGTAGCGCGCGGCGAAATCCAACAGGTTGATCCGGTTGAGGTCGCGGTCCTCGCCCTTGGCGATCAGTTGTGAGATGGCATCGACCACCGCGGGATCGGCGGTCTGCTTCAAGACTGCGAACTGGGCCTGGGTATCGCTCATGGTGACAACCTAGATGTCGCGCCCGAGGCGACCGCGCAAGGTGCGCTTGCTCCTCTGACGCATTTTCTTCGCGGGGCCGGCAATCGGCCCGATCAAAAAAATACTACCGCGGCGTGATGGCGAACATCGGCGAACGGTCGGGCTGTGTCGTCACCACGCCGATCGGCATCACCGGATCCTTGTCGACGAGCGTGACGCGAAACGCGCCGATCATCTTCGCCAGCGCCAGCGTCGCCTCGACCAGCGCGAAATGCGCGCCGATGCAAACGCGGGCGCCGACGCCGAACGGCAAATAGGCGAAGCGGTCGGGCGGCGTGCCCGTCATGAAGCGGGACGGGATGAAGGCACTCGGATCGCGCCACAATTTTTCGTGCCGATGCAACAGCCACGGCGCGATCAGGATGACGTCCTTCTTCTTGACCGGCAGGCCCGCGATCTTATCCGGCCCGATCGCCGCGCGTGCGATCAGGAACGCCGGCGGATAGAGCCGCATGGTCTCGTCGATCACCGCGCGGGTGAATTTCAACCGCTCGATATCGGACGCGCCGTTGACGGGCGCGGTCTGTACTTCGCTCGCCACCTGCTCCTGCGTGGCAGGATCGAGCGCCAGAAGATAGAGCGCCCAGAACAGTGCGGTCGCCGTCGTCTCATGGCCGGCGAGAATCATGGTCGCGACCTGATCGCCGAGTTGCTCGTCTGAGAAGACTTCGCCGGTTTCCGGATCGCGCGCGTCGCCCATCAGGTCGAACAGATCGCGCGCCGGCGCGCCCGCGGTCTTGCCGGCGGCGCGGCGCTCGGTCATCAACATGCCGACGAATACGGTCCAGCGCTTGCGGAAGCGGCTGCGCGCAATATCCTGCGGGCTTGGCCAGCTCAACGGCAGCAGCAGGTCGAGGAAATGCGGGCGCGCCAGCCGGTCGCCATATTCCATCACGAAATCGCGCAAGGCAGCGCCGTGGCGATCCATCCCGAACGAGAACATGGTGCGCCCGGCGATCTCGAGCGCCATCCGCTGCATCGCCTCGCGCAGGTCGACGTGTCCATTGCTGGCGGCTCTCAGCTTGGCGACCGTCTGGTCGGTCGCCGCCAGCATGTGCGGAATGAGCGGCATCACCGCGCGCGGCGTGAATGCCGGCGCCAACGTGCGGCGCTGATGCTTCCACGCGCGCCCTTCCGCGATCAAAAGACCTTCGCCGAGGATTGGACGCAGCACCCGGATACCGGCCGGCGTTCGCGTATAATTTTCGTAATTGTCGACCAGCACATGCTTGATCGCATCCGGCGCGTTGAGAATGAACGTGCTGCGTCCAAAGAAGCGGCCCTGGACGATATCTTCCTCATAGGCCCGCTGGCCCCAGCTACCGATCGGGCTTTCGCGGATCGCCTTCATCCGCCCGAACACCGTCATGTCGTCGGGCGCCCGCGGCGGGCTCGGCGGCACCAGCGGTGCGCGCGCAACCGTCATGTCGTAGGCTTCGGCTATGCTCATCGGCGCCACTCTCGTAGCCCGGACGAGCGTGGCGATATCCGGGACCAACGCCCCGCATATCGCTTCGCTCATGCGGGCTACGGCTCCAACTATGTATTCGATCCGGGCGCCACAAAGGCGCACCCGTCAGGAAACAGCTAATAAGTCAGTTCGGCAACCGCAATCCGGTTTTCCGAGGCCGGCCAGGCCCGCGCCACGATCCGCTCGGTGTTGAACATGGTCACCACGGGCCTGCCGACCTCCTCTGCCGGAAGCCGCAAGGTCGTGACCGAATCGGTCGGCACGCCGGATTTCACGTCCCTGGGCTCCTTGCCGTCGATCAGCACTACGTCCCGCGGCAGGCCGAAATAGCCCCGCGGACGCGACATCAGGACCACGGCGCCCGCGCCGGTATCGGCCGGCCCGAGCGGGCGTGCGGCACGCAGATGCACGATTTCGGAGGAGCGCGGAAGCGGCGAGCGATAGAAATGGGTCGTCGGCGAACCCGCTGACGTCAACACGATTTCGAGAAACCAGGTAGCCTCGACCTGCGCCGGGCCCCAACGGCCGTCGGCGGCGGTTTGCGAAGAATGGATCGGACCGCCGGTCCGTTCGCCGGTCTCGGCAGAGACGCGATAGATTTCGACCGTCGCGCCGGAGACCGGACGGTTGGTGACAACGCCGCCCGGCGTACCCGTCACAAGCCCGCTCAGCCTGACTTCCGTTTCCGGCACGATCTCGATTCGGGACGGCTCGACGCCAGCGATGAATTTATAGATCTCGCGAAACGCGCGCGGATGAAACGCGACCTCGCGATGATCGAGCGCGCCGAGCACCAGATTGGTCGCGCCCTTCAGCGCAGGACCATCTGATGTGACGCCGGTCGGCATGCCCGGCTTGCCGACGAAGCGTCCGTCGGGTTGCGCATATTTGTCGTTGCCGTCGCTGCGCAAGGTGAGAAACGCCGTGCCCGGCGTCGCCTCGCTATCGCCCTCGTTCAAGCCGCGCAAGAACGGGCCGCGACCGTTGAACTCGTTATTGATGCCGTCATCCCAATCATAGATTCCGTGATTGGGAACGCCGCACAGCACGGCGTGGCTAACATCAGCTCCGCCGCCATTTCTGATGTAATTGCGGATCGAATAGCCGCCGCGCGAATTACCGACGAGGGCGATGCGCGCCGCGCCGGTGCGACGCTGCAATTCCTTAACGGCCTCGCCGAGCTCGCGGCGCTGGTCGTCGGTCGAGGAACGGTTCGGTTGCTGCACCTTGTCATCGGTGCGTGCCAGAGGATCGGTAAAATTGAACGCCAGCATTCGCTCGCGTGGCACGCCATTCGATTCCATTCGCCACAGCGTCGTTATCCAGAGTGCCGCGTGGTCGCCATTGCCATGCACGAACAGGATCGGCGGAACGGCCGCTGGTGCGGTCTGCGCTCGCGCCTGCAGACCGAGCAGCGGAAGACCGCCCGCCAGCAAAGGCAACGCTCCGGCACCCCTGAGGATCAACCGCCGCGACAGCCGCATTCCGAAACCTTCCGTTGCTTTTCAATACCTTAGCTGTGCGATAGCACCGCCGATAGTGCTGCTTCGACTGGACAGGCCAGGGCTTTCGCAGGCATCACTTTATATTCGAATGGAATCAAGCCGGTGACAGAACGCCAACGGAACCGATCATGACCGACCAGCCGAAACGTTCGCGTCTTGCGACTGACGGGATCGCAGCGCCGTTGCGGCACGCGGTGTTCCGGCGCATCTGGCTCGCCAGCCTCGTTTCCAACCTGGGGATTTTGATCCAGGGCGTCGGCGCGGCCTGGGCGATGACGCAGATGACTTCTTCGGCCGACAAGGTCGCGCTGGTGCAGACCGCGCTGATGCTGCCGGTGATGCTGATCTCGATGCCCGCCGGCGCCATCGCCGACATGCACGACCGCCGCATCGTCGCCCTAGTCTCGCTCGGCATCGCGCTTGTCGGCGCAACCGCGCTCACGGTGCTGGCGTGGTTCGGCCTCGTGACGCCGAATATCCTCTTGGCGCTGTGCTTCGTCGTCGGCAGCGGCATGGCGCTGTTCGGGCCGGCCTGGCAGGCCTCAGTGACCGAGCAGGTGCCGGCGGAAACGCTGCCGGCGGCGGTCGCGCTCAACGGCATCAGCTACAACATTGCGCGCAGTTTCGGCCCGGCGATCGGCGGAATCGTCGTTGCTACCGCGGGCGCCGTGGCGGCGTTTGCCGTCAATGCGGTGCTGTATCTGCCGCTGATAGCGGTGATGTTTCTGTGGAATCGCGCCCACGAGCCGTCGCGCCTGCCGCGCGAACGGCTCAACCGCGCCATGGTCTCCGGCGTGCGCTACATCACCAATTCGCCATCGATCAAGATCGTGCTGACGCGCACGCTGGTCACCGGCATCATTGGCGGCTCGGTCTCGGCGCTGATGCCACTGGTCGCCCGCGATCTCCTGCATGGCGGCGCGCAAACCTACGGCATCATGCTCGGGGCATTCGGCATGGGCGCCGTATTCGGTGCGCTGAATATCGGCGAGGTGCGGCGGCGCATGAGCGGCGAGGCCGCGGTGCGCGCCTGCGCGATATCGATGGCCGGCGCGATCGCGGCGGTCGCCCTGAGTACCAACGCGATCCTGACGGCGATTGCACTCGTGCTCGCCGGCGCGGTGTGGATGCTGGCGGTCGCCCTGTTCAATATCGGCGTGCAGCTTTCAGCGCCGCGCTGGGTTGCGGGCCGCTCGCTGGCGGCTTTCCAGGCGTCGATCGCCGGCGGCATTGCGGTCGGAAGCTGGGGCTGGGGCCACCTCACCGACCTCGCCGGCGTGGAGACCGCGCTCTTGGTCTCGGCCGGGCTGATGCTGATCTCGCCCCTGCTCGGCATCTGGCTGCGCATGCCGCCGGTCGGCGCGCGCAACGAGGATGCCACCGAACTGCTTGCCGATCCCGAGGTGCGGCTGTCGCTCACGGGGCGCAGCGGACCGCTGGTGGTCGAAATCGAATATCGCGTCGCGCAGGACAACGCGCGCGCGTTTCACAATGTGATGCAGGAAGTGCAGCTCAGCCGCCAGCGCAACGGCGCCTATGGCTGGTCGATCGCGCGCGACATCGGCGACCCCGAATTATGGACGGAGCGCTACCATTGCCCGACCTGGCTCGATTATCTGCGCCAGCGTAACCGTGCCACGCAATCCGAGCGCGCCCTGCACCAGCGCGCGATCGACTTTCATCTCGGGCCGGAGCCGATCCGCGTCCGCCGCATGCTGGAGCGGCCGTTCGGCTCGGTCCGCTGGAAGGAAGATACCCCCGACCGCGCGGCCAACGAGGTCTTGCCGGTGGTCGCAACCGCAGCAGGCAGCAGCACCTGACCCATCGATATGGGTGACGCGGGGCGGCTGTTGGGCGCAGAACGGCGCGGGAATAAATCAGCCCAACTTGATTCAGCGTGCTGCCCACACCGCGCCACCAACTTCCTGCGACTAAAGTGCAAGACGTCGGTGGGCATACGCCCCGCCGAACGCGAGCAGGTCCTGCTTCGCGCCTGCGAGATAGCAACGTTGCCCTGCCAGTTGAGCGATTCATAAGGAGTCCGCGCACTTCCCGCTTGCCAAAATGCCGCGCAAGCCTTTGACTTGTCGTTGAGACAAACAAGCCTGCGGCGACAGCGGGCGACATCTCAACCGGGAGGAACTCATGAGCAAGCGTAGCGATACAAAAACGACGCGGCGCCGTTTCCTGACGGCCGCGGCCGCCGGCGGTGCGGCGATTGCGATGCCACAAGTCAGCCGGGCGCAGACGGCGACCCTGAAGATGCAGGGCTCGTGGGGCAAGGCCGACGTCTTCAACGAGATGGCCGAAGATTATGTGAAGCGCGTCAACGAGATGGCGGGAGGCCGGCTGCGTATCGACTATCTGGTGGGCGGTTCGGTTGTGCATCCGTTCCAGGTATTCGACGGCGTGCATGGCGGTCAGATCGACGCGGCCCATACGGTGACCGTCTACTGGTACGGCAAGCACAAGGCCGCGTCGCTATTCGGCACCGGGCCCGTGTTCGGCTTCAATGCCAACGAAGGCCTTGGCTGGATTCACAACGGCGGTGGCAAGGAGCTGTTCGAAGAACTCCAGACCCAGATTATGAAGGTCAACATCAAGAGCTTCTTCGCGATGCCGATGCCGACCCAGCCACTCGGCTGGTTCAAGAAGCCGATCAACAGCGACGCCGACCTGAAGGGGCTCAAGTACCGCACCGTGGGTCTCGCCGCCGACTTGTTCCAGGTGATGGGCGCCTCTGTCGCGCAGCTTCCGGGCGGCGAAATCGTGCCGGCCATGGAGCGCGGCGTGATCGACGGATTCGAGTTTAACAACCCGACCTCGGACAGGCGCTTCGGCGCGCAGGACGTCGCCAAGAACTACATGATGGGCAGCCACCATCAGGCGACGGAATACTTCGAGATCATGTTCAACCGCACGAAATACAATGCGTTGGCGGCCGAGCAGAAGGCGATTCTGCAGTATGCCGCAGAGGCAGTCTCCTCCGCCAACGAATGGAAGGCGATGGATTATTACTCCAAGGACCTGCAGGAACTGATCAGCAAGGACAAGGTCAACGTTCAGCGGACGCCGAAGTCCGTATTCGATGCGCAGATCAAGGCATGGGATGGCCTGATCACTCAGCTCGGGTCGGATCCGTTCATGAAGAAGGTGATGGATTCGCAGAAGGCGTGGGTGCGCCGCGTGGTCTACTACAACATGAACAACGCGACGGATTATCGTGGCGCCTTCGAGCATCACTTCCCGGGCGTGCTCAAGGTCTGACGAGCTCGCAGCGCTTGAGCGGCGGTACGAATAATGAGCGGCGCGGTTGACGCGCCGCTCAGCCAGCAATTGGGGGACATCCGGATGTGCGATTTGCCGCGGGTTCAACTCGCATGAGGAAATTTCTGTTTTTCATCGATGAGCTCAGCACATGGGTCGGCAAGGCGTTCGCCTGGCTGATTCTCGTCCTCACGCTCGGTGTCAGCTACGAGGTGTTCATGCGCTACGTGTTGCGTGCGCCGACCACCTGGGCATTCGACATCAGCTACATCACCTACGGCGCGATGTTCCTGATGGCCGGCGCCTATACGCTCTCGCGCAACGGCCATGTGCGCGCCGATGTGGTCTACCGGCTGTGGTCGCCGCGCACCCAGGCGACGATGGACCTCGTTCTTTACATTCTGTTCTTCCTGCCGGCGATTGCGGCATTGATGTATTCAGGCTGGAACTACGCCGATATGTCGGTGCGCTTCCGCGAAGTCAGCATCTTCAGTCCGGCCGGCGTGCCGGTGTTTCCGCTGAAGGCGCTGATCCCGATCACCGGCCTGCTTCTGTTTCTGCAAGGGTTCGCTGAAATCATCCGCTGTGTGCTGTGCATCCGCACCGGACGATGGCCGCAACGCCTGCACGACGTCGAGGAAACCGAGAGCCTCATCATCCGCGAGCATCAACAGCACCAGGCTGCGGTGGAGCCGACCGAGAAAGGAGCCGGCGCATGACCGACCCTCAACTCGGCATGCTGATGCTGGGGCTTTTCATCTTCATCATCATGCTCGGCTTCCCGATCGCCTTCACGCTGATGGCGATGGGCGTCTCGTTCGGCTACTATGCCTACTACACGCCCGGTCAGGAGTTCTTCCAGAACCGTATCTTCACGCTGCTGGTGCAGAAGACGTTCGAGGTCACGTCCAGCGACGTGCTGGTCGCGGTGCCACTGTTCCTCTTCATGGGCTATCTGGTCGAGCGCGCCAATATTCTCGACCGCCTGTTCCACTCGCTGCAATTGTCGATGAAGAACGTGCCCGGCGCGCTCGCGGTGGCTACGCTCATCACTTGCGCAATGTTCGCGACCGCCACCGGCATCGTCGGCGCCGTTGTTACGCTGATGGGCCTGCTGGCGTTGCCGGCGATGCTGCGCGCGGGTTACGACACCAAGCTGTCGGCAGGCGTGGTGTGCGCCGGCGGCTGCCTCGGCATCCTGATCCCTCCAAGCATTCTCCTGATCGTCTATGCGGCGACCGCCGGCGTTTCGGCGGTCAAGCTCTATGCGGCCGCATTCTTTCCGGGGTTCATGCTGGCCTTGTTCTATGTCCTCTACGCGATGGCGCGGGCGATCATCAATCCCGCGCTCGCGCCGAAGCTGCCGCCCGAACAGACCAATGTGCCTCTCAGCACGGTGATCTGGGCGCTCGCCACATCGTTCCTGCCGTTGGCGCTGCTGATTGTTTCGGTGCTCGGTGCGATCCTGTTCGGGCTGGCGACGCCGTCCGAAGCGGCGGCGGTGGGCGCGCTCATGAGCATCGTTCTGGCAGCGGCCTATCGCTCGCTCAACTACACGATGATGCGCGAGTCGGTTTACCTTACCGTGCGCGCCACCGCGATGGTCTGCTACCTGTTCATCGGGTCGTGGACGTTCTCCGCGGTGTTTGCCGTCCTCGGCGGACAGTCGGTGGTCGAGCAGTTCTTCACCTCGCTGAATCTGTCACCGATTCAGTTCCTGCTGCTGACCCAGATCATCATCTTCCTGCTCGGCTGGCCGCTGGAATGGACCGAGATCATCATCATCTTCGTGCCGATCTTCCTGCCGCTGCTTCCCCAGTACGGCATCGATCCAATCTTCTTCGGCATCCTGGTCGCATTGAACACGCAGACAGCGTTCAATACGCCGCCCGTCGCGATGGCCGCCTTCTATTTGAAGGGCGTGGCACCGCCGCAAGTGAAGCTCACCGACATCTTCTCCGGCGCGCTTCCCTTTGTCGGCCTGGTCTTCTTCACCATGGCTCTGGTCTACATCTTCCCGGAAATTGCGTTGTGGTTGCCCAGCTATCTCTATGGATCGCGGTGAGCCGGCCCGGCAAAGCGCTGAAAGGATGCGCATGAGTCTCAATGCGCTCGGGCTTGCGGAGGCTGCGGCCAGCATCCGCGATGGCCGGCTCAGCTCAGTGGAGCTTGTCGCCGACTGCTTGAAACGCGTCGACGAGGCCGATCGCGACATCGAGGCGTGGGCATTCCTCGATCGCGACTACGCGATGCGGCAGGCCGAGGCCGCGGACGACCGTCGCAAGCAGGGCAAGGCCACAGGCCCGTTGCATGGCGTGCCACTGGGCATCAAGGATATCTTCGATACCGGCGACATGCCGACGGAGTTCGGATCAAGCCTGTGGGCCGGACGCACTCCGCGTCGCGATGCGGCGGCGGTGGCGCGCCTGCGGGCGGCAGGGGCCGTGATCCTCGGCAAGACGGTGACGACCGAGTATGCCTATTTCAATCCCGGCAAGACCCGAAATCCGCACAACCCGGCTCACACGCCGGGCGGGTCATCGTCGGGCTCCGCCGCGGCCGTTGCAGCGCTGATGGTGCCGGGCGCCATCGGCTCGCAGACCAACGGGTCCGTGATCCGCCCTGCCGCCTTCTGCGGGGTGGTTGGCTTCAAGCCGACACACGGTCTCATTCCACGGAGCGGCGCGCTACTGCTATCGCGGGCACTTGATCATGTCCGGCGTGTTTGCGCGCTCGGTCGACGATGCAGCACTGCTGGCACAGACCCTTGCAGGTTTCGACGAGGAAGATCCGGATACGCGCCCCCTTGCCTCTCCGCCCTTTGTCGAAATGGCGGCAAGTGAGCCGCCATTGCCGCCACGGTTCGCCTTCGTGCGCTCGCCCGCGTGGAAGCATGTCGAGCAGGTGACGACGGAGGCGTTTGCCGAACTGGTGGAAGCGCTCGGCGAGCAAGTTTCCGAAGTCGAGATCGGCCCAAGTTTCGACCGCGCCATCGACATGCACCGCACCGTCATGGAAGTGGAGATGGCGCACAACCTGCATCGCGATTTCGAGCAGGGCGGCGAGTCCCTGAGCCAGATGCTGCGCGCACTGATCGAGCGCGGCCGCCAGGTTGCGGCCGTCGACTACACGCGCGCCTTGGCCGGCAGCGCGCCGCTCAACGCGGCGCTCGACGGCGTGTTTGACGAATACGACGCGATTCTGACCCCGTCTGCACCGGGCCCGGCGCCGCGCGGCCTCGACAGTACCGGCAACCCCGTGTTCTGCTCGACGTGGACTTACCTCGGCACGCCGGCGGTGACGCTGCCGCTGCTGCAATCGGAAAGCGGCCTGCCCATCGGCGTTCAGTTGGTCGGGCGCCGCGGCAACGATGCGCGGCTCCTGCGGACGGCCAACTGGCTCATCAAAACTCTTGGAAAAGGCGGCCGCGGCAAAGCCGCGCCTGCCAAAACCAATGCGCGTCGCGCGAAAACAAGGAGCGGCAGATGACGAATTTCATCACCGGACTGATCGGCGTTGCCGGCGTCTGCGCGTTTCTCGGCATCATGCTCTGGTGGATCAAGGCAGTGCCGCTGATCATCATCTGCGTGCTGGTGATGGCGCTATTGATTTACGATTTCTACCAATCGCTGCGCGCCAACGGAAACGGCACGGGATAAGCCACGGCCGCCCGGCGCCTTCTACTGCCCGGCGCTCGCTAGCTTCCGCTGGCAGGCCTTGCTGATCCGTGAGCGGTTCTGCTTCAGGCAGGCCAGAATGACCTGATCACCATCCTGCATCTGCGCCCGGCAATACCGCGAGACGTCGCGCGCGCACTCGTCATGCCCCTCTCTTTTTTGTGTTTGTGCCGATACGCTTGAGGCCATCAGGATCAGGGGAATGACGAAAAGGATCTTGGTCATTTGTTAATGCCTTCGTAGCCGGGAAACGCGATCAGCGCGCTCTATAGCGTTTTCTGGCGAGGTTGGAACCGGTCCGCGTCAGGAAAACGCGTCAAACAGGAATCCAGTGCGTCAAAATCCCGGCCGCACGCATTTGTGAACGGCGAAATGCCCCGTTCGCGTTGTGAACGCCGCGAAACGAAAAACGCCTGCGTCGCATCGCCGCAAGCGTTCCCGGGAGCCGGTGGGCCGACTATTGCGCGGCGAGCTTGCCCTTCTTCGCCGCGAGATCGCGATCCATCACGGTGCGGCAGCCCGCGCTCAGGTCGGCGCGATGCTTGATCATGCAGGCGGTGATCTTCGGAATATTCGGGATTTCCGAGCTGCAGAGGCGGAATGCGTCGCCGGTGCACATCTGCTGCTGCTCAGAGGTGAAGGCGAAGCTCGCGGTCGACGAAGCGGCGGCGAACGAGGCGGTCAGGGCCAGCACTAGGCTGACCTTGCGAACGGCATTGAAGAACACTGCGGTCATTGTCGGCTCCTGTTGGCTCGGCAGGCGAGCCCCGTTGTTGATGGCAGGAGCATGCGCCCGGAGCCGCGGGGCGACTGTGACTGACCTCACTCGCGCATAAGCTGCTCATTTCCTTCACCTAGCCGGCGCTTGTTCGCGAGACGTTAAGACATTGTTGGCATTAATGGCCCGTTGCGTGTGTGTACCCCGAGTATGTGGAAAGAGTAGCGATGCGTAATGCGTTGGGCCTGATGCTGGCCAGTGTAGTGATGGCGCTGGTGATCACCGGCGTTTGGTTTTGGACCTCCTCGCCGCGGACCGACGCGGCTGCACCCCAAACCGTTGCCGCCCGTGCGCCCGAGCCGCTGCCGGCACCCGCCGCAGCCAGGCCGGCACCGAGGGACGACGTCGAGACCACAGCCTCGCTCTCGAAGCCGGCCCCTGCCCCCGCGCCGATTCCCGCAGCCCAGCCGATGCGATCGGCCTGCGCCAATCCCGACGCACTCGGCGTGAGCCGCACCGTCGTGATCGACACCACCGGCGGCCCCGGCTTCGGCTTCCTGCAGTACAAGCAGTTCGACTTCCTGACCGACAAAGAGGTCGTGCTGACCTTCGACGACGGCCCGTGGCCGACCACGCCCGCCGTGCTCAAGGCGCTATCGGATGAATGCACGAAGGCGCTCTTCTTCCCCGTCGGCAAGCACACGACTTATCATCCCGAGATTCTCAAGCAGGTCGCGACCGCCGGCCACACCATCGGCTCGCACACCTGGTCGCATGCCCATCTCGACAGCAAGAAACTGACCGAAGCGCAGGTCAAGGAAGAGATCGAGAAGGGCTTTAGCGCGGTGAAGATGGCGCTCGGGACGGCGCCCGCGCCGTTCTTCCGCTTCCCGGGGCTTGCGCACACGCAGCCGGCCCTCGGCTATCTCGCCTCGCGCAACATCTCGATGTTTTCGGTTGATGTCGATTCCAACGACTTCAGATCGTCGGGTCCCGACCAGGTCATCCAGAACGTCATGACCAAGCTCGACAAGCAGGGCAAGGGCGTCATCCTGATGCACGATTTGCAGAAGAGCACGGCGCAAGCTTTGCCGACATTGCTGCGCCGCCTGAAAGCCGGCGGCTACAAGGTCGTGCAAATGCGCGCCAAGGAGCAACTCGAAACCCTGCCCGAATATGACGCGATGCTGGTGAAGGACCAGAAGATGCCGGCGGTTGCCAGCCGCCCGATCAGCAGCGTGGTGCAGACGGTTTCGCAGTAAGCCGATCGGCTCAAGCACGCAAAACGCGCCCCTCGGAGTAATCCCGAGGGGCGCGTTTTGCTTTGGCAGTGTTTACCAGTAGATCCCGTGGCGATGCAGCTCGCGGACGATGCGCGCTTCAATCCAGTGGTGCCTGCGGCGCGGCTTCATGCTCCTGGACATGAACGCCGTTCTCCGAGCAACGGGCCTTCCGCGCTCGGCTCTCGACCGCTCAGCGGCCGGCTGTTGAACCTTTGCTGCCGGCTTGGGCGCCTCGGCCTTCGGAGTCTCAGCCTTCGGCGTTTCAGCCTTGGGCTCGATCGCCGGCCGCTCGACATATTTCGGCGGTTCCGGCGGCTGCGGGACTTCAGCGGTTTTCGGTGCATCGACGGCCTTCGCGGGCGCCCGCTCGATGCCACCCAGCGACAAGCTCCGATCCCCAGCCTGAGCAGCAGTGGATGCCAGAACGAATCCTGCGATGAGAATGAGTTTACGCATGTTGGTGTCTCCCCTTGAGGTCGAGGCGGAGACTAGGCCGGCCACGCGGCTCTCTATGTGAGAAAGGTCACGCAAGGCATGCACCACCCGGCGATCTATCGACGCGCCTAGGACCGGGTCTGATCCACTCGCCGCAGGATCTCTATCCCCATGATATTCTTCACCAAGGTATAGGATTTCAGGAGTTGGGAGAGTTCGGGGTCGGCAGCGGCCCAACTACCCCAGTCGCTATTCTGGTTGTCGATCACAACAACGTCGGGCGGCTGCTTCCTGAAATCCTCGATCAGGCCGGCGCGCTCGCGCGCCACGTAGCCCGCGAGGCGGTCCGCCGTCGGCTGATCGATGGTCCCGTCCCGGAGCGCCCGACGAACGACTTCCCGAATCCAAAGCGCCTGCTGACGCGAGACCCATGTCCCCCCAAGCTCGCGAACCGCCGGATGACCGATGTCGTTCGCCGCACTCAGCATCAGGATCTTCGGCCGCGGCCCTAGCGGGGTGATCTCCTCCCGGACGACCCGCGTATCGATGCTCGTGGCGAACCGGAGGCATCCGTTTGCGAAGACAAGCGCGATGAGCAACATCGCGCCAACGCGAAGCCGGCGCGATCCCGCCTGCCCATCGCCGCCGGCCACGACCGCCCAACCTGCGGCCAGCAGTCCGAGCGCGACCATCGGATAGGCGTGATATCCCCATCCCTTGGCCTGCACGAAAAACGAGACCGCGAAGCCGAGCGATCCGGCCATCATCACCAGCGCCACCGTGTCCACTTTCTGCCGCCGGCTTTGCAACGCCAGCGTGACCGTGATCGCCAGCAGCCACAGCGTTGTTGCTGACGTCGGCAGAATGGAGAGGAGCGGTAAGTTCGCCAACAGATAGACGTCGCGCACCAGCGGATAGATGAGCGTGAGATACTCCGGATAGAACGCGACGATGCAGAGCGCATGGATCACGACCAAGGTCGCGGCGATCCAGTTCTCCGGCGCAAACAGCACCCGCCAGTCTCGCGCTTGCGCGGCTGCGGTCAGAATGCAAAAGCCGACCGCAAAGACGAAATACGGCTTGAAGTTCATGGTTGTCGCGGCGCACAGGCCGGCGATCAGGATCGCCGACGGCGCAACCCGCTCGCCATTGGCGCGCAGGATGTAGACCGCAAGCGCCGGCAGCAGCGCCACCAGCGCCAGGTGTTCGCGCTGGCCGAAATCATACATCGGCAAAATGGTCAGCAACGCGGCCGCCCATACGGCAACCACGCCACCGGCACGCTCGCGCAACGAGGAGAAACGCAAGGCCCGCCATGTCAGCGCCAGCGATGCCGCGATCAATAGAAAGATCAGCCCGTTGGTCACGACCTCAGGCCGCATGTGAATCGCGCGTGCAACGACGACGCCGAGCATATAGACCGATCCCGCCATCGGCGGATTGGTCTCGAGGATGTCGACATACAAACGCTGGCCGTCGAGCATGCGCTCGCAGATGGTCAACCACCAGCTTACATCGACGTTGAAGGGCAAAAACCCTCGCAGCATGATCGCCACCATGAAGACGGCGACGACGGCGTGCAGGGGAGTCACGGCCCAGGCTCCCTGGCGGGCGGTTTCGTCCCCGGGAAGGCTCAGGCCGACATTGAGCGACATGCAAGATCCTGCTGAAAACTGTGCAGGCAAGCTAGAGGCGGCCAGTTAATAAGAGATTTCAGGGGGTTGGATACGCGCTTGCCAAGCACATGGCTATGAGGCTGAAGGCGGCGATCGGCTGAAAGGAAGCTCCGGCGAGAGCCCGCCCAAAAAAAGCGTGGTGCCGCAAACAGGACTCGAACCTGTGACCCCGTCATTACGAATGACGTGCTCTACCAACTGAGCTATTGCGGCGGACCGAAGCGGCGTCCGGGCGTTAGCCGCGAACGCCCGCACCTGATATCGGGCAGCGCCCCGATTGGCAAGAAAAACGCTGCTTCGGAAACCTAGAGCCCTTTCGGTTCTGATTGAATCAGAACCGGGCTCTAGATTCTTGTTTTGACGCGTTTTCTTGACGCGAACCGGTGTCCACTTCGCTGGAAAACGCTCTAACTGCCACCCCAACGTGACAAAAATCCCCGCCAGCCGCCGGCCTGGGCCTTGGGCGGGGCGATTTGTTCCGCGAACTCGTCCGCTTGGCCGTCCTCGTCGATGCCGGGGTCGTCCGGGGCTCGAATGAGGGGGATCACGGCGGGAATCGGGGCCGGAACCGTCTTTGGAATATCGTGACGCGAACGGAACAGCGGGGCCGGCTGGCTTGGCGCCGGTTCGGCCGGCTTCGGCGGGGCCGGCTCCGGCGTCGGAAGAATGGTGGCCGCTTCGGGGCGGGGAGCCTCGGCGGGAGGCACTTCGGCGGCAGCCGCGGGTGGCGGCACATTGTCCTGCGCGGCCGGTGCCACGGGCGGTTCGGGCGTGATGACGGGGGCAGCGGGCCCGGCAGGCTGCTCGTCCACGGCCTCAGGCGGCGCAATCACCACGGCACGGCGCGGCGTCGCCAACATGGCTTCCTCGAACGGGGAGGATTCGATCGTGCTCACCTTATCGGACGGCAGGGCCGCGACCGGCGTCTGCCACTGGAAGGCATCGAGCCGCCCGGTAACCGGGGAGACCGGCCGCCAGCGATCACTGACATAGCCGTCCGCGGTCCAGGCCGGATCGTGCAGCGCGCGCACCGCGCGCAAGGTCCACGCGCGCGCGCGGCCACTATCGCCGTGCTCGGTGCGCTCGATCTCGGCCATCAACAGCGCGACCCGCTGCGTCGGCTGAGCGATGAAGGGCGCCAGCGCCTCGCGTGCCTTGGTGAACTCGGACGCGTCGATCGCGGCGCGCGCGATCGCCAGCGCGCCCTCGATATGTTCAGGCGCTTTCGCCGCCAGCGTCTCGACCCGCACCAGCCGTTGGCGCGCGGAATCCCCCAACTTCACATGGGCATAGGCATCGGCCAGATCCGGATGCGGCTGCGCCAACCACGCCGTCTCGACAAGCCGCATCGAACGCCGCACCTGGTGCGCTTCGCTCTCGAACTTGCTCGCCAGCACCGCGGCCGGCACCAGCGTCGGCGCCAGCTTGACCGCTTCCATCACGCTCTCGCGCGCCAGGTCGCGATCGACCTTTTCGAGTTCGAGCGCGCGTGCGGTGAGCAGCACGCCGCGCTGCCGGCGATAGGTCGCCTTGTCGATCAGCCCTGCCGATTGATTGTTGTCGAGGATCTTCAGCGCGCCGGCCCAGTCGCCCTTGGCGCAGCAGAAGCCGAGCACGGCGTGCGATGCCCATGACGACGACGGCGACAGCTTAAGCGCTTCCTCGGCGAGCATGACGGCGGCGACGGGATCGTCGGCGCGCTGCGCCTCGATGAACAGGCCGCGCAGGCCCAACAGCCGCGTGTCTTCGCGCTCGGCCATGGCGCGGAAGGCGCGCTGCGCGCCCTCGCGGTCGCCGTCGAGCTGCGCCGATTGCGCGTGCAGCAGCAGGGCCAGCGGATCATGCGCCGCATGCTTTCGCGCGGCGTCCGCATGGATACGGGCAGCCGTGGAATCGCCATGGCCGATCGCGAGCAGGCCTTGCGTGATCGCATGCCGGCCACGGGCTTGACGACGTTCGCGCCGGTTGCGGCGGATCCGTTGCGGCGTGCGCCACAGGCCGCGCAGGGTCGCCCACAGCATCATCGCCGCGACGATGACGATGCCCAGCGCCAGCATGAACACCGGCAGCGTGGTCTGCACGCGATAGCCGCCCCACGACAGCACGACGTTGCCGGTCTGCTCGGCAATCCAGGCCGCGCCCGCTGCACCGAGCGCGATCAACAGCAGAAACAGAATGATCCGGACCATTGAAATCCTTATTGCGCCGGTTTGGCGAGCACGGCCATGGCCTCAGTCGCAAATTGACGGGATGCGGCCAGCGCGGCGTCGCGCGCATCGGCCGACTCAAGCCATGATTGCGCCGCGGCGCGATCGGCCGGCTCCAGCGTCCTCAATTCCCGCCGCGCCTCGTTGAAATCGTTGCGCAGCGCAGCCGCCGTGATCCGCGCCACCACGGCGCCGCGGTCCGTGCCGGCGGTATCGGTGCGTTCGATCTTGACCAGTTTGGCAGCGCCCGCCTGCAGACGGTCGACGATGCCGGTGCCGGTGGTGGCGGCGCTCTGTTGGGCCGGCAACAGTTTTGGCACCAGCGCCAACAGTTCCGTGCTCAGCTTGCCGGCGTTCGGCACGCCCTTCTCCGCAAATTCATCGAGCGCCTTCAGCGCTTCGGGATTTGGTGCCAGCGCCTTGGCTGCGGCGAGCGCCGTCGGATAGGGATCGCCGATCCGGACCAGCACATCGAGCAGCGCTGCCGATACCACACGGCGCAGCGGCATATCATCCGCAGGTTTGGCGTCGGCCGTCGTGTCGGCAAGCTTGCTGCCTTGTTGCGCGATCTCGACGCTCTGCGCCCGCATCTGGCTCTCAACCTTGGCGATACGTTCGGCGAAAGCGGCGAGATCAGGCGACACGGTGCCGTCGCCACGCGGCGCCGACTTCACCTCGTTGATGGCAGATGCCAGCTTCTCGCCTTGCGCGCGCGCCGCGGCGAGCTCACCGCGCAGCGTCGCGACCGATTTTTCAAGCGCGTCTGTGCGCGCGGCCGCGGCGGGATCGGCCACCGGTTTGCCCACCCTGGATTCGAGGCCGGCGATTTGCGCGGTTAAACCGTCGATGGCGGCGGCGTTGAGCTGCGCGGTCTGCGATACGGAGGCCGGCTGAATCGCGGGCCAGCCCAGCATCCAGCCGACGCCGATCACCAGCGCCGCTGCGACCGCGCCGGAAACCGGCGCGACGACCCAGGGTGAGACAGGCCGAGACGGCGGCTCCGCCGCCCGTGACTCCTCAACTGGAGACTCCTCAACCGGCGCTTGGGCGATCTCGGGCGCGGGTTCAGCCTCAGGCTGCTCGGATGGCGCCTCGCCAGAACTCTTGGTCTCGCTCGAAACTTCGGAGGCATCGAGATCGATGGTCGGCGGCTCACGCTTCGGCCGACCCGATTCGGGCAGCGATCCAGTGTCTTCGGGCCTGTTATCGACCATCACAACGGTTCCCTTAAGGTGGTTAGATGCCGGAACTTAGCAGAATCGAGACGTCTTAGAGCATGATCCGGCCGTGGCGGCACCGGTTTTCCGATAAGACCATGCTCAGGACTTAAAGATTAGGATCCGATCGGGCCTGCAACGCCCGGTCCAGCGCCTCGAACAGGGCATTTTCGTCCGGTGAAACCGCCGTCGTGACCTGGGTTGCGCCGGCGTCCCGCAACACCGCGGCAACGCCTGCTGAAATGCAGCACTGCGGCAGCGCCAATGCTGAGATTTCGACGCCGCCGAAACGCGCCGCCTCCAGAAACGCACGCGCGCTGCGCCGCGAGTAATGCAGCACGGCCTCGACCTCATGCGCCACGAAAGCGTCACATATTTCCCGCGGCAGGCTGGGCACGGGCACCATCCGGTAGGTGGTATGAGTCACCACCGCAAAACCCTTCTCGCCGAGTTCACCGGCAAGGTCGCGCGCGAGATCGGCCCCGGCAAGGTACAGTATGGGGCTCGCCTTCTTCAGTTGCTTCAATTTCGCGCTCGCCAGCACCAGATCGCGCAACGCGCCGGCGTCGCCCTTGGAGGCGATCACGTCGCCGAACCCCGCATCGCGGGCCGCCGCCGCGGTATTTTCTCCGACCGCGAACAGCGGCAGTTTGAGAAGCCGGCTGTCGGCAAGCTGGGGCGCGATGGCGCGCAGCGCGTTGGCGCTGGTGACGATGACGGCGCCATAGGTCGCGTCCGCATCGTCCTGGAACAGCACCGGCTCGAACCGCAGCATCGGCGCGCGCAGCACGTCGAACCCCCGCGCGTGGAGGGCCTTCGCCGTCATCTCATCATCCGGACTTGGTCGCGTCACGAGAACGGCCATATTTCAGATCTCCGCCAAACCGGTTTCGGGCACGCGCGGTGATTGCACGTTGTGACCTCGTAATGCTACCCGGTTACGGAAGCGTTGTTTTTGGCGATAGCGCAAGGGCTAGACAAGGGTTCAAATTGGACAACGACAAGCCGATGCTGGTGCTGGGTATCGAGACCACCTGCGATGAAACCGCAGCCGCCGTGGTCGAGCGCCAGCGCGACGGCAGCGGAAAGATTCTATCCAATATCGTGCGCTCGCAGACCTCGGAACACGCCCGTTTCGGCGGCGTGGTGCCGGAGATCGCGGCGCGCGCCCATGTCGACCTGCTCGACGGGATCGTCGGCCAGGCCATGAAGGACGCCAATGTCGGCTTCGCGCAACTGTCAGCGGTCGCGGCTGCCGCAGGTCCCGGCCTGATCGGCGGCGTGATCGTCGGCCTCACCACCGCCAAGGCCATTGCGATGGTGCATGACACGCCGCTGATTGCGGTCAATCATCTCGAAGCGCACGCGCTGACGCCGCGGCTCACTTGCGCGCTCGCCTTTCCCTATTGCCTGTTTCTCGCCTCCGGCGGTCACACCCAGATCGTCGCCGTGGTCGGCGTCGGCAAATATGTGCGGCTCGGCACCACCGTCGACGACGCGATGGGGGAAGCCTTCGACAAGGTCGCAAAGATGTTGTCGCTGCCCTATCCGGGCGGCCCCGAGGTCGAGCGCGCGGCGGGAAGTGGCGACGCCAAACGTTTCGCCTTTCCGCGGCCGATGCTTGGCCGGCCGGATGCAAATTTCTCGCTGTCGGGATTGAAGACGGCGGTTCGTAATGAGGCCAACCGCTTGGCGCCGCTGGAGCCCCAGGACGTCAGCGACCTCTGCGCCAGTTTTCAGGCCGCGGTGCTGGAATCGACCGCAGATCGGCTAAGCGTCGGCTTGCGACTGTTTCACGAGCAATTCGGCCCGCCCCGCGCGTTGGTCGCCGCCGGTGGCGTCGCCGCCAATCATGCCATTCGCGGGGCGCTGCAGGATGTCGCCTCGAAGGCGCAGACCACGCTGATCATTCCGCCGCCCGCGCTCTGCACCGATAACGGCGCCATGATCGCCTGGGCCGGCGCGGAGCGGATGGCGCTCGGATTGACCGATACAATGGATGCGCCGCCGCGCGCGCGCTGGCTGTTAGATGCCAACGCAACCGCGCCGGCCGGCTTCGCCAACACCCGCGCAGGATTCTGACATGACGTCCTTCAATTCCGTCGCGGTGATCGGCGGTGGCGCCTATGGCACCGCGCTCGCCTGCGCCGCGGTGCGCGCCGGCCGCAAAGTCGTGCTCTATGCGCGAAGCGCCGAAAGCGCCGCGCAGATGCAGGCGACGCGAAACAATCCAAAACTACCCGGCGTGAGCCTCGACAGCAGTATCGGCGTCACGGCCGACATCGCTGCCGCAGCGCGCACGGACATCGTCCTGCTTGCGACGCCTGCGCAAAGTTTGCGCGACGCCGCTGCGACGCTAGCGCCGCACCTCAAGCCAAAGACACCCGTCGTCGCCTGTGCCAAGGGCATCGAGCGCGGCACCCACCGGTTCATGACCGAGATCATTGCCGAGACCATACCGGATGCAATCCCGGCGATTCTGTCGGGACCGAACTTCGCCGACGACGTCGCGCGAGGCCTTCCGACCGCCGTGACGCTTGCGGCAAGGGACGAAAAGCTGGCGAGCCGTCTGGTGCAGGCACTGGGCTCATCAACCTTCCGGCCCTATCACACCACGGATGTTCGCGGCGTCGAGATCGGCGGCGCGGCCAAGAACGTGCTGGCGATCGCAGCCGGGATCGTCGTCGGCCGTCAGCTCGGCGCCTCGGCGTTGGCCGCACTGACCACGCGCGGCTTCAGCGAACTCGCGCGCCTCGGCCGTGCCTGCGGCGCGCGCAGCGAAACGCTGGCGGGCCTGTCGGGTCTCGGCGATCTGATCCTGAGCTGCTCCAGTCCGCAGTCTCGCAATTTGGCATTCGGCATCGCGCTCGGCCGCGGCGAGCAGCCGAACCGCGATAAGCTCGCGGAAGGCGAATTCACCGCGCCGGTCCTGATCGAACTGGCGGCTTCGCAGAACGTCGATATGCCGGTATCAAATGCGGTCGCGGCGATTCTCGGCGGCAAGGTGACGATCGACGCGGCGATCGAAGGCCTGCTGACACGGCCGTTCAAGGCGGAGGAATGACGATGGCGTACTGGCTGGTGAAATCCGAACCGTCGGCCTGGTCATGGGACCAGCAGGTCGCGAAGGGAGCAAAGGGCGAAGCCTGGACTGGCGTGCGCAATTTCACCGCGCGGCAGAATCTGGTGAACATGAAGAAGGGCGACAAAGCCTTCTTCTATCATTCCAACGAAGGCAAGGAGATCGTCGGCATCGCGGAAGTCATCAAGGAAGCCTATCCCGATCCGACAGACAAAACCGGCAAATTCGTCTGCGTCGACATCAAGGCCGACAAGCCGTTGAAGACGCCGGTGACGATGGCCGCGATCAAGGCTGACAAGAAGCTCGCCGACATGGCGCTGGTGAAATATTCGCGGCTGTCGGTGCAGCCGGTCACGGCCGAAGAGTGGAAGCTGGTCTGCAAGATGGGCGGGATGTAGCGCTCTTATCTTTACCCTCCCCTGGAGGGGGAGGGTGAAGCACTGGTCCTGACCGGCTACATGGGTAACAGAATAGACCGGCGACATGGGTAACAGGTCAACTAGTCGGCAAGGAGGGCCTTGCCGATGGGGTGGAAGGAGACCTGTACCGTGGAAGAGCGGATGCGGTTTATGGTGGCGGTTGAGAAGGGCGAGGAATCGTTTGCGGCAATCTGCCGGCGGTTCGGAGTGAGCCGGCGGATCGGGTACAAGTGGCTGGCGCGCTTTGAGGAGGAAGGGGCTGCCGGCCTGCTCGACCGTTCGCGGGCTCCGCTGCACCACCCGCAAGCGATTGCGCCGGACCTTGCCGAGCGCTGCCTGGAGGTGCGGCGCGCGCATCCGACTTGGGGGCCGGTGAAGGTGCGGGCCTATCTGGAACGGTGCACGCCCAAGACAGATTGGCCGGCGGCGAGCACGATTGGAGAGCTGTTCGATCGCGAGGGGCTGACGGTAAAGCGCAGGCTGCGCCGGCGCAGCCCGCCATCGAGTGCGCCCTTTGCCCATTGTGAGGCCGCCAACGACGTCTGGTGCATCGATTTCAAGGGCTGGTTCCTGACGGGCGACGGCGAGCGGTGTGAACCGCTGACGATCACCGATGCCCATAGCCGCTATCTTCTGCGTTGCCAGGCCCTGCCTCACACGGACGCCGATCATGTCTGGCCGGTACTTGATGCAGCGTTCCGCGAGTTCGGGCTGCCCCATTACATGCGGTCGGACAATGGCTCCCCCTTTGCGTCACGCGGCGCTGGCGGACTGTCAAAGCTGTCGGTGAAGCTGATCAAGGCCGGCGTCACGCCGGAACGCATTGCCCCCGGCAAGCCGCAGCAGAACGGCCGCCATGAGCGCATGCATCTCACGCTGTTGCAGGAGGTGGCCAACCCGCCGGCACACAGCATGCGCGAACAGCTCAAGCGACTGCGTGCCTTCCAGCAACTTTACAACGAAGAACGTCCTCACCAGGCGCTCGGCAATGCTACGCCTGCCGAGCGTTACCAGGCTTCAACGCGCCGTTTTGATGGCATTCTGCGCTCGCCGGAATATGACGACCAGGAAGTCCGCTGGGTTCGCCACAATGGAGAGATCAAACTCGATGGCAAGTTCGTCTACATCAACGCGGCTCTGGTGGGGGAGCCGGTTGGTCTGGCTGAATCGGACGGCTGTTGGACCGTCAGCTACGGCCCGATCATGCTCGGCACCATCGCCTATCGGAGCGATGAACTCCGAAAACCAAAGCGCAAGGGCTGTGGACTTGGGGACAACGCTGCGCGTTGCCCCCAGGGCCCACAGCCCCAGCAACAACAGACCTGAACGAAACGAGAATTGTGTTACCCATGTCGTCGGTTTGAACTGTTACCTATGTCGCCGGTTGCTCACACTACGCCGCAGCGGCCGCCGTCACCACCTGCGCCAGCAGCGCCTCGCGCTTGGCTTGCGTGCGATAGCCTTTCATCGTCGCGGCAAAGCGCTCGAGGATGCCGTCTTCGAACGCGGTGACGATGGTGTCGTGGACATAGCTCTTGCGGCAGATAGCCGGTGTGTTCGAGAGTTCGTCGGCCGCCGCGCGCACGGCTTCGAGCACCTGCTTCTTGCGGCCGCGGGCGCTCGCTGCCGGCGAAATCCGCGACAATGATTCCAGCACCACGGCCGATGCCATCAGCGTGCGGAAATCCTTCAGCGAAATCTTGATGCCGGCGATCTCGCGCAGGAACGCGTTCACGGCCGTGGTCGAGGCTGCGCGCACGACGCCAGACCTGTCTCGGTACTGGAACATGCGCTTGCCCGGCACGGTGCGCAGGATGCCGATGGCGCGCACCAGCTTGGCGGCGTCACATTCCTTGCGCACGGCCTTGCCGCCCTTGGCCTTGAAGGTCAGGACGAGGCAATCGTCTTCCAGCGTGACGTTCGATTTCAACAGCGTGGTGGCGCCGCGGGTGCCGTTGAGACGAGCATATGACTCGTTGCCGGGACGGATCGCGGTACGCGCGATCAGCTCGATCACGGCCGAGAGCGCAAACTCCCGCGTCGGCTCATCGCCCGACAGATACGCAGAGACCTTCCGCCGGATCTTGGGCAGCGCCGCGACCAGCTTGGCCAGGCGATGCGCCTTGCGGTGCTCGCGAACCTTTTCCCAATCGGCGTGGTAGCGGTATTGCAACCGGCCGGCGGCATCGAAGCCGACCGCCTGCAGATGCGAGGTCGGATCGGCCGAATAGCGAACGTCGCGATAGGCCGGCGGCACCGCCATCGAATGCAGGCGCCGGATCGTTCCGGCGTGGCGGATCTGCGTGCCATTGGCGCGAATGAATGAATAGCTTTTTCCGCGCTTGATGCGGCGGATGGTCAGGCCGTTTTGATCGCCGAGTTTGAGGCCAAGTTCCTGTGCCAGCGCTTCGACGGAGATGATGTGCGGCTTTGCCGCGGATGATTTGGGCGGTTCCTTCGGCAGTTGCCCGAGCGCTTCGGCCAATGCAACGGCGGGATCGGCGGAAACGGGCCGCGTAGCCTCGAAATTCTGCTGATCCATCATATCCGTTGTCGCCTTACTCCGCCTGTTTCGCCGGTAATGCCGGTTGTTATGGCTTGTTCCGGGAGGCCGCCGGCCCCGGGGAGGCCATTTAGGGGGTAACGAACCACTTTGCGAGTCCCGATTCCGTCATTGGCGGTTATTAGATACCGATCATGGGAGCCATTCCGCCGATAACGTTGATTTGCCCTGAGCGGGACCCGCGAAAATGACCTGACTTTGATCCGCGACAAGGCCGGGGACCGGCTGGCCGACCAAGGTCGCAGACGTTCCGCCTTGTCCGGGCATCGTCCCGCGACGCATAATCGCTGCAACAATCAGGGACGACTTGTGGCCGCCGAGCATCCGGCCGCAATGAGTGGGAGGAAAAGATGTCCGAGAAGATTTACGACGTATCCGCCGATTGGGCCAAACGTGCCTACGTCGATGACGCCAAGTACCGCGAAATGTACGCCCGCTCGGTCTCGGACCCCAATAGCTTCTGGGCCGAACAGGCCAAGCGCATCGACTGGATCAAGCCCTTCCACAAGGTCGAAAACGTCTCCTTCGCCCCCGGCAACATCTCGATCAAATGGTTCGAGGACGGCGTCCTGAACGCCGCCTGGAACTGCATCGACCGGCATCTCGACAAGCGCGGCAACCAGACCGCCATCATCTGGGAGGGGGACGATCCCTCGCAGTCCAAGCACATCACCTACCGCCAGTTGCACGACGAAGTCTGCAAGATGGCCAACATCCTGCGCACGCGGAACGTCAAGAAGGGCGACCGCGTCACCATCTATCTGCCGATGATCCCGGAAGCCGCTTATGCGATGCTTGCCTGCGCGCGGATCGGCGCCATTCATTCGGTGGTGTTCGCTGGCTTCTCGCCCGACAGCCTCGCCCAACGCATCACCGACTGCCAATCCAAGGTGATCATCACCGCCGACGAGGGACTGCGCGGCGGCAAGAAGGTGCCGCTGAAGGCCAATGTCGATGCAGCGATCGAGAAAGCCGGCGGCGTCGATTGGGTCGTTGTCGTCAAGCACACCGGCGCGGCCGTCGACATGAATCCAACGCGCGATTTCTGGCACCACGAAGTGGCCAAGCTGGTGACGACGGAATGCCCGTGCGAGCACATGCACGCGGAAGATCCGCTGTTCATCCTGTATACGTCGGGCTCCACCGGTCAGCCGAAGGGCGTGCTGCACACCACAGGCGGCTATCTCGTATACGCGGCGATGACGCATCAATACGTGTTCGACTATCACGACGGCGACATCTACTGGTGCACCGCCGACGTCGGCTGGGTCACCGGCCACAGCTACATCGTCTATGGGCCGCTGGCGAACGGCGCCACCACGCTGATGTTCGAGGGCGTGCCGAATTACCCTGACACCTCCAGGTTCTGGAACGTCATCGACAAGCACAAGGTCAACATCTTCTACACCGCACCGACCGCGATCCGCGCGCTGATGCAGGGCGGTGACGAGCCGGTGAAGAAAACCTCACGGAAGAGCCTCAAGCTGCTCGGTACGGTCGGTGAGCCGATCAATCCGGAAGCCTGGGAATGGTACTATCGCGTCGTCGGCGAGAATCGTTGCCCGATCGTCGACACCTGGTGGCAGACCGAAACCGGCGGCATCCTGATCACGCCGCTGCCGGGCGCAACCAAGCTCAAGCCGGGTTCAGCGACGCGGCCGTTCTTCGGCGTGGTGCCCGAGATCGTCGACGCCGACGGCAAGGTGCTGGAAGGCGAAACCACCGGCAATCTCTGCCTCACCAGATCCTGGCCCGGGATGATGCGCACGGTCTATGGCGACCACGCGCGTTTCGAGCAGACCTATTTCTCGACCTACAAAGGCAAGTATTTCACCGGCGACGGCTGCCGCCGCGACGCCGACGGCTATTACTGGATCACCGGCCGCGTCGACGACGTCATCAACGTTTCCGGCCACCGCATGGGCACGGCCGAAGTCGAGAGCTCGCTGGTGGCGCATGCCAAGGTGTCGGAAGCGGCCGTGGTCGGCTATCCCCACGACATCAAGGGCCAGGGCATCTACGCCTATGTGACGTTGATGGCCGGTACCGAGCCGACCGAGGAGCTGCGGAAAGAGCTGGTCGCCTGGGTGCGCAAGGACATCGGCCCGATCGCGTCCCCCGACCAGATCCAGTTCGCGCCGGGCCTGCCGAAAACCCGCTCCGGCAAGATCATGCGCCGCATCCTGCGCAAGATCGCCGAGGATGAGCCGTCGAGCCTCGGCGACACCTCGACGCTCGCCGACCCCGCCGTGGTCGACGACCTCGTGAAGAACCGGCAGAACAAGAAGGGCGCACCGGCGTAGGGCGCCGCTGGAGCAAGCATCTCGTCCCGGGACCCGGGACGAGGCAATGCCGAATTTTGCATCAATCCCATCGCTCACGCGTTTGTCGGTGGCGAGCCCGCCTCACTGGGCTTTTGCCGCTGTGTGTCGTTTTACGGTCATTTACTTTATTTCGTTGTTCCCTCCATCGAAAACAATCTCGAACGCTTGAGTTGAAACCAGCCGGTCAGTTCGCGCGACTAAACTGAAAACGCGTGGACGAGACAGCGGGCCGTCAAGGCTTGAAAGGACATTTTGAGGGCCCCTGAGAGGGCGGGCAGAGTGGAGCTGGGGAATGTCAAAGAAGATTGCGGTGGCGTTGGCCGCCACCTTGGCTGTGGCCACTATGATGTCGTCACCGGCGCAAGCGCGCCCGGAACTGGTCGGCATCAGCGACGATTACGCGCCGGGCACGATCGTGGTGAAGACCCATGAACGACGTCTCTATCTCATTCTCGAATCCGGCCGCGCCATGCGCTATCCGGTCGGCGTCGGCAAGGCCGGCAAGCAATGGTCGGGCACCACAAAGATAGACGGCAAGTATCTCAATCCGGCCTGGTCGCCCCCGAATGAGGTCAGGCGCGACAAGCCTTATATGCCCGACGTGATTCCCGGCGGCTCGCCGCGCAATCCGATGGGCGTCGCGGCGATGACGCTGGCCGGCGGGGAATATGCCATTCACGGCACCAACGTGCCGGGCTCGGTCGGCGGCTTCGTGTCGTACGGTTGTATCCGCATGCTCAACGACGACATCTTCGATCTCTATCAACGCGTGCCGATCGGAACCACCGTAACCGTCACGCGCTAATCGGCTCACATCATTTTCACCTGAAAAAGCTGCGCCTTGGCGCAGCTTTTTTGTTTTTGCGGTTCCGCAAAACGCGCTTTGCGGAACTCCCCCTGTAGTTGTACGGGGTTTAGTTTTTACGTTTGGTTTAGTTGTATGTCGCCTACTGCTTCAACTGTTAGGGGAGCGGCGCGCCATGGGACGGTTCAAGTTTCGTATCGGTACAAAGCTGGGTCTGACGGCCGGTATCGGCGTCATCTTGGTGGGCGGCATCCTGACCAACCAGATGCTCGGCCACCGGTCGATTGTAGAATCCAACCGCCTGGTCATCATCAACTACCTCAACAAAGGCAATGCGCAGGCGACGCAGACGGCGATGGCGCGCGCGCAGCTCGCCGCGCTCGAGATCGGCTCCGCGCCGTCAGTTGGAGAGGTTGACAAGTTCCTCGATATTCTCCGCACCCACGCAACTGAAGCCGGGACGGAAATCAACGCCGCAACGGAGCGAGCGACGCGGAAGGTCACACAGGATGCCTACCGTGAGGCCAGGAAATTCGTGGATGCCTACCTGGCCAGTGCCGTCGAGCTGGCGGCGGCGCAAAAGGCCGTCATCGGCGCTCCCGCCGGCGACGCCAAGGCCGCGGCCGAAACGGCGAAGGCGAGCATTCTCACAGAGCGTATGCGCCCGGCGGCCCGGGAAGTCAGCAAACGCATTGACGACTTGGTGGGCGTCGCCAACGAATTCGCGGCGCGACGCAAAGGCGAGTTGCTGGCGGAACTGGATCGCGTCGCCAACTTCGCGTTCATCGTCGGCGCATTCGTCATGGTGATGTTGATCGCCTCCGCGGTCTTTTCGGTGTTGAGCATCGCCCGGCCGATCCGGCGTATCGGCGACGTGCTCCTGCAACTCGCTGGCGGCAATAAGGCCGTCGAGATTCCCTACACGGCCCGTGGCGACGAAGTCGGTGACAACGCCCGCGCGGCCCACACCTTCAAGGACAATCTGCTCCGCATCGAGCAGATGGAAGCCGAGCGGAAGGATCAGGAAGCCGCTGCGGCCGCACGGCGCAAGGCGGAAATGATCAAGCTTGCCGACGCTTTCGAGTCCGCCGTCGGCGGCATCGTCAGCACGGTATCGTCGGCATCCCAGCAGCTCGAGGCCGCCGCTGGCACGCTGTCGGGCACCGCTGAGCAGACGCAGCAGCTCTCCGGAATGGTCGCCGCGGCTTCCGAGGAAGCCTCGACCAATGTCGGCGCGGTGGCTTCCGCCGCCGAGGAAATGAGCACGTCGGTTGTCGAGATCAGCCGGCAGGTCCACGATTCCAGCCGCATCGCGAACGAGGCCGTGAGGCAGGCGGAGCAGACCGACCTGCGCATCAATGAACTGCTGAAGGCAGCGGGCCGGATCGGCGACGTCGTCAAGCTCATCACCGCGATCGCCGAACAGACCAACCTGCTGGCGCTCAACGCTACCATCGAGGCTGCGCGCGCCGGCGAATCCGGCCGCGGCTTCGCCGTGGTGGCGAGCGAGGTGAAGGCACTGGCAGCGCAGACGGCCAAGGCCACCGACGAGATCGGCGCACAGATCATGGGCATGCAGGCGGCGACCGAAGACTCGGTCAGTGCGATCAAGGAGATCGGCGCCACCATCGCCAGGATTTCGGACATCTCGACGACCATCGCTGCAACCATCGAGGAGCAGGGTGCTGCAACGGCCGAGATCGCCCGCAACGTCAGCGAAGCTGCCAAGGGCACCTCCGAGGTCGCGGAGAGGATCACCCAGGTCAACTCCGGTGCGAGCTCCACCGGTTCGGCCTCGGCCCAAGTGCTGGCATCAGCGCGCTCGCTTTCCAGCGAAAGCGGTCTCTTGAGGGCGGAGGTCGAGAAGTTCCTCAACACCGTGCGCGCCGCCTAAGCCGCCAACATAGCGGCGAGCACACTTTTGGTGCTCGCTCGATATACGCAGCACGCACGCCCCGGGATTATACGGATTTGACCGGCACCATAGACAACTATAGATTTGCTGATAATCCGTAAGCAACCTTACGGAACCTGCCTCAGTGAGCCTCCCGACATGAACATCCACGCGACCTCAGCCGATTCGCTTGAGCGAATCGCCGATCTGGTTTGGCAGCAGCACAGTTCCCTCGACACCATGCTGCTTTCGCCAGTTGGTGAATTCCAGACCAGGACCGTCGCGCTCGAAACGTTGATGCGCGAAGTGACCGAGTGTCTTGCCGAGAACTTCCGACATCGCCCGGCACAAGACTTCCCGATGCTCTATTTCGCGTGCGGCAAGGCCCGGGTCGGATCGACAGCTCTGAGCAACCTGTTCGGCATGATCGGGATGCCCTCATACTATCAGCCGCTGAAGGCCATCCTGCGCGATGCGCTTGTCGGCCAGTCGCTGACGCCCTGGATCGTGCCGTCGGCGACCGATGAGCCGCGTATCTTCAGCAAGGAGACGATCGGGCCCTACGTGCTCGCCGAGAGCCTGTTCAATCCGCTGCAGCTCCTGATCGAGGCGGGCTATCCGCGGCATCGGCTGCACCTCATCGTGCTCGATCGCGAGCCGGCAAGTGCGCTGGCGTCATGGCTCGAGAAGCTGATCTCTCGCGCGCCGGAAAGTACGTTGCTCCGGCATTATGTGATCGCCGCGCTCAGTGCGGTTCGGGTGGCAAGCTATGCCAAGCAACAGGGCGTTCCGGTCACTCACTACGTCTACGAGGTGAGCAAGGAGGCCATATCGTCGGTTCGTGTCCTGTTCGACCGCCTTGGCCTTTCGAGCAGCTTTACCGAAAACGCCGTGACGTCCTGGCGGGAGCCAGGACAAACGCAGGTGAACAACGCGCGCGTCATCTTCCCGAGCGAAGCGACGATTTACAAGGTGCCCAATCTGCACACCTCCGATAGCGCCTATCGCTACCAGTGCCGCGCAACGGCCTCGCTGAGCGAAACCCAACTGGACATCCTGGAGCGCTGCGGGATCAATGATGCCTATCGCGCCTCGGTTGCGGCGTGTGTTCGGGATCTTGGCCTGAGTGCGGCCACGTCGGAGCGCTTGTTCGGCGATTGGTTCGCCGCGGCCGCGTGATCGCCATGCTGGACATTCCCACGATCGCCGAGCCAGCCCTCCCGGGAAGGGCTGGCAAGCAGCCCCGCACCGCCACGAGCCATCTGCAGCGCCTGGAGTCCGAAAGCATCCACATCATGCGCGAGGTGGCGGCCGAATTCCGTAAACCCGTGATGCTCTATTCGATCGGCAAGGACTCCTCGGTGCTCTTGCACCTGGCGATGAAGGCGTTCTATCCCGGCAAGCCGCCGTTTCCGCTGCTTCATGTCGATACGACCTGGAAGTTTCGCGAGATGATCGCGTTTCGAGATCAGCGCGCACGCGAGCTCGGGCTCGATCTGATCGTCCATGTCAACGCCGACGGCGTGAGGCAGGGCATCGGCCCGTTCAGCCACGGCTCGGCGCTTCATACCGACGTGATGAAGACGCAGGCGCTGCGGCAGGCGCTGGAAGCCGGCGGCTTCGATGCCGCGATCGGCGGTGCCCGCCGCGACGAGGAGAAATCGCGCGCCAAGGAGCGCATCTTCTCGCATCGGAGCGCAACCCATCGATGGGATCCGAAGCAGCAGCGGCCGGAGCTGTGGAGCCTGTACAACACCATGCTCGCGCCCGGCGAGAGCATGCGGGTGTTTCCGCTGTCGAACTGGACCGAGCTCGACGTCTGGGAATACATCCTGATCGAGAACATCCCGATCGTGCCCTTGTATTTTGCCGCGCGGCGGCCGGTGGTCGAGCGCGACGGCGCCCTGATCATGGTCGACGACGATCGGATGCCGCTGCGCGCCAGCGAGCAGCCAATGTGGCGCTCGGTCAGGTTTCGCACGCTCGGCTGCTATCCCCTGACCGGCGCGATGCCGTCGACGGCGGCGAACCTGCCGGAGATCGTCCATGAGATGATGATTTCGCGAACGTCCGAACGGCAAGGACGCGTCATCGACCGCGACTCGACCGCGTCGATGGAGCGCAAGAAAGCTGAGGGCTATTTCTGATGTCTTATCACGAGGCGCCCACGGTCGCCGTTCTCGACGCGTTGCAGCTCGGGCAGCATGACCGGCCGACGCTGCGCTTCGTCACCTGCGGCAGCGTCGACGACGGCAAGAGCACGCTGGTCGGCCGCCTGCTCTACGATTCGAAGACGCTGCTCGACGACCAACTGGCGGCACTCGCCTCCGAGAGCAAGATCGCCGGCACCACCGGCGGCGATCTCGATTTCGCGCTGCTGGTCGACGGCCTGCAGGCGGAGCGCGAGCAGGGCATCACGATCGACGTCGCCTACCGCTTCTTCGCCACCCAGCGCCGCCGTTTCGTCGTCGCCGACACGCCGGGCCACGCCCAATATACGCGCAATATGGCAACCGGCGCGTCCGCCGCCGATCTCGCGGTGGTGCTGATCGACGCGCGCAAGGGCGTGATCACGCAGACCTGCCGCCACAGTCATATCCTCGCGTTGCTCGGCGTGCGCCACGTCGTGCTCGCCGTCAACAAGATGGACCTGGTCGGGTTCGATGCCGATCGTTTTGCAGCGATCGCCGCCGAATATCGCACCTTGGCTGCCCGACTCGGCATTCCGCAGGTTCAATGCATTCCTGTAGTGGCGCGCGACGGCGACAACATCTTCGCTGCGAGTGCGCGGATGCCCTGGTACGACGGGCCGACGGTGATGGCGCATCTGGAGACGGTCGACGTCACCGGCGACATCGCAGAGCGGCCGTTCCGGCTTCCGGTGCAATGGGTGAACCGGCCGAATGCGGAGTTTCGCGGCTTCAGCGGGCGGATCGCCGGCGGCACGGTACGCATAGGCGACGCGATTAGCGTGCGGCCGTCCGGCCATCTCACCCATGTTGCCGGCATCATCACCGCCGCCGGCGAGCAGGACCATGCCACAGCCGGCCAATCGGTAACCCTCACGCTGGCCGATGAGATCGATGTCAGCCGCGGCGACGTGCTGACCGCGGGCGACCCGCCGCTGGTATCTGATCAACTGGCCGCGCATCTCGTCTGGTTCGACGGCGATGCCATGCTGCCGGGCCGCCGCTACGTGCTCAAATGCGGCACCGCCTCGACCGGCGCGGTCATCTCGACGCTAAAGCACCGCGTCGCCATCGACACCATGGAGCATCAGGCCGCAACCACGCTCGCCACCAACGAGATCGGCTATGTCAATCTCAGCCTCGACCGCCCGCTGGTCTGCGAGGCCTATCGCGAGGATCGCGAGCTCGGCAGCTTCATTCTGATCGATCCGATCAGCCACCGCACCGCGGTGGCGGGGATGATCGATTTCTCGCTGCGACGGGCCACCAATATCCGCCGACAGGCGCTCGACGTCGACAAATCCGTGCGCGCCCGCATCAAGCAGCAGCGGCCCTGCGTCTTGTGGTTCACTGGCTTAAGCGGCGCCGGCAAGTCGACCATTGCCAATCTCGTCGATCGCCGCCTTGCCGAACTCGGGCGCCACGCCGCGCTGCTCGACGGCGACAATCTTCGTTACGGCATCAACCGCGATCTCGGCTTCACCAGCGAGGCCCGCGTCGAGAACATCCGCCGCGTCGCCGAGATCGCGGCGCTGTTCGTCGATGCCGGCCTGATCGCGCTGGTCTCGCTGATCTCCCCGTTCCGCGGCGATCGCGAAACGGCACGACGACGGCACGACGACGGCGAGTTCATCGAGATTCATGTCGCGACATCGCTGTCCGAATGCGAGCGGCGCGATCCCAAGGGGCTCTACGCCAGGGCGCGCGCCGGCGAACTGCCGAACTTCACCGGCATCGACCAGGTCTATGAGACGCCGCTTGCTCCGGAAATCATCATCGACACATCGGAGATGTCGGCGGAAGCGGCCTGCGAGCGCATCACCGCTTACTTGCGGGAGCATCGTTACCTGTAGCGGTCGCGCACCATCCGTTGCGGTGGCCGCCGCCATAGCTGCGCACATGACCTGCCGCGAGCATGGCCGCCGAAACATTCCCGGTGCGCCTGGTTGCAACCTCGGCAACAACACGGCCGCTATATTTGTCCGGTCCGATACTGAAGATCGTGACCCCGCCTTCGCCAAGCAGCGCGCGCAGGGCACCGGTCGCGGCCTCCGCCATCTGCAATTCCCCAGGGCACGATGCCTTCAATTCGGGCGCGTCGATGCCGCGCAGGCGTATGCGCGTGATCGGCTCAACGCCGGGCGACAAATGCACCCGCGCCTCAAACGTGTCGCCATCGATGGTCCGGATGACATCGACGGGATGGCGCACGTCAGGGCTTCCAGAGCGCTTCCAGATCATCTCGGCATCGCGCGCCGCCTGGCTGTCGGCGAAGTCAGGCAACGACCGGCGCACCCAGTCCCGCACCGGCAGCGTCGTCGCCACCGCTACGCAAAGCACGAACATCCATGGCAAGGCCGCCGCAAACCAGCGGCGCCACGGACCCCGGCGCGAGGTCCGGTAAGCAGTTATCTTCTCATATGGAGGCATATTCCCGACTAAGGGCTGAGTCGGGTCGTCCGGCAAGGGCCCACTGCCCGTCCTTGCGCCTCAAAAATCTTGGCCCTCAAAAATCCGAAGCGATCCCTCTGCGCTCCCAATCGCCGTAGCGGGTCGGTTCCAGACCCTTCGGACCCTGGAATTCCTTCTGCAGCATGGTAGCGCTGGCGTCAGTGGCCTTGCGGCGCGCCTCGGCCTCGGCAAGCGCGCGCTGGGCTGCGGGCGTCAGCTTCTTGCGTTCCGCAGCCGGCGCTGGAGATGAATAATTGTCGGTCATCGCAACTCTCCCATAGCACGGGATGGGCGCACAGATGACATCACAATCGAGAAATTGTCTGTGGCGATTCTTACATTTGGCATATTCGCATGCCAAATGAGTGTTTCATTTCATTGGCATGAGCCGAAACCTTTCCGCCTTCCGAGACATTCCTGCTTCATGCCCCCTTCAAGATTCGCAGTACCTTCAGAAGTGCCCGGCCTCGCGGCGCGGCGGATCGCGGCTGATATTCTCGACGGCGTGCTGCACAAGCATCGCACCCTCGACGATCAGCTTGACGGCACGGGCGCCCATCCCGGACTGAAGGCGCTCGCCGATCGCGACCGCGCGCTGATGCGGCGGCTGGTTGCGACGATCCTGCGACGGCTCGGCACGCTCGGCCATTTGCTGTCGCGCCTGCTCGATCGCGGCATTCCGACGGATGCGCCGCGGGCACAGAGCGCACTACTGATCGGCGCGGCGCAGATTCTCTGGATGGACGTGCCTGATCACGCCGCCGTCGATCTTTCGGTGCGGCTGGTGCAATCGGACCGCCGCGCCGCAAAGTATGCCGGCCTCGTCAACGCCGTGCTGCGCCGCTGCGCCCGCGAGGGACAGCCGCTGATCGAGGAAATCAAGTCGCAGACGCTTGATGTTCCGCCGTGGCTGTTGACGCGCTGGATCGGCGCCTATGGCGAGACCACCGCGCGGGAGATGGCGCGCGCCATCGGCCACGAGCCGTCCCTCGACATCACCGTGAAGACGGACGCGGCGCAATGGGCGAGCCGCCTGCATGGCGAAACCTTGCCGACCGGAACCGTGCGCACGCTGCTGCAAGGGTCGGTGACCATGCTGCCCGGTTTCTCCGAGGGACAGTGGTGGGTGCAGGACGCCGCGGCCGCGCTGCCGGCGCGGTTGTTTGGCGATGTCGCCGGCAAGAGCATCGTCGACCTCTGCGCCGCGCCCGGCGGCAAGACCGCGCAACTCGCGCACGCCGGCGCGCGCGTCACCGCGGTCGATCGCTCGCCGGCGCGCATGGCGCGGCTGCGCGACAATCTGGCCCGGCTCTCGCTGCAGGCCGATGACGTGGTGACCGATGCGGCCGAATGGCAGGGCAGCGGCAATGGCGGTTACGACGGCGTGCTGGTGGATGCGCCCTGCACCTCCACCGGCACCATCCGCCGTCACCCCGATGTCGCCTGGCTGCGTCAGGAAGCCGACATTGCGGCGCTGTCCGCGTTACAGAAAAGGTTGCTGCAAAAGGCGGTCGCCCTGCTCAAGCCGGGCGGAACGCTGGTCTATTGTACCTGTTCGCTGGAGCCCGAGGAAGGCGAACAGGCGGTCGCGTCCCTGCTCGCTACCGAACCGGGCGTGCGTCGCGTCCCGGTCGAGGTGGACGAGGTCGCGGGCCTCAGCGAAATCGTGACCCCAAGCGGCGATTTACGCACCCTGCCCTGCCATTTGCCCCATGACGACCCCCGGCTCGGCGGGTTAGATGGATTTTACGCGGCGCGGCTGGTTAAAACCTGATTTTTAGACCGAAATCACCCTGCCTTCGGGTGATTCGTCGATTTTCAAGATGGTGTGTTGCCGGTGTTTCCGGATTAAAAGGATTCGCCAGAATACCCCTCCCTCCTTAAAGCCAAGGCACGGCGTGTCGGTCGCTCAACGCAGACGCATCTCGACGCTTATCATGAGCCGCTCGGCGCGGACCGTGATCGCGCGCGCGACCGGCGCCACGGTGGCGGTATCGCGGCTGTGGCCCGGCCGCGCCGACCGGCTGATCATCGCCCCGCACGATCTGCGCACCGCCGACGCCACCCGCGCCGCGGAAATCTATGCCGGCCGCTTCGTGTTTGCCGGCAAAATCGTCACCTGCCATGGCCGCTCGATCTTCGATCTCGAGCCGCCGTCGGAAGATTGGGAAGTCGCGCTGCTCGGCTTCGGCTGGCTGCGGCACCTGCGCGCCGCCGACACCGCGCTGACCCGCGCCAATGCCCGCTCGCTGGTCGACGACTGGATCTCGAATCCGGCGCGCAAGCGGCCGCTCGAACGCCGCCCCGACGTGCTGGCCCGCCGCGTGATCTCGCTGTTGTCGCAGGCGCCGCTGGTGCTCGGCGACACCGACGGAAAATTCTATCGCAAGTATCTGCGCGGGCTGACCCGCGAAATTCGATATCTTCGCTACACGATGCTCGACATCGCCGACGGTGTGCCGCGGCTGCAGGTCCTGATCGCGCTGTGCTACGCCTCGCTGTGCCTGGCCAATCAGGCGCGACACATCCGCTCCGCCACGCGACGGCTTTCCGACGAATTGCAGCGCCAGATCCAGCCCGACGGCGGGCATATTTCGCGCAACCCCGGCGCGCTGGTCGAACTGCTCAGCGACCTCCTGCCCCTGCGCCAGACCTTTGCCGCCCGCAACATCGCGCCGCCGCCCGCGCTGTTGAATGCGATCGACCGCATGATGCCGATGCTGCGCTTCTTCCGTCATGGCGACGGCAGCTTCGCGCTGTTCAACGGCATGAGCAACGCGCCCTCGGACCTGGTCGCGACGCTGCTCGCCTATGATGACACGCACGGCGTACCGATGGCGAACATGCCGCATACCGGCTTCCAGCGCCTCGACGCCGGCACGACGACCGTCATCATCGATAGCGGTCCGCCGCCGCCGCCGAATGTCAGCCAGGAAGCGCACGCCGGCTGTCTCTCGTTCGAACTGTCTTCGGGGCCGAGCCGGATCGTGGTCAATTGCGGGATGCCCTCGACCGGCCGGGATAATTGGCGCACCTTTGCCCGCAGCACCGCAGCGCATTCGACCCTGACCTATCACGAGGCGTCCTCGTGTCAGTTCGTCGAATTGTCGGCGATGAAGCGCCTGCTTCAGGGCGCGCCGGTCGTCAGCGGTCCGGCCAACGTGGAAAGCTACCGCGAGGCGGTGGCCGACGGCGATCTCCTGACCACCTCGCATGACGGCTATCTCGCACGCTTCGGCGTCGTGCATCGCCGGGTGCTGATGATCTCCCATGACGGCGCAAGACTCGATGGCGAGGACACTGTGTCGCCGGCGCCGGGGACGCGCATCAAGGGCGCGGAGACCGATTTTGCGCTGCGGTTTCACCTTCATCCCGCGGTGAAGGCCAGCCGCCTCAGCGATGCGCGCGGCGTCATGCTGGTATTGCCCAACCGCGAAGTCTGGACCTTCGAGGCGCTCGACGACAAGGTCGATCTCGAGGACAGCGTGTTTCTGGCCGGCAATGACGGCCCGCGCCGCACCGCCCAGATCGTGATCCGTCAGGATTCCCGCCACGCCTCCTCGATCCGCTGGAGCTTTGTCCGCTCAAGCACGTCGCCAGGCGCCACCAACACGCGGCGCAATGCGCGGCGAGAGCCGGAATTGCCGCTCTGATCGTGCTGCTTCGCTCGTCCCTCATGGTGAGGAGCGCGAAGCGCGTCTCGAACCATGAGGCCCCGTCTGTGGCCACATCCTTCGAGACGCCCGCTCAGCGGGCTCCTCAGGATGAGGGTTTGAACGGGTGTGAAACGGGCTGCCAAAGCCGATTACAGAGACTGCCACCGCCCCATTGTGAACCGCGCCAAAAGCTGCTAACCAGCCCGCGCTCGCGCGACTGGCGACTTTGGATGGAGCACCATCGGGAAGCGCGAGAGTAATCGCCGCGCGCCTGGGCATAAGCATCCCCTAACAAAGGACCTTGCCCATGACCGATACGACCCGCCGCGTGACCCGCGCCCTGTTGTCCGTTTCCGACAAGACCGGCCTGATCGAATTCGCCCAGGCGCTGGCGGGACATGGCGTCGAGCTGGTCTCGACCGGCGGCACGGCGAAGGCGATCGCCGCCGCAGGGTTGAAGGTCAAGGACGTCTCCGAACTTACCGGCTTCCCCGAAATGATGGATGGCCGCGTCAAGACGCTGCATCCGAAGGTGCATGGCGGCCTGCTCGCGATCCGCGACAACAAGGAGCACGCCGACGCCATGAAGGCGCACGGCATCGCGCCGATCGACCTGCTTGTCGTCAACCTCTACCCGTTCGAGGCGACCGTCGACAAAGGCGCTGCTTACGAAGACTGCATCGAGAATATCGATATCGGTGGGCCCGCGATGATCCGGGCGGCCGCCAAAAACCACGACGATGTCGCCGTCGTCGTCGAGGCGCAGGACTATCAGGCCGTGCTCGACGAACTCGCCGCCAACAAGGGCGCAACGACGCTCGCGTTGCGCCGCCGCCTCGCCGCAAAAGCCTATGCGCGTACTGCCGCCTACGATGCAGCGATCTCGAACTGGTTTGCTACAGAGCTCAAGGACAATGCGCCGGATTTCCGCGCCTTCGGCGGCCGGCTGATCCAGTCCTTGCGCTATGGCGAGAACCCGCACCAGACCGCGGCGTTCTATGCAACCCCCGACAAGCGGCCCGGCGTCTCCAGCGCGCGGCAATTGCAGGGCAAGGAACTTTCCTACAACAACATCAACGACACCGATGCGGCTTACGAATGCGTCGGTGAGTTCGATCCGAAGCGCACCGCGGCCTGCGTCATCGTGAAACATGCGAACCCCTGCGGTGTTGCGGAGGGACCCGATCTCGTCACCGCCTATCGCCGCGCGCTCGCCTGCGACTCGACGTCGGCCTATGGCGGCATCATCGCAGTCAACCGCACGCTGGATGCGGAGGCCGCGCGCGCCATCATCGGCATTTTCACCGAAGTGATCATCGCCCCCGACGCCACCGAAGAGGCGATCTCGATCATCGGCAGCAGGCGTAATTTGCGCCTGTTGCTCGCGGGCGGCCTGCCCGACCCGCGCACGGTCGGCCTGACCGCCAAGACGGTTGCCGGCGGCTTGCTGGTGCAGAGCCGCGACAATGCGGTGGTTGAGGACATGGACATCAAGGTTGCGACCAAGCGCGCGCCGACCGACGCCGAACTGCGCGATCTCAAATTCGCCTTCCGCGTCGCCAAGCACGTCAAGTCGAACACCATCATCTACGCCAAGGACCTCGCCACAGTGGGCATCGGCGCCGGCCAGATGAGCCGGGTCGATTCGGCGCGTATTGCCGCCCGCAAAGCACAGGATGCTGCGGCCGAAATGAAGCTCGCTGAACCGCTGACCAAAGGCTCCGTCGTCGCATCCGATGCGTTCTTCCCGTTCGCAGACGGCATGCTGGCCTGCATCGAAGCCGGCGCAACGGC
Source organism: Bradyrhizobium sp. AZCC 1719 (assembly GCF_036924525.1). Classification (NCBI taxonomy): domain Bacteria; kingdom Pseudomonadati; phylum Pseudomonadota; class Alphaproteobacteria; order Hyphomicrobiales; family Nitrobacteraceae; genus Bradyrhizobium; species Bradyrhizobium sp. AZCC 1719. The sequence goes on along the minus strand of NZ_JAZHRU010000001.1, from coordinate 1,768,867 downwards.
GGTGATCCAGCCCGGCGGTTCGATGCGCGATGAAGAAGTAGTCAAGGCCGCCGACGACCACGGCATCGCGATGGTGTTCACCGGCGTCAGGCATTTCAGGCACTGAGTGAATGATAAACGCCGTAGGGTGGGCAAAGGAGCGCCAGCGACGTGCCCACCATCCATCACCGATCGCATGGCTTGACGGTGGGCACGCTCGCGCTTTGCCCACCCTACGGCACCGGTGATGTGATTGCCCTACGAGCAAATCAATTCTGATTTTCCGAAATCATATCAAGTCCCGGAATCAAAAATATTCCGCTTTCGTTCTCACGCAAATCAGATGCATAACTCCGCCCGTCTCACCCATTGAGGGGCGCTCGCGATCGTCACGAACGTGCGGTGAGATGCGATGGACGCGGAATGCGCAAGACGTAGGCGCAGGATCCGCCTTCGCTAAAGCTTCGGCGGACCGGTACCAAACCCGGCGAAGCCTCTTGGCGAAGACGGGAGCGTACGGCGAAGTCGTGTGGTTCGGACGCCGCGGTGCTGGCGTTAAGTTGGCGGGAATTTCCCGTCGGCGACGGAGGCAAAAGAGCCGTTCTCCGGGGAGAGCACGAAGTAAGCCGTGAAGCCATTGCGCAGGGAAGGCCGGGATGCTCCCGCTGTACCTGTATGCTCGTGTGCGTGTTCTTTATGCGCAATTGCACACGAGACCGCGGGTGCAGCCAGCACCCGGTCTTCCCTGCGCCCTTTGAATGAGAGGGCGGGAAGTTGAGAGCAAACCTCGGACGCAATGCGCCGCGAGATCGCCGCCTCATATTCGGTTGTCATCGTCCGCGAAGGCGGACGATCCAGTATTCCAGAGACGCCAGTGATTGAACGGATGAGCCGCGGCGTACTGGATCCCCCGCCTTCGCGGGGGACGACAGTGGTGTGTGCGGCGCTATCTTCCCGTCATTGCGAGCGGAGCGAAGCAATCCATCTATCCCCGCGCTGAGGCATGGATTGCTTCGCTTCGCTCGCAATGACGCGGATGGGCCGCGGCAAAACCGGAAACCCGCCTTCGTGGAGAGCAATGCGCGACAGTCGCTCCCCCTCACTCCCGCACGCGCGACAGCAGCGCCAGGCCCGCGACGAAGAACAGCACCAGCAGCGCCATGCCGGCTTTCTGGCTTGCGGTCACGGCCGTGATCGCGCCGATCAGGAGCGGACCGATGAACGACGTCACCTTTCCGGTCAGCGCGAACAATCCAAAGTATTGCGCGATGCGATCCTTCGGCGCGAGACGGATCAGCAGCGTGCGCGACGCCGCCTGCAGCGGGCCGCCGGCCGCGCCGATCAGGCACCCGAGCACGAGATAGGCGCGCTCGGCGGCGCCGGAGAACAGCGCGCCGCCCGGAGCTGGTGGCGCGACCTTCACGAACAGGATCGAATCCTTGTCGACCAGCAAGATCGCGGCGAGCGCAAGCAGCAGGATCGTGAGGCTACCGGCGATAACGCGCTTGGGTCCGAACCTGTCGTCGAGCTTGCCGCCGAGCCAGGCGCCGAAGGTGCCCGCGATCGCCAGCAGAATTCCGAACGTCCCGATCTGGATCGTATGCCAGCCGAAGGTGCCGGCGGCGTAGATGCCGCCGAACGCGAACAGCGACACCAGCCCGTCGGTATAGATCATGTTGGCAAGCAGGAACGTCGCGATCGACTTTTGCTTCGGCAATTCGCCGAGCGTTCGCTTGAGCCCGCTCAATCCTTCGCGCAACGCCTCGCGGATTGGACGCCTGGCCGGATAATCCGGTGTGAACAGGAACATCGGCGTCACGAAAATGAGGAACCAGATGGCGGTCAAGGGACCGGTGATGCGATCGCCCTGGTGCGTGACCGGATCGAGACCGAACAACGGTGCCAGGCCGAACAGTGTACGCCCGGTCTCGGGACTGGCCGCCAGAAAGCCGAGCACGAGGATGAGGCTGAGGATACCGCCGATATAGCCGGTCGCCCATCCGGTGCCGGACAACCGCCCGATTCTGTCCGGCGGCACCAGCGTCGGCATCATCGCATTGTTGAAGACGGTGGCGAATTCGACACCGATGCTCGCAATCGCATAGGCCAACAGCAGTGGCGGGATGACGCTGGGGTCGCCCGGCTTTCCGAACCACATCAGGCAGGAGCCGATCACCAAAAGCGACCCGAAGCCGGCGATCCACGGCTTGCGGCGGCCGCTGGCGTCGGCGATGGCACCCAGCACCGGCGACAGCAGCGCGATCACCAGGCCGGCGGCGGCGGTGGCGAATCCCCACAGCGCCTGCCCCCTCGCCGGATCCGGCGCGACGAAGCCCGCGAAGTAGGGCGCGAAGACAAACGTGGTGATCAGCGTGAAATAAGGCTGCGCGGCCCAATCGAAGAAGATCCAGCTCACGACGGCGGCGCGGCGCGGATATGCCTGCAGAATCTCGGCGCCAACTGCCTCGGAAGCGATCACCGCCATGCCGGATATTTCCTTCAAAAGTCTCGTGAAGCGTTTTGCGTGCCGAAACCGAACCCATATAGCATGCGTCACCAACGCTGGCGCTGTTGCCCACGCGCCACACAGGCTCAAACTGCGGCGGATTTTCGATGACAATCTTTCAAATCACTCGGCGCAAGGCGATTGCCGCAATCGTGTTGGCATTTGCCTGCGGTGCGACCGCCTTTGCGCAGGAACGCCGCTTTTATTCGCCGGACCTCTCCGCCGTTCGTTCCATTGCAGCCGAACACGGCATGGTGGTCGCCCAGGAAAGGATCGCGGCGGAAGTCGGCGCCGACATTCTCCGGCAAGGCGGCAACGCGGTTGATGCCGCGGTCGCCACCGGCTTTGCGCTTGCCGTCACCTATCCGCGCGCCGGGAACATCGGCGGCGGCGGCTTCATGGTGATCCATTCGGCCGAGCGCAATGAAGACGTCGCCATCGACTATCGCGAGACCGCACCGGCCGCGACCACGCGCGATATCTTTCTGGGATCGGACGGCAAGCCCGATACCGACAAGTCGCGCAATTCCGCGCTTGGTATCGGCGTGCCCGGCACGGTGGCCGGACTGGCACTGGCGCTGGAGAAATACGGCTCCGGCCGCTTCACGCTCGCGCAAATCCTCAAGCCCGCCATCGAGCTCGCACGAGACGGTTTCGTGATCGCCGACGACACCGCCGACACGCTGCCGGACATGTATCGCCGGATGGCACGCTGGCCGAACTCGGCCAAGGCGTTCTCCCGTGACGACGGCACGGCGCTGCGAGAGGGCGACCGTCTGGTTCAGGCCGATCTCGCGGCAACGCTGTCGGCGATTGCCGAGCAGGGACCGCGTGGATTTTACCAGGGCCCGGTCGCCGAACGGCTGGCAAAAGCCGTCCGCGATGCCGGCGGCATCATGACGGCGGACGATCTCAAATCCTATGAGGCGGTGATCCGCAGTCCCGTGCGCGGCAGTTATCGCGGCTATGAGATCGTGTCGATGCCGCTGCCCTCGTCCGGCGGCACGGTGCTACTGGAAGCGCTGAACATTCTCGAAGGGTTTGCGATGGCGGACATGAAGCAGGGCTCGGCGCCCTCGTTGCATGTCATGATCGAAGCCATGAAGCGCGCTTACGCCGACCGGGCGCGCTATCTCGGCGATCCCGCCTTCGTCAATGCGCCGGCGAGTATCCTGATCGCGAAGGATTACGCGGCAAAGCAACGCGCCAGCATCGACCTTGCGCGCGCTACGCCCGCCGAGGCGTTATCCGTGAGCCTGCCGCGCGAGGGCAGCAATACCACGCATTATTCCGTCGTCGACGCCCGCGGTAATGCCGTCAGCAACACCTATACGCTGAATTTTTCCTATGGCGTCGGCCTCGTCGCCGATGGCACCGGCGTGCTGCTCAACAACGAACTCGACGACTTCACCGCAGCACCCGGCGCGGCGAACGCGTTCGGCCTGGTCGGCTTCGAAGCCAATTTGCCAGGCCCGGGCAAACGGCCGCTGTCGTCGATGTCGCCCACCATCGTGCTGAAGGACGGCAAGCCGGTGCTGGTGACGGGTTCGCCGGGCGGCAGCCGCATCATTTCAGCCGTGCTGCAGGTCGTGGTCAACGTGCTCGATTACAAGATGGACGTCGCCACCGCCGTGGCCGCACCCCGGCTGCACCATCAATGGATGCCGGATGTGGTGCGCGTGGAGCGCGGCTTCCCGCAGGAAACGCTGGATGCGCTAAAGGAGAAGGGCCATCAGGTGATCGAGCCGCTCGGCCAGACCTCGGCCAATTCGATCGCCGTCACGCCCACTGGCCTGCTCGGCGCCCCCGATCCGCGCACGAGAGGGGCGGCGGCGGTGGGGCAGTAAGCGTAGCAGTTGGATAATGAAGCCGCGCACTCGTAAGGGACGCAGGTTTGTAAGGGACGCACTAGCGGATGGGTTCCCTCCCCCCTTGCGGGGGAGGGTTAGGGAGAGGGGTGCCACTTGCTCGACTGTTCGACGCATCGCACGGACAAGGCTCTCGGCTTCGCCGATCGCTTAGCGAGGGTCGTTGACGCAGGATCGAGTATGTCTGCCGTCAGCGCCCGTGGCGTACCCCTCTCCCCAACCCTCCCCCGCAAGGGGGGAGGGAGCCGTTCGTTCGTGCGTCCATAACTGGAGGTTCTCGTCATGACATCCCTCATAGGCAAGACGTTGTTCATCTCCGGCGCCAGTCGCGGCATTGGGCTGGCGATTGCGCTTCGCGCCGCGCGTGACGGCGCCAATGTCGCGATTGCGGCGAAGACCGCCGAGCCGCATCCGAAACTCAAGGGCACGATCTACACCGCGGCGGAAGAAATTCGCGCCGCCGGCGGCAAGGCGCTGCCGGTGCTGTGCGACATCCGCGACGAGGCGCAGGTGATCGCGGCGGTCGAGCAGACCGTCGCCGAATTCGGCGGCATCGATATCTGCGTCAACAACGCCAGCGCCATCAGCCTGACCACCTCGCAAGCAACCGACATGAAGCGGTTCGACCTGATGTTGGGCATCAACACCCGCGGAACGTTCATGGTGTCGAAATACTGCATTCCGCATCTGAAGAAGGCGGAAAACCCGCACATACTGATGCTGTCGCCGCCGCTCGACATGAAGACGAAATGGTTCGAGCATTCCACCGCCTATACGATGGCGAAGTTCGGCATGAGCATGTGCGTGCTGGGCTTTTCGGGTGAGTTGAAATCCGCCGGCGTCGCTGTCAACGCGCTATGGCCGCGCACCACCATCGCCACTGCCGCGGTCGGCAACCTGCTCGGCGGCGAGGCGATGATGCGCGCCAGCCGCACGCCCGAGATCATGGGCGACGCCGCGCACGCGATCCTGACCAGGCCGGCGCGGGAATTCACCGGACAGTTCTGCATCGACGACAAGGTGCTGTACGCCTCCGGCGTCAGGGATTTCGAGCGCTACCGCGTCGATCCCTCCGTGCCGCTGATGTCGGATTTCTTCGTCCCCGACGACGACGTGCCGCCGCCCGGCGTCACCGTGCAGGCGCTGCCCTCGGTCGGCGCCACGCAGACGTCGCGCTAGAGATGAACACCGACAGCAATGACGGAGGAGATGTCAACGCCCGACCACATACGGCCCGCCCTTCTCCAGCGCGCGCGCATAGGCCGGCCGCGCGTGGATGCGTTCGAGAAACGCCATCGCTTTGGGATGGCCCTGCTCGAGCCCGCCGCGCGCCGCGGCGGCTTCCAGGGGAAAGCTCATCTGGATATCGGCGGCGGTGAATTCATTGCCGGCGAACCATTCGCTCTTGCCGAGCTCGCTCTCCCAGTAATCCATGTGCTGCTTGAGCTGCGGATTGACCAGGGTGGTCAGCGCCGTGTTGGAGACCTTGCGCACCAGCGGCCGCAGCAGCGCAGGCGCACGCTTCGGCATCAGCGTGAACAGCAGCTTCAAAAGCAGCGGCGACATCGCGGAGCCTTCGGCATAGTGCAGCCAATAGGTGTAGCGCAGCCGCTCCGGCGTGTTCGGCGGCGGGATCAGGCGGCCATTGCCATAGGTGCCAACGATGTATTCACAGATCGCGCCGGACTCGGCGATCGTATTGCCGTTGTCGGTGATGACGGGCGATTTGCCGAGCGGGTGAATGGCGCGCAGTTCCTTGGGCGCGCGCATGTCCGGTTGGCGTTGATAGCGGACGATCTCGTAAGCGAGGCCAAGCTCTTCGAGAAGCCAGAGCACGCGCTGGGAGCGTGAATTGTTGAGATGATGAACCGTCAGCATGGCGTCCCCCCTGGAGTTGGCGTGGCGTTGGTGCCAGCCGGGGGATGGAAAGTCGAGACGACCTTGAGCCAGGTCATAATTTACCCGGGGGATATTGACATCCGAAATTTATCCGGGTAAATATAGCGCACCGAAAATCCAGAGAATCTCCAATGGCCGACACGTCTCGCCCCCTGTTCACAGCCTTCATCGGCCCGCAACGCCTGGCGGCCGGCCCGCTCGCCGAGGTCGCGCTGGCGGTCATGCAGGCTTCCCGCAGGCCTGCCGTGCTGCCTATCATCATATTCAACGACGCGACCGGCCAGCCGATCGATCTCGACCTTCGCGGGACCGAGGGCGACGTTGTTGCCCGCCTGCCGCAACCGGCCTCGTCTCCGGAAGTCGAAGCCGATGAGGCTGCTGCGACGACTGGGCCGCGCGGACGGGGACGGCCCAAGCTCGGCGTGGTCGCGCGCGAGGTGACGCTGTTGCCGCGCCATTGGGAATGGCTCGGGGCGCAGCCCGGCGGCGCGTCGGTGGCGTTGCGCAAGCTCGTCGACGAGGCGCGCAGCGCCAATGGCGATGCGGATCGCGCCCGCGCGGCAAGGGACGCCGCCTATCGCTTCATGTCGGTGATGGCCGGCAATCTCGCCGGCTTCGAGGAAGCCTCGCGGGCGTTGTTCGCCGATGACCGGCGGCGCTTCGTTGTTCTCGTCGCCGGCTGGCCCGACGATATCCGCGACCACGTCGTCAAGCTCGCCTTTAGCGATCGCGCCGAGCCATAGGCGCGATCGCAATGCGCCAAAACATAAGGAGACTGCCGTGAGCTCAAATCCGCAATTCCTGTTCGATTTCGGCAGCCCAAACGCCTTCCTCAGCCATGAAGCGATTCCGGCGATCGAAAAACGCTCCGGCGTGAAGTTCGAATATGTGCCGATCCTGCTCGGCGGCATCTTCAAGGCCACCAACAACAAGTCGCCCGCCGAAACGCTCGCCGGCATCAAGAACAAGCGCGAATTCCACGCGCTGGAAACCGAACGCTTCGTGAAGCGCTTTGGGGTCAAGCCCTACGTCTGGAACCCATTCTTCCCGGTCAACACGCTGAACCTGATGCGCGCGGCGGTGGCAGCCCAGTTCGAGGGCGTGTTCGAGAAATATGTCGATGCTGCCTTCCACCACATGTGGATCGAGCCAAAGAAGATGGATGATCCCGAAGTCGCTGCCAAGGCGCTGACCTCGTCCGGCCTGGATGCTGCCAAGCTGCTGGCGCGATCGCAGGATGCGGATGTAAAGGCCAGGCTGATCGAGAATACGCAAAACGCGGTCGACCGTGGCGCGTTCGGCTCGCCGACGTTCTTCGTCGGCAAGGAAATGTTCTTCGGCAAGGAGCAACTTCGCGAAGTCGAGGAAATGATTTCGGGAAAGTAGCTGCCCAGATCAGACCACATGGTAGGCAAGCGAATGGTGAGTAGCGAATAGCGAATAGTTGGGAGTAGATTGCAGCCGGCATCTTCCTACTCGCCATTCGCTACTCGCTATTCGCCGTTCCAAAATCAACAATAAGGAAAGTTGATCCATGCGTATTCTCGTGGTCGGGGCCGGCGCCATCGGCGGCTATTTCGGCGGCAGGCTGCTTCAGGCAGGAAACGATGTGACGTTCCTGGTCCGGCCGAAGCGCGCTTCGGAACTCGCAAGCGCAGGTCTCATCATCAGGAGCCCCACCGGTGACGTGACGCTCGCGAACCCGCCGACAGTACAGGCCGACAAGCTCACCGAGACATTCGACGTCGTGCTGTTGAGCTGCAAGGCGTTCGACCTCGAGGATGCGATCAAATCTTTTGCACCTGCGGTCGGGCCGACAACCGCAATCATCCCGCTGCTCAACGGCATGCTGCACCTCAAGGTCCTGGACAAGAAATTCGGCGCCGACCGCGTGCTCGGCGGTCTCTGCGCGATCGCGGTGACGCTCAACGAGGCCCGCGAGGTGGTCCAGCTAGCGCCGATGCAGTCGCTTAATTTTGGCGAACGCGACGGCTCGATGTCGGAGCGGGTGCGTGCGATCGCAAAAGTGTTCGACAGCGGCAAGTTCGGTGCCGTGGCCAGCGAACACGTCATGCAGGATATGTGGGAGAAGTGGGTTTTCCTTGCTTCGCTCGCAGCCTCCACCTGCCTGATGCGCACCTCTGTCGGCAACATCCTGGCGGTGGCCGGCGGAAAGGATTTTCTGCTCGGCATGCTCGATGAATGCAGCGCGATTGCAAAGGCGTCGGGCTACGAGCCGACGGGACCGTTCTTCCAGCGTACCAGTGGCTTGTTGACCACCGAGGGCTCGCCGATGACCGCCTCGATGTTCCGCGATATCAAGGCGGGACTGCCGGTGGAAGCCGATCATGTGATCGGCGATCTCGTAGCACGCGCCGACGCGGCGAAGATTCCGGTGCCGAAGCTGCGCATCGCCTATACGCATCTGAAGGCATATGAGAAGCAGCAGGGGTAGTCCCCGTAGCCACTCAGAGATGCGCAAGATAATGCGCGAGTGCCTCGATCTCTTCCTCGCTGAGGGAATAGGCGACATCCGTCATCGCAGCCATCGCGCCGCCGGATCGCACTCCCGATTTGTACTCGCGCAGCGCCTTGACCAGGTATTCCTCGCGCTGGCCGGCGACGCGGGCGACCCCCTTGGTGCCGGCGTAGCTATCGGTGTGGCATGACGCGCAGCGCCGGCCGACGGCCGCCTGCTCTCCCTTCTTCGACAAATCGGGATTGTCGTCAGGCTTTGATGCCTTCGGCGGTTCGAGCGAGGCGTAGTAGGCGCCGAGGTTGCGAATATCCTCATTATTGAGCTGTTCGACGATCGGCTGCATCTGCTCGTTTTTGCGGGTGCCGGCACGAAAGAACACGAGCTGCCACTGGATGAATTGATCGGGCTGCGCCGCCAGCGAGGGAGTGTTCTCGATCTGCGAAATGCCGCCCTCGCCATGACAACCGACGCACAGCTCGGCTTTCGCCTTGCCGGCCGCGATATCAGCGGCGCGGGCGAGCGGCACGCAAATCACAAGCGCCAGCAGCGACCCCATCAATGCACTTCGCATTTCGACTACTCTCCGCCCTGTGCATCAAACAGCAAAGGCTGCGGCCACCCGTTCTCCAGGGCAAACCGCAGCCTCCGCCAGCTCAAATCCTACTTCTTGGTGTAGCTGATGCGGTAGATCGCACCGGCCCAGTCGTCGGCCACGAGGATCGAACCGTCCTTGTCCAGCAAGATATCGTTCGGCCGGCCGAGGTAGCCCTGGTCGCCTTCGAGCCAGCCAGAGGCAAAGATCTCCGATTTGGCGTTCTTGCCGTCGGCATCGACGATGACGCGCTTGATCCGGGCGCCCTGGTATTTGTGCCTATTCCAGGAGCCATGCTCGGCGATCAGGATGTTGTTCTTGTACTCGGCCGGGAATTGATCGCCGGTATAGAACTTCATGCCGAGCGGCGCGACGTGCGCGCCCAGATTGACGACGGGCGGCGTGAATTCCGAACACTTGTGGCCCATCGCGAATTTCGGGTCCGGCATGTCGCCCTGGTGGCAATAGGGATAGCCGAAATGCTCGCCGATCCTGGAGATCATGTTCAGCTTGTCGCTCGGCATGTCGTCACTGACCCAGTCGCGGGCGTTCTCGGTAAACCAGTATCGCCCGCTGCGTGGATCGATGTCGCCGCCGACGCTGTTGCGGACGCCGAGCGCCCAGATTTCGGCGTTGCCGGTCTTGGGATCGACGCGGCGGACCTGCGAAACGCTGGTCGGCGGAATGCCGATGTTGAAGGGAGGACCGAACGGCAGGTAGAACCAGCCATCCTTGTCGACGGTGATATATTTCCAACCATGAGCGATGTAGGACGGCATGTCGTCATACACCACCTTGCCGGCGCCGAGGTTGTCGAGATTGGCCTCGGCGTTTTCGTATTTGATCAGCTTGTCGACCGCGACGACGTAAAGCGCGCCATCGAGAAAGGCGAGGCCGGTCGGCATCTTGAGGCCCTTGAGAATGGTCTTGACTTCTTTCTTGCCGCCATTGTCCTTGATCGCATAGACATTGCCGAGTTCGAACGAACCGACGAACAGCGTGCCCTTGTCGCCCCACGCCATCTGCCGCGCGGACAACACGTTAGACGCATAAACTTCGATCTTGAAGCCGTCGGGCAGCTTGATCTTCTTCATCAGCGCCGCCAGTTCTGCGTCCGAGGCGCCGGTCGGCGGCCCTGACGGCGGAGCGAGGCCCTTTTGTTGTTCGGTCTCATCGCCGAGGAACCAGTCTGGCGGCGGATTATTCCAGAAGTCCTTGGTACCGGACTCGTATTTCTTCAGGGCCTTCTGTTGCGCAGGAGCCTGGCTGGCCCCCGCAACAACAAGGATTGCTGCGAGCGCAACAATAGATCGATTGAAAGCCGATTTCATCGCGTCACTCCCTATGCAGCCGGATGGGCCGCGCCTGTTATTATTTTGAACTTTCGAGAGACGAATATGGTCTGGTGAAGTGTGGCAGACCGAAAAATGGTAGCACATCCGGTGCCGGAGAGAAGCGCACGCCACGCGGTTCAGCACACGCGAGGCAAATTGTGAGACGGATTGGCAAGCCGCACGTTCAATCCGCTCTTGCGCCGCTGCATCGCAATAACCGCGTCGAGCTAACGCGCGCAAGGCGCATGAGTGGGCGGCGTTCCACATCAAGCGGACCGCTTGCGCTGTCACCGATTGATAAACGAACAACGCAATTGTGGTCCATTTCATACAGGAGTGGATCAAACCCTGAGAAAACCATTCGGCATACCCATCAACGTCAGTCTCCCCTCGCCGGGTTTGAGCGAGCGTCCGTATGGCCAACAAGCGGATCATTCTGCTCTCGGACGGCACCGGCAATTCCGCCGGCAAAGTCTGGCGGACGAATGTCTGGCGTGTGTTTGAATCGCTTGATCTGACGAGTTCGCAACAGATTGCGTTCTACGACGACGGGGTCGGCACCTCGTCCTTCAAGCCGTTTGCGATCCTGGGCGGCGCTTTCGGCTTCGGCCTGAAGCGGAACGTGCTTGATATCTACAAATTTGCCTGCCGCAACTATCGCTCGCATCTGGACTATCTGGCGCTCGAGGCTGCCGCTGCGAAGGTCGAGGGTCGCGAGGAGAGATACGGTCCCTGGCAGAGCGACGACATCTTTGCATTCGGGTTCAGCCGGGGGGCCTTCACCATCCGCGTGGTGAACGGGCTGATCTGCGAACAGGGCCTGGTGAAATACCAGACCGAAGAAGAGCTCGATCGAAAGGTCGCCGCGGCCTATCGCGCGCACCGGGCAGAGACGTTCAAATCGCAGTTTCAAATCGAATGGGCATTTCGAAAGCTGCGCAACCTGTTCGTATCAGCCAAGCACGACAAGAACGAGCGCCCGGTCGATCACATCGCCTTCCTCGGCCTTTGGGATACCGTCGCCGCCTACGGCCTGCCCATCGACGAAATGACCCGCGGCGTCAGCCGCTATCTCTGGCCGCTCGAACTGCCGGACCGGCAGCTTCATCCACTGGTGCGCAAGGCCTGCCATGCGCTCTCGCTCGACGATGAGCGCACGACGTTTCATCCGCTGCTGTGGGACGAGAGTCCGGAGACCGTTGTCCCCGGTACCCGGAAGACCAGTTCGGAACGGATCACACAGGTCTGGTTCGCCGGCGCGCATTCCAATGTCGGCGGCGGATATCCGGACGACTCGCTCGCCCATGTGTCGCTGACCTGGATGTTGTCAGAGGCGCGCAGCCGCGGCCTTGCCTTGAAGGCGGCGCCGGGCGCCGATCCCGACGCGTTTGCGCGGGTGCAGTCGACCCAGGACAAGGACGGCCGCATCTACGATTCCCGCAACGGGCTCGGCGGCTACTACCGCTACGGGCCACGGAGCGTGACCGCGCTGTCGGATACGAAATTTTCCGACGACAAGCGCGATTGCGTGAAGATCGCAATGCCGAAGATCCACGAAAGCGTATTCGACCGGATCTCCGTCGATGCGCATCTTTATGCGCCGGTCGCACTGCCACCGGTCTATGAAATATTGACCTACGACGAGAGGATCGTCACCCCGGACAAGCTGACCGTCCCGCCGGGCAGACCGAAATATGAGAGCCTGGCCTCCGCCCGTCAGCGCGAGCTCACCCAGGAGCACGTCGTCGGAAGTTCGATCTGGCGGCGACGCATCATCTATTTCCTGACCGTCATCGCGTCGCTCTATTTGCTGACCTATCCGCTTACATCCACCGCGCCGGCCGCCGCCGAATTCACCACGCCCCTGCGACCGCTTTCCGATCTCATTCGGATGGTCGGACTCGCCTTGCCGGGCGCTGCCTCACGCTGGATCAACGCCTATGCGAGGGAGCCGCTCTGGTTTGTGCTTTGCGCCAGTCTTGTCGCGCTGCTGCTATGGTTGAGCGCCAGCCTTAAGGACCGGATCACCGATCAGATGCGCCGCGCGTGGCGGGTGAGCCTTGCAAAGGTCGATTTACACCGGAGCGAATCCAAACCAAGGCTCGGCCTCAACACATCGCAAATGGTGGTGCTGGCTGGCCTGCTCTTTGTCGCGCTCTATCCGCTACCGGGTTGGACCGGCTACAGCTTGCCAAAGCTGTCTGCCTCGCCGCAGACCTTCATCGACCGGATCACCCACCCCTATTTCCAGTTCTTCGCCTTTGCCGTCCTGGTCACCATGTTGCTCCCCGACAGGACGATCGCGCGCTTCAGACTGAAGGACGCCTACCGGCGATTGCTCACCAACATCAAACTCAAGGTCGCGCCTGCATTCTTTGCGGTTTTCCTCCTGGTCGGCGGCATCGCTTTCGCCAGCCACTATCTTTTCAACATTCGCGACAGCCTTGGCCACTTCTGCCAGCCGGCGGAAAAGCCAATCACGCTGGAGGTGTGCGACCCCGATGATATGAAGCTGTGCAAGCGCGCGCCCGACGGCAGCTTCCCTGGCACCTGCACGTCGGCGGCGTGCCGAGGGGTCGACTTGGCTGCATTCAACACCGCCGACCTTTGCACACCCGTGGGCGTCATGCTCGAGAGGCGCGGACATTATCAGTTCGTTCTGGAAAAGGATGGCGACTGGTCGTTTCTCGGCGCGCCTTCGAGCCCCGGCGGAATGCCGCTCCGTGCGTTCCTGCCCAACTGGAAGAAGAACGGTGCAACCGATCCGACCGTTCCACTGGGCCGATTCGCTTTGCTGGCGGCAGCTTACCCGCTCAAGCGAACACTCGACCGGCCCTTTGGCCACGTTATCCTCCGCTACGGCGAGACCGGCAATGAGGAGAACTTCATTGATGGCGAGCCAGCGAACGGCCGCCTTGACGAGAGATTCAGGGCTACCCGCGACGGGCAGTTGTTCGTCTATCTGAACCAGCCGGTCAGCGGCGTTTTCCCCGGCCTGTTTGGCGGCGTGAACTCAGGCAAGGCCAGGATCTGGGTCTATCGCATCCCGAGGTGAGCGACCCGTCAGAAGTAAGGATGCCGCCGCCGGAGCGCACCCGTTGCCGGCGGTAAACGAAAGGCCGCCAAATGGCGGCCTGTCGTTGGATCTAGTGCTTTGCCATAGAGAAAATCTGGAGCGGGCGAAGGGGCTCGAACCCTCGACCCCGACCTTGGCAAGGTCGTGCTCTACCACTGAGCTACACCCGCATCCGAGATGGCGGCGATCGCTCGCCGTCAACGGCAGACCTATGCCAAATGCGGGCTGCGAATGCAACAGTCCGCGCACGGTCCGAAGCTTTTCCGGATAATCCGATTTCTTTGACCAAATAGGCTCGAATCCGTCCGAAACAACGGCAAAATGGAATTTATCGGGCCTCGTGCCATCGCCGGGAACCCTGAATCATCTGCCAGCGCGATAGCCCGATTCGCGGGCCGCGAGCCCTGGGGCCATTCGGACGGTTGGGAACGCCGGCCGGAGTGGCGGTTGCACCCTTCATTCGCGGAATGTCCCATGGTCAGCACAGCTTGAAGGCGGCGAAGCCTGGACCGATTGATTTTTGCGGCCAAGCCGCCATCTAGCGAACGAGAACTTGGTTCCGGACCGTGCTAGAAGCAGCCGGACCCGCAGCCGATATTCTGCGTTCCTTCTCGAGACATCAGGCGAGGATACCGTGACGATAGTTGAGCAGGGCGGCGGCCCGGCACCGCAGGCAGTACCCGATCTGATCAAGGAGACGACCACCCAGACCTTCGTGAAGGATGTCATCGAGGAATCGAAGCGCCAGCCGGTGCTGATCGACTTCTGGGCGCCCTGGTGCGGCCCCTGCCGTCAGCTCACGCCGGTGCTGGAAAAGGCGGTTCGGGCCGCCAAGGGTAAGGTCAAACTGGTCAAGATGAATATCGACGAGCATCCGGCCATTCCGGGCCAGATGGGCATTCAGTCGATCCCGGCGGTGATTGCGTTCGTGGGCGGCCAACCCGCCGACGGTTTCATGGGCGCGGTGCCGGAGAGCCAGGTCAACGCATTCATCGACAAGCTCACCAAGGGCATGACGGCGCCGGGTGAGCCGAACATTGCGGAGATCCTGAAGGAGGCTGAGGCCGTGCTGGCGGAAGGCGATCCGGCCGCCGCAGCGCAGATCTATGCCGAGATACTCGGTTTCGATGCCACAAATATCGCCGCCCTGGCGGGACTGGCGAAGTGCTACGTGACGACGGGTGCCGTCGAACAAGCCAAGCAGACGCTTGCGATGGTGCCGGAATCGAAGCGCAACGACGCCGCCGTCAAGGCGGTGCAGGCCTCGATCGATCTTGCCGAGCAGGCCCAGTCGGTCGGCCCGGTGACCGAGCTCGAACAAAAGGTCGCCGCAAACCCGCTCGACCATCAGGCGCGATTCGACCTGGCGACGGCGCTCAATGCGCTCGGCAAGCGCAACGAGGCGACCAACCAATTGCTGGAAATCGTCAAGCGCGATCGGAAGTGGAACGACGACGGCGCGCGCAAGCAGCTCGTGCAGTTCTTCGAGGCGTGGGGCGGCACCGACGAAGCGACCGTCGAGGGACGCAAGCGGCTGTCGACGATCCTTTTCTCGTAGGACGTCCACACGCGCGGGACATGGTTTTGTGAAGAGAACACCCACCGAACCAACCAACTGACCGGGACTGCAGATGCCGATCAATGCCGAATACCGCGGACCCGGCGAGCTTCCCGAAATCATTCCGGTATTTCCGTTGCCGGGCGCGCTGTTGCTGCCGCGCGGCCAGATGCCGCTCAATATTTTCGAGCCGCGCTATCTGGCGATGGTGGACGACGCGCTGCGCGACGGCCACCGGCTGATCGGGATGATCCAGCCGGATATTTCCCATACCAAGGACGAGGCAAGGCCGGTGCTGTTCCAGGTCGGCTGCGTCGGCCGCATTACCCAGCTCGCCGAATCCGGCGATGGCCGCTACATCCTCGAATTGACCGGGGTCGCCCGCTTCAAGGTGGTCGAGGAAATCGCAGCACTGACCGCGTACCGGCAATGCCAGGTGGACTTCTTCCCCTATGCCGACGATTTCGTCGCGCGCAAGGGCGAGGAGGAAGTCGACCGCACGGCGTTGCTCGACGTGCTGAACGATTTCCTAAAAGCCAACAATCTGAAGGTGGATTGGGAAGGCATCGAGAGCGCTCCGAACGAGGCGCTGGTCAACGCGCTCGCGATGATGTCGCCGTATGGTCCTGCTGAGAAACAGGCGATGCTGGAGGCGCCGGACCTGAAAACCCGCGCCGAGATCCTGATCGCGGTGACCGAAATGGACCTCGCCAAGAAGGGTACCAGCGGCGACACCGGGCTGCAGTAAGCCTCTAGCTAATTAATACCCGGCCACCGCGAGCACGACGACGGCGCCGAGGGCTTTCCAACCGAAGCCGCGGCCGCGCGACCACCACGCATTGGCGGCGGCGGCAAAGGCGTAGACCACGACGATCGTTGCGACGATCCAGTGCCGCGCGCTCTCCGATCCAAACGAGGGCGCGGCAATCAGCAGCACGCCGCCGCCGATCCAGGCCACCGTACCCGCCTGCCATACCAGGCGGATGAGGGTGCGCAGGCTTTCGGGCTGGATGGTCGCCTTGGCGAACACCTTGGTTTCCCCGAGCACGCCATGGATCAGGGCCACCGCTATGCCGGCGACGCCGGCGCATTGCAAAATGAGATCGCGCATCGATAACGTCTCCATACACTGCTGTATGGTTATGCGCCTGCATTCTGGCGCCTGTCAATACAGTGGTGTATGGTGGCAAGATCGCGGAACCCGGCATGAACGATCAACTATCGGCAAAGGACTGGCTCGATCAGGGCCTGAAGACGTTGGCAACCCGTGGCTTCACCGCGCTGAAGGCGGAGCCTTTGGCCAAGACGATGGGAGTGTCGCGCGGCAGCTTCTATTGGCATTTCGCCGATATCGGCGCGTTCCATGCCGCCATCCTCGCGCGCTGGCATGAGGTCGCGGCCGAGCAGATCATCGCCAATGTCGAGGCGGCCTCGAAGGACGAGAACCCGCTCGCGCTGCTGCTGCGCCGCGTGTTCGGCGAACGGCTGATGCTGGAACGGGCGGTCCGCACCTGGGCGAGCGTCGAACCCGCCGCCCGCGCCGCCGTGCAGGCGATCGACCGGCGCCGGCTCGGCTATGTCGAAGGTCTTTTGACGCAATCCGGATTGTCGACGGATGTGGCCCGCGCCCGGGCGCAAATCCTGTATTGGGCGTTTCTCGGCTTTGCGCTGTCGGATCAGCCATTGCCGAAGGCACGACAACAGGCCGTGGTGGACGAATTGGTAAGGATGTCAGCGTCATGACACCTCGCGATTTGGTATGCTAGGGGACTACGCCTATCTGGAGAGAGTAAATGACAGCCCCGCCCGAACGCCTCGGCACCGTCGATCCAAAGTTGCTGGAGATCCTGGTCTGTCCGGTGACCAAGGGTCCGCTCGAATTCGATTCGAGCCGGCAGGAATTGATTTCGCGTTCCGCCAAGCTCGCCTATCCGATCCGCGACGGCATCCCGATCATGCTGCCGGAAGAGGCGCGGAAGATCGAGTGAGGGTAAGCGCTGCCCTCTCCACGTCATTGCGAGCGAAGCGAAGCAATCCATCTCTCCGCTTGTTGCTGCATGGATTGCTTCGTCGCTTCGCTCCTCGCAATGACGACGGCTAGCAGCTACAGCGCCTCGCCCTTCAACAGCCGCGGCACCTCGCCCGACAATCCCGCCGCCTGGCGGATGAACAAGTTCTTCAGCGGCGGCGCGCGATCGACGAGGCCGAGGCCGATATCCCGCACGGTGCGCAGCAGCGTCGATTCGTTCGAGAACAGAAAATTCAGCGAGTTGGTCGCAACGCCCATCGCCATGGTGTCGAACCGCCGCCAGCGCTGGTAGCGGTCGAGTACATCGGCCTGCCCGGGATCAATGCCGAGCCGGGCCGCGTCGACCACGACTTCGGCCAACGCCGCGACGTCCTTCAGGCCCATATTCAGCCCCTGCCCTGCGATCGGATGAATCACATGCGCGGCGTCGCCGACCAGCGCCAGCCGCTCGGCGATGAATGAGCGCGCAACGAAATAGCCGAGCGGAAACGCGCGCGGCTTGTCGAGCGCCTTGATCTCGCCGAGGTGCAGCCCGAAACGCTTCTCGAGCTCATCGTGGAATTCGGCTTCGCCGAGCGTGGTAATGCGTGCGGCCTCGGTGCGGCTCTCGGTCCACACCAGCGACGAGCGCTTTCCACTCAGCGGCAGGATTGCGAACGGACCCGCCGGGAGAAAATGCTCTTCGGCGCGGCCGTGATGATCCCGCTCATGGCCGACGGTGACCACGATGCCGGCTTGATCGTAGTCCCAGCCATTGGTGGCAATGCCGGCGCGCTCGCGCAGTCTCGAGCGCGCGCCGTCGGCGGCGACCAGCAGGCTTGCCTCGATGACAGCGCCGTCGGCGAGCGTCACGGTGACGCCATCGGAACGTGAATCGTAGGTCGATACCGCCGTGGCCCGGAGATCGATGCCATCGGCCTCGGCGCGCTCGACCAGCGCGTCGATCAGGCGGCAATTCTCGACCATGTGGGCAAATGGCTCGCCGGGTTCGACATCTCCCGCAAACGTCAGGAATACCGGACGTGTCGCGTCATCCAACCGGGAATCGGTAACGACCATGTCGAGGATGGCTTGCGAATCCGACACCTGATTCCAGACGCCGAGCGTCTCGAAAAGCCGCCGGCAGGCGGCCACAATGGCGGTCGCGCGTGGGTCGCGGCTCGGCCGCACCCCGAGCGCAGGATCGGCGACGACGACGGGAATCTCCGCGCCAAGGGCCTGGCGGAGCGCCAACGCGAGCGCCAGCCCGGCAAAGGCGCCGCCGCAAATGACAATACTTCGCTGTGTCGCCATGCGATCCGTACCCGGTTACGCCCTCAGACCAGACTTGCTACCTGATAATAGCTGGGCGAAACAGGGCCATAAACAAGGCTAAGCCGTCATTCCGGGGCGATACGCAGTATCGAACCCGGAATCTCGAGATTCCGGGTCTGGTCCTTCGGACCAGCCCGGAATGACGCAGGAATCCGACCGAAAGCGCACCACCATGTCCAAAGGCCTGATTGACCTGATTTCCATCCTCGATCTGGAGCCGCTCGAGGTGAACCTGTTCCGCGGCAACAGCCCGAAGACGAGTTGGCAGCGGGTGTTCGGCGGACAGGTGATCGGGCAGGCCATGGTCGCGGCATGCCGCACTGTCGAAGGCCGCCTGCCGCATTCGATCCATTGCTATTTCATCCTGCCCGGCGATCCGCAGATTCCGATCATCTACGAGGTCGAACGGCTGCGCGACGGCAAGAGCTATTCGACACGGCGCGTCACCGCGATCCAGCACGGCAATGCGATCTTCTCCATCATGGTTTCTTTTCATGCCGAGGAGGAAGGCGCTTTCGACCATCAGGACAAGATGCCGGACGTGCCGCCTCCGGAGAAACTCACCGCCGAGGAAGTGGCAAAGCAGCCGATGTTCCGGGAGATGCCGGAATTCATCCGCCGCTACTACGAATCCGACCGGCCGATCGAACTGCGCCCGGTCGAGCTCGGCCGCTATTTCGGCCAGAAGATCGACGACGGGCGCATCCATGTCTGGATCCGCACCGCGGCCAAGCTGCCCGACGATCCGGCGCTGCACATGTGCGCGCTGGCCTATGCGTCGGATTTCTCACTGCTTGACGCGGTGATGGCGCGCTACGGCCGCACGCTGTTCGACAAGCGCATGATGCCGGCGAGCCTCGACCACGCGATGTGGTTTCACCGGCCGTTCCGCGCCGACGAATGGCTGCTTTACGCGCAGGATTCGCCGAGCGCGCAGGACGGCCGCGGATTGACCCGCGGCCTGATCTTCAAGCCTGACGGCACGCTGGTGGCGTCGGTCGCCCAGGAAGGCTCGGTCCGCCAGCGCAAGTGAGTCACACCTTGTAGGGTGGGCAAAAGCCAACGGGTCGCGCGAATGCGCGCCCGATGACAGGCTCCGCGTGCCCACCATCGCGAAATGCGCGTGAGAATGGGGATGGTGGGCACTGCGCAATTGCGCCTTTGCCCACCCTACAAATTCCACGCTAACGGCAGCGCGACCTCTTACGCGTTCGCCAGCGTTCCGCGCTCGGCCAGCGCGAATTGCGACGCGTACCAGCGAGCGTACCAGGCCAGCATCCACGGGATCGGAATGATGAAGATGCAGGCGATCACGAACACGATGGTTCGCCACAGCACTTCCAGTCCGGACGCGGTGAAGATGACTTCGCGCTGTGTGCCGTCGATGTTGCGGCAGATCCAGCGCATCCAGGCCGTGACCACCCAGGCCCAGCCGACGATGGTAATGAAGGATACATACAACAGCACATGCCAGCCGACATAACCCAACGCGCTGCCGTTGAAGGCGATCGGAAGCGGCTGGTCGTTGGAGCTCAGGTTGGAAGCGATCCAGCGAATGACCATCCAGGCCAGCACGGCCTGAATCGGGATCGAGAGGTATTGCAGGTAATAGAGGTCGGCCGAGCCCACATAGGTCAAAATGCCGATGGCGATGAAGACGTACCAGATGTCGAGGGGCTGGCCGGTGAAAGCAAGGTTCGGCCGGCCCGGCACGTAGAGCCGGGAAAAGATCCAGCGATAGAACCAGGTCGCAACCCAGGGCGCCGGAATCACCAGCACCATGCCGATGACGAATAACAGGCTGCGCCCGAGGAGTTCCCACAGCCCGACATCGATCGATAGCGCACCGCCGCCGTAACCTCCGGCTGCAGCCGTAGATGGGCCACCGGGTTGCGCGAACGCGGGCGGACCTGATCCGCCGGGTATCATCCCCGGAATCTCTCCTGCCCGCTGCCAGCCCGACATTCCCTCGGTCCATACCAGCGTATCCGCCCCGACCATGCCGCGGGTGATGAGGTCGCGAAGCTGGGACTCCGGATAAGGACCCTGTTGCTGTCCGTTGGCTGCATAAAACCACGATCGGTTCGACATTTTATTTCCTTGAGCCGTGGAAAATGGAGGTAGCCGGCGGGCGGCTGGGGGTGAAACCGCATTTTGGCGGACGTTACAGGTGCCTGTACAGTGATCGATGTCACCAGCTCGAAATGTTTTCCCCTTCTACCTGCAACTTTTTTGTGCCATTTGCCCAGAAAGATGCCAGATTTGCGTCGGCGGTCCGTCGTCGGGGCGCCCAGCCTGTCGCGTGCTCAAAAAATTCCCCAGAGAAATGAAGGCCTGACCATGAAGCTCGTCGTCGCGATCATCAAACCCTTCAAGCTTGACGAGGTACGCCAGGCGCTGACGGCCATCGGCGTCCACGGCATGACCGTGACGGAGGTCAAGGGCTACGGCCGCCAGAAGGGCCACACCGAAATCTATCGCGGCGCCGAGTATGTCGTGAACTTTCTGCCCAAGCTCCGAATCGAAATCGCGGTCGCCTCCGACGTTGCGGATAAAGCAGTCGAGGTCATTACCGCGAACGCGCGTACCGGGCAGATCGGCGACGGCAAGATCTTCGTCACGCCGATCGACCATGCGCTGAGAATCCGCACCGGCGAGACCGATAGCGACGCGCTCTGAGACATCACGGAATTCAAGGCGCGGCGGCAACGACGCTGAACGCGCGAAGCCAGGAAGCGGCAACGAAACGACAACAGGCCGGGGGATTTTTATGGGGGCACCATCGTATCGTGCAGCAGGCAATGCTGCGCTCATTATTCTTGCGGCGAGCTTCGCACTCGTCACGCCGGCTCAGGCCGAGACGTCCACCATCAACGCCGCCGACACCGCGTGGATGATCGTCGCCACCGCGCTGGTGCTGATGATGACGATACCGGGCCTGGCCCTGTTCTATTCCGGCATGGTGCGCAAGAAGAACGTGCTGGCGACCATGGCGCAAAGCCTCGCCGCCGTCGCGATCATCTCGATTCTCTGGGTGGCCTTCGGCTATTCGCTGGCCTTTGTCGGCGATGGCGCCTGGATCGGAACGCTCGATCGCTGGTTTCTGATCGGCATGACGATGGAGAGCGTCAATCCGGCGGCGAAGACGATTCCGGAAGCGCTTTTCATGCTGTACCAAATGACGTTTGCGATCATCACGGTGGCGCTGGTGGCGGGCGCGGTCGCGGACCGGATGCGGTTTTCAGCCTATCTCTTGTTCTCGGTCGGCTGGTTCATGTTCGTCTATGTGCCGCTCGCACATTGGGTCTGGGGCGGCGGATTCCTTGCCACCATGGGCGTGCTGGATTTCGCCGGCGGCCTCGTCGTGCATCTTTCCGCCGGTGTCGGCGGACTGGTTGCCGCGATGGTGATGGGCCGGCGTCACGGCTATGGCAGCGAGAACCTCGCGCCGTTCGACCTCTCGCTGGCCGTGATCGGCACCGGATTGTTGTGGGTCGGCTGGTTCGGCTTCAACGGCGGATCGGCGCTGGCCGCGAACTCGCGCGCCATCATGGCGATCACCGCGACGCACCTGGCCGCCTGCGCCGGCGCGCTGACCTGGGCCGCGATCGAATGGGCGACCCGGCGCAAACCATCGGTACTCGGCATGATCTCGGGCGCGATCGCGGGCCTCGGCACGATCACGCCGGCGTCAGGATTCGTCGCGCCGTGGCACGGCATCGTCATCGGCGTCGTCGCGGGAACGCTCTGCTTCTGGGCCTGCACCTGGCTCAAGCAGCGTTTCAAATATGACGACTCGCTCGACGTGTTCGGCGTTCATGGCATCGGGGGATTGACCGGCACATTGCTCGCCGGCGTCTTCGCGGTGAACGCGATCGGGGGCACTGCCGGCCTGATCGAGGGCAATGCTCAGCAGGTACTGACCCAGCTCTATGGCGTCGCGGTTACCCTCGTCTGGTCTGGCGGCATTACCTTTATCCTGCTCAAGCTGGTGGGCGTGTTCGCGCCCCTGCGGGTATCGCTGCAGCAGGAGCTGGAAGGCCTCGACATCTCGCAGCACGGCGAAGCCCTGCAATAGGCCACCCACCGGATTACCGTTTTCTTGCCCTGCTGCTGAGCACGATTTGCGTCGGCCATCAGGCCCTGCCCATGTTTTGAGCAGGACTGACTACGCTTTGGGCGCGACCGAATGGCGCGGGAAGATGCAATTCTCGCAGAGGGCGAAAAGGTCCGGATTCATAGTCTGTTAGGGAACGATCCCGATCTGGCACGGCATTTGATTCTAAGGGTCCCGGCTGTGCCCGCGTAGTGAACATCTCCGCGTGGTGAACCTCAGTCGAGACGCCCGGTCCGCCTGACCCGGGCCCAAGCGGGGACCAAGACCCATGAAAATTGTTATGGCGATCATCAAGCCATTCAAACTCGAAGAAGTCCGGGACGCCCTGACCGCCATTGGCGTTCACGGTCTCACGGTGACGGAAGTCAAAGGCTATGGCCGCCAGAAGGGCCATACGGAAATCTATCGTGGCGCCGAATACGCCGTGAGCTTCTTGCCCAAGATCAAGATCGAAGTCGCGGTAGCGTCGGACCAGGTCGACAAGACCATCGACGCCATCACATCGGCTGCCAAGACCGGACAGATCGGCGACGGCAAGATCTTCGTCATCAACCTCGACCATGCGGTACGCATCCGCACCGGCGAGGCAGATGCCGCGGCCCTCTGATTTCGCGCACAAACCTTACACTCAGGAGTAAAACCAAATGACGTTTAAACGTCCCTATAGCGCGGGACTGGCGGCCCTCGCAGTCGGCCTGTTCGCCGCGACCGCTGCCTACGCCGAGCCGACCGTCAACAAGGGAGACAACGCCTGGATGCTGACGTCGACAGTGCTGGTGCTGTTGATGACGATTCCGGGTCTGGCGCTGTTCTATGGCGGTCTCGTCCGTGCCAAGAACATGCTCTCGGTGCTGATGCAGGTTTTCTATACCGTCTGCATCGTTGTCCTGCTCTGGGCGCTCTACGGCTACAGCCTCGCCTTCACCGGCGGTTCCGACTTCATCGGCGGCTTCTCCAAGGCCTTCCTGATGGGCGTGACGACGGATTCGAAAGCGGCGACCTTCAGTGTCGACGCCAACATCAGCGAGCTCATCTACATCTGCTTCCAGATGACGTTTGCGGCGATAACCCCCGCCCTCATCGTCGGCGCCTTCGCCGAACGCATGAAGTTCGCGGCGGTCGCCCTGTTCGTCCCGCTCTGGGTCACGCTGATCTATCTCCCGATCGCGCATATGGTTTGGTATTGGCCCGGACCGGACCTGATCACGGATGCAGCCAAGGCTCTTGCCGCGGCGACTGACGGTGCGGCGAAAACTGCGGCGCAGGCCAAGCTCGACGAGATCAATGCCGACGCCGGCTGGATCTTCAAGAAAGGCGCTATCGACTTCGCGGGCGGCACCGTGGTGCACATCAACGCCGGCATCGCCGGTCTGGTCGGTGCGCTCCTGATCGGCAAGCGCGTCGGCTACGGCAAGGAGCTGATGGCTCCGCATTCCCTCACCATGACCATGATCGGCGCTTCGCTGCTTTGGGTCGGCTGGTTCGGCTTCAACGCCGGATCGAACCTCGAAGCCTCCGGCGGTGCCGCGCTCGCCATGACCAACTCCTTCGTTGCGACCGCAGCGGCGGCGATGTCCTGGATGTTCGCGGAATGGATCGTCAAAGGCCACCCTTCCGTGCTCGGCGCGTTGTCGGGCGCAGTGGCGGGCCTTGTAGCGGTCACGCCTGCGGCCGGCTTTGCGGGTCCGATGGGTGCGCTCGTGCTTGGCCTCGTGGTCGGCGTCGTCTGTCTGTTCTTCTGTACTGTGGTGAAGAACTCGCTCGGCTATGACGACTCGCTTGAC